>NZ_JASATW010000002.1:0-52413 GCF_030405905.1 Sphaerothrix gracilis Ecp01
AGTTCACTACCTTTTAATCGACTCTCTGCTGTGCAGTTCTCAAGGCTCTGCCTTAACTGCTTTCCTGGTGCTTATGGCGGTGTGGAACCACTCCGACCCATCCCGAACTCGGTTGTGAAACGCACCTGCGGCGAAGATACTTTGGGGGTTGCCCCACGGGAAAATAGCTCAGTGCCAGGGTAACTTTCAAACAAAAAGCGCTTGCCAAATTTGGTAAGCGCTTTTTGCATAGGTTACTCTTCTAGTCTGACCGGGTAGTCTTAACTTGCAGCTTTATTGTCTGCGATTGTACTTCTACTCAGGGATGATTTATTATGTCCAGCGCAGGATTGAACAAGTGGATTGTTAGCGGTAACTTAGCGGCAGATGCTCAGATTAAAGTAGTTGAACTCCGCAATGGAGAACAAGCTCAGGTCGCAACGGCCACGCTTTATGTACGAGGTGTCCGCGATCGCGAAAGCTCGTTTACCGTTGCTCTCAATATCTGGCAAAAATCAGCCGCTTGGCGAGCCTTGCCATATTTGAAGAAAGGATCCTTAGTTATTTGCACAGGCAGCATTGAGCCAAGCCCATACGTTTCCAACAGTGATGGACAGCCTAGAGCGGGACTGAAGATGACCGTGCTAGATGTAGACTTAGACCGGGTTCGCAACGAAGAAAACGAAGCGGCGGCAGAATCTGACAAGGTAGCTGCGATCGCATAGCCTAGATACAGTGCAATAGCTCAGAGTGTTAGAGCGATCGCAGTTTTAAGCAGCTTTCCAGCTTTGAGCCGCTTTGTTCAAGAACCGTAGGAGACGGGCTGCAATTCAAAATAGCTGTAGAGTGTATTTAGAATAGCTTCTTTTTGAGCTGTCATTTCTCCGCTCTGTGCAGCAATCTGTTCGCAGCGCTCAACGAGGGGCCTTGCCAGTTCCTGATCGAGTTTTGGTAAAAGGGCTTCTAGTGGCTTGGGTGCTCGTGCATTGTCTGCGATCGCTTGGGCTGACTGCTCGGAAATAGCTAGCTTTTGCAGTTCTTGAGAAATTTGTGACCAAGACTGCTCTGGGTAGCTAGCCAAAATCATGTGGGCTGTAATCTGATCCATGATGGCCTGCTGCTCAGTGATAGATTGCATGTATTTGGCTTGGTCACGCTGAATAGTTTCTGCATCCTGCTGGGTAAACTCACCGTTTTGCTTGGCTTGGTAGAAGCGGCGAGCTGCATATCCTAAGCCGTACAGCAGAACTAAGTTGCTGGAAGCGCCGACAACAGCGCCGACCCCAGGAATAATCTCAGCAAAACTAAAACCTGTTTTGAGCAAGCCAGATCCTCCCAGGGAAAGGCCAAAAATTGTCAGCACCTCTCCTCGCCTAGCCGGATTGTCTAGCGGAAAACCGTAGGCATAGGCAATCCGGTAAATCATCTCAGACTGCAGCTTTGTTGTAGCGGCTAAATCAATGGCCAATAAAGCAATCGCCACTGGAGGGATAATATTGGTCATCAGGCCAATGCCTCCAGCCTTTAAGGCTGTATCTACAATGATGCGATGGGCAATCTCGTCTGCGCTCTCAGAGGGGTACTGCTGCTTGAGCTGCTCAACATCCGATTCTGCCTGTTCGATATCGGCCTGTCCGAGCGATCCCATCCAGCCCAGGCCAGGAATTTTAGAGATAAGCTGCAGCAGCGGATTGTCAAGGATGGGTGCAATCAGCTGCCCGGCAATCTCAGTCGTTTGTTCAACCGACTTATGGGCTGTGGCTTCAGCTTGGGTGCTAGCCTCGGTAACGGTCTTCGAGGCCGTGCCTGCTATCCACTGCAGCCCCTTAACCGCAAAGTCAGCAGCAAATTCACCGGCCTGCTGCGCCGAAGCCAACGCCTCGGCAATGTTTTGAGAAAAATCTGTTTGATTCTCAGCCATGCTTTCTATCTCCCAAGCTAGGCCCACTTTACCGCTGACTGAGAGTAAATACGTCCAACTTGAGATAGGCGTTGCCTAATTAACGATGTTAACGATATTGCAGATTGAACTGATTGTCTTGATTCACGGTCAGCACTGAGCCGCAAATCGGCACGTTGCCCCAGTTGAGGGGCAGATAGTTACCGCCTAACTGAATCGTTAAGTTTGCTTGGCAGGCCGCATTTGCGTCTAAGCTGATTGTCTGGGTTTGTCCGGGCGCTAAAGTGCTTGCTAAGGCATCAATGCCTGCAATTTTTAGAGAGAGCAAGTCAACAGTACCTCGATTAATGACTAGGAACTGGTTATCGCTAGCGGGTGCAGGAATGCTGCTGAGATTGTCACCATTAGCAGCGCGATCGCTTGTCTGAGCATAGTTGATGACACAAACGGTTTGATAGACAGCATGTTCACCACACCCAGCGCCAGCTGCTGTCCAGCGAGGGTTGAACATATTAGTGCGGTGTCCTCGATTAGCTACCCCATCATCAATAATCAGGCTCATGATTACGGCTTCAGCGGTGCGAGAACCATAGTCAATGTTCTCACCTACTGATTGCCAGTTGACGCCAGCTTGAGTCAGTCGTTGGCCTACCGTGCTGCCATCAGCCCCGATATGACCAGTAGCACCGTTTCTTTGGTCTTGGGCCTGTCTTTTGGCTGCCTGAGCGATCGCTTCTGAGTCGATGAGAGAGCCTACAGATGGCTGATCTCGCAAAAACTGAATGGCTTCTATGACGGCGCGACGTCCTTCATTGGTGCGCAACGTGCAGCGAGGACCGCAGCCACCAGGAATATTACCTTGGGCATCCATGCGGGCTAGCCAAGATTCTAGCAAGGGAATATAGCTTTGCGGATCCTGCCGTACCTGGTTTTGCTCTGCAATAATTTCCTGTTCTAAAGTTGCCCAAGTGCTGATTTCTGGGGACTGAGTCTGAGCTATGGCTTCATTGAACAGACCAGGCAATGTTTGTGGCAATAGAGCTGTCAAACAAAATGCAGCGAAGCCGATCTGGAAGCGCCGTGAGAGCAGCATAGACCCGTAGCGGATGCCTAGAATATCCATTTTTTAGTCTGTCAAAACTCAAAGTCCCAACTTTAAAGAAGCTATCAGCGTCTCGATTGTTCCAAGCAGTTACAATCTTCTTGGCGACCATCAGGCAAAACAGTACGGCAGAGTTTGGCCCCTTCTAGCTCGTGTCCCTGCAGCTCGGCCCATCTCAACTCTGCATCTGTTAAGTCAGCTCCCCAAAATGCTGCTTTCCATAGCTCAGCCGCCCGCAGCGAGGCTCCCGTCAAATTTGCTTCCTGCAAACTGGCCCCGGTGAGAATAGCATCTCGTAGATTCGCTTTGTGCAGATTGACGCCACGCAGGTTAACGCCTTTCAGATTTGCTTTTTGCAAGTCGGCTCCCCTTAAATTGGCACCTCTAAAATCCACTCTTTGCAGGTTAGCGCCGCAAAGAATAACGCCTTGCAAATTTGCGCCTTGCAAATTGGCTTCAGGCAGTTCAATCTGGGCCAAGTTAGCCCCAGGGGCATCCAATCCTCGCAAAGAGATACCGTCGTGATGCAGATCTTGCAAGGCTCGCTGCCGTGCATAGCTAGTAGAAACTTTGGCCGCTGCTGCACTATCAATTACACGCCATGCCTCGTAATGCTTTTGAGCTTTGCGATCGGGAGCACCTTTGAAATACAGAATAACCGCCGCTACGATTGCGATCGATTCAGCTTCAGAGAAGAGGATTTGTAGAGCTTCGCGAGAAAATATAGTCTGAATAGAATCGACAGGAATTTCATTGACCCAAAGGGCGAGAACTGCCAGACATACAACTGAAATAGTAACTGCTAACCAAGCTGGAATTGTTTGAATACATTTTTCAAGGTGATGATGTGCTTTGAAGGGCTTCCATCTCATAGGGAAACTGGCCTCTGGCTGTTGCCGCGGTTGCAAGAGAACCCGCTAATAGAGAAACATTGCTGCATTGTTTGTATCGTGCTCAGTTTTTCAGAGATAAAAAGCTAGCAAAGGCCGGATGAATGCAAAAGTGCTGGATGTTCTCTAGGTTAATAGTCGGAATTTCATAATGGCCCAAGTAAGCGTTAGCATTGCAGGGTTGCTTTTGAGCAGCCTTTGGAATAGCGGCCTTGAGAAAACCGATGTGCCATAAAATTTTCTTGAGTTCTAAGTAGTCCATATTGATTACCCAAATAGCCTGATCGACATCGACATCACCGCAGACAATCGCCAGTATAAATAAATCAAGTTCATCTTTCGAGAAGTAGATACATTTGCCGCGAAATACTTCAAATAGATCAAGCAGATAAGGATACTGAAAGCGATACTCTGCTGCTAAATCCTTGATTTTTTGCTCAGAGTACATTTCCTCCGCGGCTAAAATCGCTGGTTCAGTCACCTTATTACCCTTGACGTGGCGTTCTAGACAAAGCTTACAAAACTGTAGTAATTCTCTTGGTCTAAGCTGAGTCCTATTGATAATATAATCTGCCGAATCTTCACGCCGAGATGATAGCTGAGCTGAAAAAACTGAATTCCAGCGACGATGACTGGTCAGCTTTTTGGCTTCTGGAAAAGAATGAACGATTCTTAGACCTAGCAGTTCGATCAGCTCGTCTCTGCCCCAGCGAATAATTTCAACGTCTTCTCGAATTTTCTGAGCATCGTCATAGATTTGTGGGATATTGTCAAAGAGTTCTTGCCGAATAGAAACATATACTTTAAGATTTGAGCTAATTAGATTTATCTTTTGAGTGGCCTGAAAAAGTCCCGCAATAAAGTAGCGAGCATCTTCTGAATTGTCCCAACCTTTGTCTAGCTCATCGACCAAGATTTTAATGCGAGTTTTTTGCAAGACTTTCTTCAAGCTTGGAACTAGCTCCTTGATTTCTTCTAAGCTGTAGAGAGCTTGTAGTTCTCTGGTTTTTGTAAAAGTTTCTTGAGATTCAAATTTAGCTTTTTCTAATCGCTTTAGATAGTTGACTAGAATACTAATTGAATTGAGCTGCTGGTTTTGTAAGTTATTACGGACATAGGCATAAATATCTTTTTGAGGACCAAGCAGTAAGCCTCGTTTATTGGCGGCGATCTTGCTAAAAATTAGATTGTAGAGTAGGTATTGCCAGGCAACAGAGTAGGCGCTTTGTTTGCCCCAGGAGCCTTCACTTTCGCTACGCAGGTATTCGCAGAGCAGCTCGTATGAATATTCTTCAGGGGAAAGCTCTAAGATCAGATTGCCTTTTCTAGCTTCTGTGAGAGCAATATATTTGAAAATTGCGCTTTTTCCCGTACCGCGATTACCTACCAGGATCGTTTTATGGCTTTTAAGAAATTTGTGGTAGGTTGAGTTTTGATAAAAATATTCGGATAGGCCAACTGCAATATCTCGTTCCGCAGAGTCTGATCCTAGATTAAGCTTGTGGATATCTAGCCGCATAAGCCAATATTTGACTACGTTTGGTTGTGTAGGTGAAACTTCAGCTTGAATGCTCAAATTTCCTCAAACTGATATAGCAGACTGAACTTTATGAGTAATATGCAATGTCAATCATACGCGATCGCTAATCTTTGCCAATACGTTGTCTATCAAATAAGCTCTGCCCGATGACCCAGGTGGAAGCACTGCGAGCCTTGTATTCTAAAAGTGCTGAAAATATAGATGCTGAGAAACGCGATGAGCGACTGGAAACGCCGACTATCGCAGTGGACAAGCCAGCTTAATGCTACTTTTGGTGCTTGGAAATCTGAGCTAAATAAGCTGCTTCATATTCGAGAGCCTCTAAAGATCGTGCCTTATCGCAGCTATGGAACGCCCAAGCGCGTCTGGCTGATGGGGCGCGTATTGCAGAATAAAGGCATCCGTTCACGACCTAAAGATGCTTCTCTCTGGAAAAACCTACTCAATATGTATCGTCGCTTTGAGAGCGATGAGGTGCCCAATGCCAGAGTGGCTGTTACTTTTGCTGAGCAGAGAGTAGAGGTTGTCACCAACCGTGAAGGTTACTTTCAGGCCGAAATCAAACTGCCAGAGGCTTTAGATGGCGATCGCCTTTGGTATTCCGCCTGCCTAGAATTGTTGCAGCCTCAGCCGCCGCAACAGCCACCAGTTATTAACAGGGGATCTGTGCTGGTCCCCACTGCCGCAACTCAGTTTGGCGTCATCAGTGATATAGACGATACGATTGTCCATACGGCTGCGACCGATTTTTTTCGTATGGTGCGTATTGCCTACCTGGGAAATGCCCGAACGCGCTTGCCCTTCAAAGGGGTAGCTACCTTTTACCAGGCTCTACAACAGGGCCACCAAGAACTAGCCGTTAACCCAATTTTCTACGTTTCTAGCAGCGCCTGGAACATGTATGACCTTTTCACGGAATTTTTAGAGCTGCAGGAAATTCCGGCTGGGCCGCTGCTGCTGAAAGATACTGAACTGTCTATAGAGAACCTGTTGAGCTTTGACCATATGGCTCACAAACGCGAAAAAATTGAGCCCATTCTGCGTTGCTATCCTGATTTACCGTTTATTTTAATTGGCGATAGTGGCCAAAAGGATGCTGAAATCTACACCCAAATTGCCCAAGACTTTGCAGGTCAAATTTTGGCTATTTATATTCGAGACGTGAGTCAGCAAAATGCTAAGCGGCAGCGGCAGCTACAGGCGATCGCGCAGGCAGTGAGACGAATCGGTACTCAGTTCTTAGTGGTTGCGGATACCGAAATGGCGGCTATGCACGCTGCTGAACAGGGTTGGATTAGGGCGGAAACGCTGGAAACGATTGCTCAAGTTTCAAAACAGGAGCGGCAGGTTGCCTAGCCCCTATTTGCGTAGCAGGGCCGTTTTGTTAAAAAATTAAGCTTCCTGACAGTCTGCTGCAAATGTGGCATAAGCTGCCTTAAGTAGGGAAAACAAAAACGTTTGGTCAAGCGGTTAAAACATGGGGACTTGGATAAAAGAAACGGCACAGGCCATATACCTCATGCAGGGGGGCTACTATATCGACAAAATCGAGAAGCGTCCCTACAACGACGAATATCGTCTCACTATTGTCAAGATGCACGAATGGTTTAGTCGCCTTGATGCACCGGGAGGAATGACAGTAGCTTGGGAAACCGACGAGCCAGAGCCAGAACCGAAGCCCACTCCCCGGCAGAAGATTGAGCTTACTCAGGTGCCTAAGTCTGTTGAGGTTAAGGAGCTTTTTCAGATTGAGGGTAGGGCTGACCGCAGCTATGTCGGTCAGTCAGTGTCGCTTTATTCAGGTGATTTTCTGGCCACTTCTGCGCCCAGGGTGAAGCCAGAAGGAACCTGGCTGATCAACTACCGCTTCTTTAGTGAAGGCAGGCGCAACCTGAAGATAAAGATTGAAGATCAAAGCATAGACTTCGTGATTGAGGTTGTCGATCCCCAGCCAGAAGCTAAAGTGATTTCTTTGAGCGGCAGCGTGGGGCGGGGCGGAAAAAATTATGCTGAAGATGTTTTGCAAGTCAAAGAACGTTTGGCGGAACTAGGGTACGTTTTTTTTCGGCCTGGAATTTATGTCGATTCCGGAATGCTGCGAGCGATTCAGCTTTTCCAGTCAGTTATTGCGGGTAGGACTACGCTGGGCGGGGATGGGCGAATTGATGTCGGGCAAAGAACCCATCAGTTTCTCCAAGCGGCTAATGCGCCTAAATGGATGCTGATGCCGATTAAGGGAGATGGTTTTATCAACTTTGAGCGGGCTGACCTGAGCGATCAGCACGACTACGGCACCAGTTGGCTGGTAGACGTGATTATTGCGGCGGGCGAACACTATGAGAAAAATCATCGCCGAGGACGGCGGTCGATTTCGCTAATTCCGGTCAACGATGTCAGCTATCCCAGCGGTGGTTACACTCCTGACCACAGCGGTCATCAATGCGGCAATGCCTGCGATCTTTCAATTCCGCGCACTGATGGCAGTTACGGAACCACTTGGCAAAGCAGCAACTACGATCGCGCTGCTACCCGCGCGATTATTCAGGCGCTGCGATCGCAGCGTTTGGTTACACGAGTTTTCTTTAACGATCCCCAGTTAATTAATGAGGGACTGAGCCAGTATATAAGGGGACATGACAACCATATCCACTTTGAGATTGGGGTACCTGCCATCTCCTAGTAGACAAGGGAGTAAGACTGAGCGCATGCCCTTGTAGCGAGTAATTGGTAGCTAAAAACTATTTTTCCTGACTGCTGTGAGTCTAGCTGTTCTGGGTGCGAAGCGATTTGAAGAGGCTGCAGCCCGCAGGCTGAAAAAACTGGAGAAAATTTCAAATAGCCCAGATTAGAGCACTTACTCAAAGACTGAATCAACTAGAGTATAAGTATTAAGTTCACAGAGGTTGACTTCGTAATCTTCAACGAGTACGTCGTCTGCGAACACGGCTAAGATCTTGTATTGGCAAGTATTTAGCTCCTCTACCTCAATCATGCCACCGCCCCCCTGGGGAACAGCCGAGAATAAGATATTTTCTTCCCAGTCGGCGCTGTTAAGGGGGCTGAGATATAGTTCAACTAGCGTTCGGCTAGTTTGATTTTCCAGCGTGAAATAAAGATTTTCTGCGCGAACAGCATGAGTGATCGTACCGGGGACGAAACTGAAGAGGGCCGCGGCAGTTGTTAAAAATACCTTTCTCATAGTCAGTAGAGTTGTGTGTGGCGCCTATCTCTAGAGTGCCCGAATAAGGGCTTTTCAGGCATAAAGAGTTGGTAAGATTTCAATAACTTTAGTTAAAGTCTTGAGCGCTGAATTCTACGTTAGCTCAGTGAAACTACGGAAAACCGCAAATTGTATCAGTCATGCTCATTAAAGCTGTTGGCTGGGTCTATGTGAAAGCTCGCCGACTTCTCTGCGTCCGCTCTGCAGGTAAAGATGCGTTTTATTTGCCAGGGGGGAAACCAGAGGTGGGCGAGTCAGACTGGCAGGCCCTATCCCGCGAGGTCCGCGAGGAGTTGCGGGTTGAGCTGTCTCAGTCATCTTGGCAGCTTTGGGCAACAATTGAGGCTCCGGCTCATGGGTATTGCCCACCGGCTTGGGTGTGTCTGACCTGCTATCGGGCAGAATTTGTCGGAGTGCTACAGCCTGACTCAGAAATTGAAGAACTGGCTTGGCTGCAATATGGCGATCGCGATCGCTGCGCCCCGGCGACGGCTGAGGTGATCGCGCTACTATTCTCGCAGCGGCTAATTGACTAAAGTTTTTTGACCGAGACAGGTGAGACAAACTGAGCGCCCCTTACTTCAAGGCTGAGCTATGACTCTTAATCAGTGGACTTCTGCCGACCATGCTTTAGACTATCTGGCTAGGGCAGATAAAATCCCTCATCGTACGGAGGGAGAAGCTGTGCTGCTAGCTCATGTGCCGCTTCAAGCCAAGCGTGTTTTAGATCTAGGTACGGGAGATGGCCGTTTGCTGGGCTTAGTCAAGCTGGATCGGCCTGAACTTCAGAGCATTGCTTTGGACTTTTCCCCCACAATGCTCAAGACGGTTCGGGCCCGCTTTGCCGAAGATGAGACAGTATGCGTCATTGATCATAATTTAGACAAGCCGCTGCCAGCGCTGGGCCAGTTTGATGTAGTTGTCTCCAGCTTTGCTATTCACCATCTCAGTCATGAACGCAAGCGATCGCTCTATCAGGAAATTTTTGCTCATCTAGAGCCTGGCGGCATCTTTTGTAATTTAGAGCATGTTGCCTCACCCAGCCAGCGCCTACACGAACAATTTCTCGCTGCCATTGGCTATGGGCCGGGCGAAGAAGATCCGTCTAATCAGCTGCTAGATGTGGAAACTCAGCTTCAGTGGCTGCGTCAAATCGGTTTTGTGGACGTGGACTGCTATTGGAAATGGCTAGAATTAGCTTTGTTAATCGGGCTTAAACCTATAGCCTAAAATTCTTTCAGCTTGGACTAGCGATAGCGAATCCAGAAATCCAGTTCGCGGCGAACGGCATCTCGTTCAGCAGGGGTGCTGGTGTAGCGAAGCTGGTGGCGCAGTTCTTGAATGATCTGGTTGCGATTGTTGCGATCGCGGCGTTCTGACTGATGCATAGTTCATACCTAGCGCTTTCAGTCTCTAGCCTAGATCAAAAAGGAAAGAAAGGAGATGTTTTGTAGCGTATTTTACAGAAATAATTTATTTCATTCTGGCGGAAGCGTCCAAATTTCAATATCGGGGCTGTCTATGCTGGCGGTAATGATAAATCCCTGAGGATGAACAACGAGATGGTCAATATGATTGGTGTAGCCAACTGTATCTAGCTGGAGTTCGCTAGTGCGAACGTCCCAAAACTTAACGCTGCGATCGGCTCCGGCACTCAAAACGAGGCTGCCATCGCTGCTGATAGCCAGATCGTTGACATAGCTTGTGTGGGCGGGGAGGGTCTTTTCTAAGGCTCCAGTTTCCACGTCCCAGAGCCTGAGAGTGGTGTCGGCGCTGCCGCTGATTAGATCAGCTCCGTCCGGGCTAAACTGAATCGCATTGACAAAGCTGGCATGACCCGACAAAACATGGATGGCTTCACCGCTGTTTAAATCCCAAAGCCGGATAGTTTTATCGGCGCTGCCGCTTGCTAGAAGCTGATTGCTAGGACTGACGGCAAGAGCGTTAATGGCGCTGGTGTGGGCTGTCCAAGTATCTAATAGGTCTCCGGTAGACAAGTCCCAGCGCTGAATGACGCCTTCAGCATTACCGCTGATGATCTGCTGGCCGTTGCGGGTGATAGCTAAGGCATTGATTGAAACTGAGCTATCTGCAAACGTTTGCCGCGTTTCCCCAGATGCCAAATCCCAGAGCCGAATTTCACCGTCGGCGCTACCGCTGGCTAGCTGCTGCCCGTCTGGACTCACCGCGATCGCGTTGATAAAGCTGGTGTGCCCGCGCAGGGTTTGTAAAACTTCGCCACTGGTAAGATCCCAAACTTTAACTGTTTTATCGGCGCTAGCGCTGATGAGCTGATTATTACCCAAAGTCAGCAGCAGAGCATTGATGGGGTTGGCGTGTCCTTGTAAAACCTGTAGGGGATTAACCGTAGCGACTTCGGCAGGCACCGACGGAGAGCCGTTCCACGGAAACCAGGTTTCTTGCTGAACGCCGTGCCAAATCCCAGCCGTGAGCGTGACCAGCAGCCCCAAAACGGCAAGCCCTATGAAGCGGGACTGCCAGCTAGAGCGCGATCGCATCTGAGTCAGGAGTTGGCTTTGCCAGGCTGTGTGATTATCGGGCTGCGTAAACTCAGAAGATGGAACGGTGGAAGTGATGTTTCGGCTGGGGGGTCGAGAACTGGAAGCAGCGGTTTGTAGTGCCTGTAGCTCCGTCAAAATGGCCTGTGTGTCGGGAGGACGATCCATCGCTCTAGGCGAAATCATTCGATCGAGTAGCTGAGCAAAGCGAGGAGAAAGCTGAGGGACGGCGGTGCGCCAGTTGAACTCGTTGCTAAAAGAGTTGTAGATACCGCTGTCTGTAGGATGTTTAGCCGTGAGCAAATAGATCAGGGTGCGGCCTAGAGCGTAAAAATCGGACTGGGGAACTGCCTGCCCCTGCTCTTGTTCGGGGGGCGTATATCCGGCTGAGCTGAGGGCAGTGATGCCGCCCGACTGACCGAGCTGAGCTAGATAGGTGGCGGTGATGTGCCGGGCGGCCCCAAAGTCCACCAGCACTAGCTGGCCGCTGGAGCGCAGCATAATATTTTCGGGCTTGATATCGCGGTGGAAGTAGTTTTGGTGATGGATCAGGTGCAGGACTTCTACAAGCTGATACAGCCAGTCTAGAGCCTGCTTTTCGCTAATCGGATTGTTGCCCTGCTGCTGCATCCACTGACGCAGATTCGGTCCGTCGATTTTCTCCATGACGATGCAGTGCAGCGGCTGGCTGCTGTCAGAAGGAATGAAGGTGAAATATCCGTCTGCTTCAACCTGGGGAATGCCAGGATGCTGAAGCTGACTTAGCACTCTGGCTTCTTGCTGAAATAAATCGATGACCTTGGCGTTATGGTTAAAGTCTGCTTTGAGAACTTTGAGAATTTTCGGTTCGCTGCGCTCGTAGGCTTCGTAGACTTTGCCGAAGCCGCTATCGCTGCTGATCAGCCGCATGACGCGATAGCGATTTTGCAGCATGAGTCCAGAGCCACAGCTCTGGCAAAACTGGCTGCTGCTATTACCTGGATGATCCGGCTGACGACACTGAGGATTAATACAAAGGCTCATTAAAATTAACGGTAGCGCATCCCTGCCACTTTCTATTTTTCATGGCGATTACGGCTTCTGGCTAAAAAACAGCAATATCTTTCAGGTTCTCAAGGTTTTAATTGAAGGAGGCGATCGCTAGACATGACGTTTCAATATCTCTCATTGGCTGCTGTAGATGCAGTAGAACCGCTAACAAGCGTAATGGCTCAGTGCTTTGTAGAGACGCCGACGGCGATCGCCAGCTACCTGCGGCGAATTGGCAACCCAAATTTACGGGCGCTCTATCGAGACAATACTTTCTTAGGCGGACTGGCGCAAATTCCAATGGGGCAGTGGTTTCACGGGCGCAGAATTCCCATGACGGGGATTGCTGCAGTGGCGATCGCCCCAGAGTGCCGCAATCAGGGGGCGGCCATCACGCTGATGCAGCATACGGTTGAAGATCTCTTTGAGCAAGGAACAGTGCTTTCGGTGCTGTATCCGGCAGTGCAGCGGCTTTATCGGCAGGTGGGCTATGAACAAGGCGGTAGCTATTGTGGCTGGCAAATTGAGAGCGATCGCATTGACATTACCAAGCCTGTTTTGCCGGTTGAGCCAGTTGCCCTTACCAACAAAGAACTACAGCAGGTCTATAACCAGCAGGCACCGCGCCACAGCGGTCATCTAGATCGCCATCCCTATTTCTGGCAGCGTTTACAGCCGGAGGCAGGGGACGGCCCCGTGTATGCTTATCGTTTGGGTACCGCTGAGAACCCTCAGGGCTACGTTATTTTTGAGCAGAAGCGTCTGCCGCAGGGAACCTGCTTGGAAATCAAAGACTGGGCTGTTTTAACGCAAGCGGCCACCCAGACTCTTTGGGCGCTGTTGGCCTCCCATCGCTCAATCGTCAAAACAATTCGCTGGCAGAGCGGCCCAATCGATCTGCTGACGCTAACCTTACCAGAGCAGCCAGCTACGCCCCGATTTGCCGATCGCTGGCTGCTGCGCATTATCAACCTGCCCCAGGCGCTAACCCTACGCGGCTATCCTACTGGCTTAGACGCTGAGCTACATTTGGCAGTGACCGATGAGAATTTGCCCGCTAACACCGGGCGTTATGTGCTGTCTGTAACGCAGGGGCAAGGCCACGTTAAACTAGGCGGACATGGCGCTTTGCAGCTCACCTCAGCCAGTTTGGCCCCGCTGTATAGCGGCCTGTTTTCAGCGACGCAGCTATACTATGCCGGATATTTAGAGGGAGATGAATCTACGAGAGCGATCGCCGACCAGCTCTTTGCAACGACTTCTCCCTGGCTGCCAGATTTCTTTTGATTTAGCTCTGGGCTAAGGTGACTAAGGGATAGCTAGAAGGATGCATAAACCGGCTGCGTTACCTTTTGCTTGGCCTTGACTGGCGGCTGGGGCAGCGCAACTTGAGCTTGCTCTGTTTCAGCGGCTTCAAGCAGTTGCTGATCGGCTTTAACAGCTTCTGCTTCAGCAATTGTCTGCCGCTCAATTAACCGCTGTTCTGTCCAATAAAAAGCATGAACAATGGCGGCTATTCCCATATAGCCGAGGCCCCCATAAAACGTCATAGAAATTAGCGCATCAATGGTTGGCATGGCTTTTTACCTTAAGCTTTAATGATTAATTCTAGTGTATTTGCCGTGGGGATCAAGTGACTGATGCAAACGTATCAATCCCCTGGCAGAGACGATCGATGACAGAGCTATCTGTATAGGGATTGAGCAAAACAACTTTTAGCCAGCGCTGTCCCTGATAGCTTGGCAGGGAAATAAAGACATCATATTTCCGCAAAAGATACTGCTGCAAATTGGCATTCCATTGATCCCAATCGGCAGGTGAAATCCAGTCTGGCGTACCTCTAAAACAGAGAATATTCATTTCTGGCTGGCTGGCTAGCTGCAGGTAGGAACGCTGGTGCAATTGTTCTAATAAATAGGCTGTCACCTGATAGTTTTGTCGAATAATGTGGGCGTAACCCTGGGCGCCAATGTGCTGCAGCGATAGCCAGAGCTTCAAAATATCGGCATGACGCGTTCCCTGGACTGAAAGCTCGCCTAGATTAGGCCACTGGGCATCTTCTGTCATGTAAGGAGCGGCGACTTTAAAGGCTGACTGCAATACCTCAAACTGACGAAACAAGACCATAACGCAGGTTTTCGTGACGTAGAGCCACTTTTGTGGATTAAAAGTCACTGAGTCTGCCTGGTCAATGCCCTTGAGGCGATGGCGATGCTCTGGCGAAAAAATCAGCGCCCCGCCATAGGCGGCATCTACATGGAGCCAAAGCTGATACTGCTGAGCGATCGCCGCAATTTGAGGCAGCGGGTCAATGTTGCCAGTGATGGTGGTTCCTGCCGTTGCCACAACTGCGAAAGGCTGTTGTCCCTGGGCGATCGCTTGCTCAATAGCGGCCTGTAGGCTATCTAGCTGCATCTGCGCATTTTGATTGACAGCCACCGGAATGACGGCGTCAGTGCCCAAACCCAGAAGCATAGCGGCTTTTTGCACAGACGTGTGCGCTAACTGAGAAGCCAGAATCACAGGAAGCCGCGATCGCTGGCTTAGCCCCTGTTTTAGCGTTTGCAGCTTGACATTTCGGGCCACGGCTAAAGCTTGTAAGTTAGCGAGACTGCCACCGCTCAAAAGCAGTCCTCCCGCCGCGTCCCCTAGCCCAAACAGTTGGGCCATGTGCTTAAGCAGTTGAGGCTCCAAGCGAGATAAAAGCGGCGACATCTCGACGCTGAGCATGTTGTTGTTCATGCCTGCCGCCAGTAAATCCCCCATGACAGAGGCAACTGCTGCCATCGGATCCATGTGACCCATGTAGCCCGGATGGGCTGGATTCATTGAATTGGCCAAGACTGTCCGCACCGCAGCTAAAAGCTCACCGTCTGTCAGACCTACTTCTGGAACGGTGGCAGGCAGCAGGGTGCTAACCTCTGGCAGCGGCGACTGCTGCTCAGCGCTGGCTAGAAAGTTTATTAGGGTTGATAAAGTTTGAGTCAGCAGGGCTTCTGCCGACTCATGGTTAGTTCCAGTGGGAGCAATGAAAGCAGATTTTGGCAGCGGTGAATCAGGCATCGGGCTAGATCAGCATGAGCTGGCCTATGTATGGTATCGCTCTTAGCTGGTCTATTTAAGTGCTCAGAGCCGCTTTAGGGTTTCTGAAGGGGACTCGCCAAACATCGCCTTGTAGTCCACTGAAAAATGACCCATATGGTGAAACCCCCACTGACGGGCAATATCAACCACTTTTTCTGTGCGCGGATCAGCTAGCTTCAGATAGCGGCGTACTTGGTTAAGCCGCCTCGCCTTCAGGTAAGCCATCGGACTCATATCAAATAGATCTTGAAAGGCGTAGTGTAGCGATCGCTCACTGATTTCCATCGCCTCACAGATTTGCCCCAAAGTCAGCGCTTGCTGCATATGGTCTAGCATGTATTCCTCTACCCGTCTGGCGAGGGATGTCCGCCTCAGAGGACGTAGGCTACTTGAAGGGGCGTCTTGGGATAGCTGGATTGAATTGAGCAGTAGGCGAACGATAGTCTGCGTGGTGACGAGGCTAACCTGAGCGTCGTAAACGCAGAGGGGATTGTCCTGCACCTGCTGAAAAACATTCTGCAGGTAGCTGCGAAGCTGGTCTAGCTGCTGCGGAATACCGGCTACCAGGCTTTTTTGATCTAGCTCTTTGACAATATCTTTGCGATTGAGCTGGTAGGCAATTTCTGACAAGGTTTGGCGATGAATTGTAATCACGAATAGCTCGTAATTATCAGGCGTGGTGAAATCAACCTCGCGGTTTGTATTGAGCAAAATCTGATTATGATCGCACTCGTAGCCATGCCAAATGGCTCTACCCGGTACCTGCAGCGGAATGCCAAATGCCAGAGTACCCTGGGGAGAGCTGCCTAAGCTTCTGACAGAGCGATTTATCTGACTGCGAAAAATTTGAATACTGCCAATCTGAATTTGCTGCAGACAGCCACAAACCGCACCGGGCTGTAGCTGCTCATAATGGATATCCCACAGACGCAGAGATTCTGAAAGCTGGTCAATGTCATAGCTCCAGAGCGACATGACCGAAGGATTAAATCGAGATTGTGTACTTTGAGCCATTGAAGACCCTCAACTAAGGAAAACATCTACAGGGGAAACTGGTCTGAGTGAGATAACTCTGTTACTCTCTTGTACTCTCTTGACAGCTTATTGACAGGATGCCACTAAACTAGAACGCTGGCTCTACAACTCTAGTTAGAATCTGAGAGCCGTAAAACGGGAATTTCAACTGGATCAATAGCTGGTGTCTTCCTCGGTCAACTCGAGGACAGAAGACGCTGCTATTGCCATGAGTGGCAGCTAATTCAGCGATACTTGCGGCTTATCGGCCTATCGTAGAACACTGCGGCAGTCCTGCGTTCTAAAAAGGAAAATTTCGCAATAGTGTAAGGCTAGCTTTGGGTAGATCCAACGAGCCTATAAATTTACCAAATGTCCAGGCTGTTTGGGTTTGCAGTTTCTAGATAAGCTCATAGAATAAGGGAATCTGAGCGACCATTTAATTGGCAGCGCTGAGAGAACCATGATTTTTCTGTTATAAGATGTGGATTGCTTGCTAATTGTTCCCTAAATGCCGAAAATTCCTAAGGAGTGACTAAGATCTCTAAACCCTCTGAAATAGCTTGGGATTTAACCGATAATCCACACGCTAGCTCAGCAGATAGGATCCTGCTGTATTTAGCCATCAATACGATGAAGCTGGGAGGGCATCGCTACGGCACGTTTCTAGATGCAGCGGCAACTGCAGCAAAATTTGCTATCTACAGCACGTATCTAGAGCAGGGGCGTAACTTGCGCAAAACGGGCTTTTTATATCACGTTGAACCCAAGCGAGTCAGGGCGATCGTGAAAGAGGTAGAATTTGCTGTGCGAGAGGGTAAATCTCTCAAGTCACTGGATGCCGATGCTCCTTACTATCTTATCGGAATTCCGCATCTTTGGCAGGAGAAGTACCCCTGGCTATCGGGTCAGCCCCGGGTTGCTTGGGAAGGCTTGATGCCTAAGGAAAAGGAGCAGCTAGAGGAGTCCTTGCCTCAGGATTTGCCCCCGGCACAGCTACTCAATTCGTTTCAGTTTATTGAGCTGTTGGGCCTGCTGCACGTCAAGTCTCAGGAGGACTTGCCGCCGGAACACCGGACGCCGCTGAGCGATGCCATGCTAGAGCATATTAAATTTCGGCTGCTGTATTCGGGAACGGTGCTACAGATTGAATCACCGCTGCTGAAAATTCCTTTTTACGCCCTGACCCGGACTCACTATTCCCCCAGGGGCGATCGCGAGCGCGCCTTTGTCATGCTCAAGGATGTGGCTCAGTTCTTTCAAATTTTGCAAGCTTGGGCTCAAGGTGAAGAGGGCGTGTTTAGGGGCGTTGAGGCTTTTGACATTGACATTCAGCAGCGGGAACAGGCCCTGAGCGAATTAGATACCCTACTGCAAGCCTGGGCTGATAAGTACCACCAAGATGGCGGCTATCCAATGATGCTACAGCTAGCCGTGGGAACGCGAACCGGAGATCACGCTGAATGTTGACCGCTGACGGGGCCACAGACTGCCTGATTATTTTTACTCGCTATCCGACGCCGGGCAAAACCAAAACGCGGCTGATTCCGGCCCTGGGCGAAGCTGGAGCAGCAGCACTGCAGCGGCAGATGACGGAGCATACTTTAGGGCGGGCACAGGTCTGTCAGCAGCAGCGATCGCTGGCAATAGAAATTTGCTTTACAGGTGCTACCCAAGCCGCCATGACGACTTGGCTGGGGCCGCAGTGGGCCTATCAGTCTCAGGGAACTGGCAGCTTGGGCGATCGCCTAGAGCAAGCCTTTCACCGAGCTGAGAAGGTCGGCTATAGCCGCACCGTCGTCATTGGCATTGACTGCCCGGCCCTAGAAGCGGCTCACCTCAATCAGGCGTTTGAGCAGCTAGGCGATCGCGACGTAGTTTTAGGGCCAGCCGCCGACGGTGGGTACTATCTCATCGGCCTTAAGCGGCCTGTTGCCGCCTTGTTTCAGTCCATAGCTTGGGGAACAGAGACTGTCTTGAACCAAACGGTGGCGGCGGCTGAAGCGGCTGCCCTTTCAATTGCCTATTTAGAGGTTTTAAAAGACGTAGACTATCCCCGAGATCTTGCTGTCTGGGAGGCAGTCCGTGACGCCTGCTAAGCGCATTTCCGTAATTATTCCGCTTTTGAATGAGGCCGCAACTCTGCCTGCTACACTGGCCTCTCTCACCCCCTCTGCGCAACTGGAAATTATTGGCGTAGATGGTGGCAGTCAGGATGACACGGTAGCGTTAGCTCGCCGTCTGGGCATTCAGGTGCTGGAAACTAAACCAGGCAGGTATCACCAGCTCAATCAGGGGGCGGCGGCGGCAACGGGGGAGATTTTACTGTTTTTACATGCAGATACGCGCCTGCCTGCGGACTTTGAGACGGTGGTGCAGCAGACCTTAGCGCTGCCTCAGGTGGTAGGCGGTGCTTTCCGGCTCAAAATTGACGCTGAGCTACCGGGTATCCGCCTAGTTGAGTGGGGCGTTTATTGGCGATCGCGCCTGCTACAGCTGCCCTACGGCGATCAGGCTTTCTTCCTGTACAAAAGTCAGTTTGAGCAGCTAGGCGGTTTTGCGGCCATGCCCATCATGGAAGACTATGACTTTGTCCGTCGCCTGGGACGCTACGGCAAAGTTGTCATGCCTGCAGCAGTCGTTACGACTTCCGGTCGCCGCTGGCAGCGGCTCGGCGTTTGGCAAACAATGCTGCTCAACCAGCTAATTGTTTTAGCCTATGCCTGCGGCGTTTCCCCCCGGCGACTAGCGAATTGGTATCGTTGCGGTGTTACCCCTAAAAAGTAGCGATCGCCTGCGTAAGATCCCGGAATACTGAAGGCCACACAGCAAAATTGAGCAATCTTAGTTTATTCAATTTAATCACGAAGTAATTCGCTCAGCTAACTTTCTTGAAGAGAATTGTCAAAACCCAATAAGTCTTTTCAAGCGCTCGCGAGAGCGACTTTAAAGATCTGATAAATTCATCGAGAATGGGTGACAGAGCGCTTTGCTTGGACCATTCAAGCTACCCGAAAGCTAGTGAAATCAGGCTTTGAGGGAACTTCGTATCTGGATAGGACATTCGTTCTCTAGGCATTTAGCCATTAAATTGCTATGGAGCAATAGAACGGCCCAAGCGGCTGCTTTCTTGCAAAAGATAGACGAGATTCTGATATATTTGTAGTAATAGCAAAGAACTTTGAAGTAATCGCTTTTGGCAAAGGTTACAAATTGACCGAGGTACTTACGTCTTTAGTAGCTGCTTTTATTTGACCATTCAGCCCCGTTCCAAAAATTAGGTAAACCGGCACGTTTGTTGCTGAATCACTGTGCATTTACGGCTGCATCAACTTTGTTAAAAATCATCTGACAACTCTGGGGGTTTCAGTGATTGCGATTTCAACACCTTCGGCTGCTCATCAGTGGGGACGTCTAAGTTTTCCGTCAACGCTCTATCTGCGTCCTATTTTAGATTTGCTACTGGCAAAAGTACCGCGTCGATGGCAGGCAGAAGTTCGCCTTGGACTTCAGGAAGCCCTCGTCAATGCGGCCAAGCACGGCAATCAGCTTGATCCTTGCAAAGCCGTTTCTGTCAAATTTTCGGTTGCCGCTGACTGTCACTGGTGGATTATCGCCGACCAAGGCAAGGGCTTCCGACTGCCGGGAGTCTGCGGCCTACCTGCTGAGACTGAGGTCGCCTACGACATGGGGGAATGTGGTCGTGGCCTGTATATTCTCTATCAAATTTTTGATGAGGTGCGCTGGGTTGAGCACAGCAACGAGCTACATCTCTGCAAGCGGGTTAAGCGCTGGACGCGGATTCCGCTAGTGCGATAGCGCTACTGCTGGCTGGCCTGAGCAGCTTTGGCCTGCTGCTCTCGGTGAGTGGGGCAGGGCGGGGCTGAGATGGAGCGATCGAGCCAGCCTGTTGCCTGCTGTAGCCGTATTTGGGCTTCTGCTGGCTGATCTTTGAGTAGGTAGACTAAAGCGGCGGCTATCTGTTCTTGGGCCCGCACTTGGCGATTGGCGCTGAGACGGTGCCAGTCGTGGGGCTGAATAGCGAGCTGAGCGGCTAAAGCCTGGGCAAGTTCTAAACTGCTAAAGTGTTTGAGAGCGTCTGCGCTAGCTGAATGAGACATGGCTGAAAGCTGGTTTGATAAATGGCGATCGCGGGCAATAATCCCAGTTCCATACTAGTGTCTAGTTAGGCTCTCAGACATGAAGTCGGCTCGTGGTTCCGGTGCTAAGGCAAAGACATTTCGCCCCCTAACGGCTGAGGACATGGGCCAGTTTGAAGCCGCTTTGAGCGAAACCGCCCAAACTTTTAAAGCTGTGAGACAGCGCTACCGCGAGGTGCGGCAGGCTCAGCAACAGCATCAGCAGCTCAGTCAAGCAGATCTGCCCCGGCAGGAGCTAGCGCGATTGCAGGCGGAGTTGGAACAGCTAGAGCTGACTTTAGAGAGTCGGCTAGTCACCTGGCGTAATTTTCAAGAACCTTTTTGGCAGGCAGTGCGTTTTGGTGGTTTGGGGCTTTTGCTGGGATGGCTGCTGCGAGGCTGTGCCGGGTAGTTTTTGCGGGCGGTTATCTAAATAGGTAGGCATCTGCAATAGCGCTCCGGCCCAGTGCAAACCTGTCAAAATGAGGATTGGTAAAAGGCTAGAAAGGGTGTCAACCTAGTATCAGCCACTCGTAGACGAATACCGACAACTACGCTAATGACCATTCGACGTGTCAAAGAGATTTTGCAAGCCGGACAGCCGGGAGACAACATTACGGTTCGTGGCTGGGTCAGAACCCGGCGAGAGGCAAAAGGTTTCACTTTTATCGAGATCAACGATGGCTCTTCAATGGCGGGCTTACAGGCGATCGCGGCTGAAGATTTGCCCAACTATGCGGACTTAATGAAGCGACTGGGGACGGGGGCGTCGGTAGAACTGTCAGGTCAACTAGCGGCCTCACCGGGGAAAGGTCAGCGCGTGGAACTGCAGGCCCAGTCTCTAGAACTCTACGGCGAGTCGGACGCGGAAACCTACCCGCTACAGAAGAAGCGTCATTCATTTGAGTTTTTGCGATCTCTAGGGCATCTGCGATCGCGCACCAATACTTTGGGCGCGGTGTTTCGGGTACGCAATGCCTGCGCTCAGGCGGTGCATGAGTTCTTCCGGCAGCGAGACTTTTTGTGGATTCATACGCCAATTTTGACGGCGAGTGACTGTGAAGGGGCTGGAGAAATGTTTGCCGTCACCAGTCTTGATCTGAAGAACGTGCCGCTGACGGATGAGAAGGTGGTGGACTATAGCCAAGACTTTTTTGGTAAGCCGACCTATTTGACCGTGAGTGGTCAGCTTGAGGCGGAAATTATGGCGATGGCCTTTACCCATGTCTACACGTTTGGGCCAACGTTTCGGGCCGAAAATTCCAACACCTCGCGCCACCTCGCTGAATTTTGGATGATTGAGCCAGAAATGGCCTTCTGCAACCTGGAAGGCAACATGGATTTGGCCGAGGCGTTCTTGAAGTATGTCTTTCGCTACGTGCTGGAGCACTGCGGAGAGGATATGGAGTTTTTCAACCAGCGGATTGACAAAACCGTCCTGGAAACAGCAGATAACATTATCAGCAGCGAATTTGAGCGCATTAGCTACACCGACGCTATTAAGCTGCTAGAGAAAGCTGATAAAAAGTTTGAGTATCCGGTGTCCTGGGGGCTAGATTTACAGTCGGAGCATGAGCGCTATATCTCGGAAGAGGTGTTCAAAAAGCCGGTAATCGTGACGGATTATCCGACCGAAATTAAAGCTTTTTATATGCGGCTGAACGAAGACGAAAAGACCGTTGCGGCGATGGACGTTCTAGCGCCAAAGGTGGGCGAGATTATTGGCGGTTCCCAGCGGGAAGAGCGCCTAGACGTGCTGGAGCGACGGATTCAGGCCAGTGGCCTACCGTTGGAAGACTACTGGTGGTACCTCGATCTGCGGCGCTATGGCACCGTGCCTCATGCTGGTTTTGGCCTCGGCTTTGAGCGCCTGATTCAGTTTATGACCGGGATGGCGAATATTCGTGACGTGATTCCTTTTCCGCGGACGCCAGATAACGTGGAGTTCTGAGCGCTGCTGTGGCTCGTGTTAGACAAAAAAACTGCGATCGCTGTGGCGAAACCGCCTCTGTGCTCTATCGCGTCCAGATTGATGCTGCTGGAGGCTGGCTGTTTGTCTGCGATCGCTGCTGGTCTGAGGTCAGTCCGAATAACCCGGACTATGTCTATGGCGGTACCTGGAAAGCTCGCAAAAAACGTTAAACAGCCAATTAACACATCAAGGTTATATCTGTGTCACAGCTTCGTCACATCCCGCTCTTATAGTTTTAGACAGTTTCGTTTGCTCCTTTTTATTGGTATCGCCGGGAAGTTTGCCTTCTCGGCTTTTTTCTTACGTTACAGTCTTTATCCGAATATTGCCATCACTTCCTGACATCATCAATGATGAGAGGTATTAATGGACTAGGTAGCCCGTTGCAAAGGATTTAGGTGATGGTAGATTATCAAGCTGCTCTTGTATGCGCCCGGCTAAGCCAGGAAGTCTACCGAGACTTTGTCAGTGATATCCAGTTCGCTGCCCTGCCTGTCGCTAAGGTGACGCTGTTTGAAAGTGACGATCAGGGAGTGACTGATACTCAGGTCGCTTTACTCTACGAGCCTGAAATTAGTCAAATGCACATTATTTTTCGCGGCAGTGATAAGGACATCGATTGGTTCAATAACTTTCAGCTGCGGCAGAAGATTTATCCCTATGGCGATGATGATTCTACTAATGTGCGTTTCCATCGCGGCATTATGGCAGCTTACTTTTCGGTGCGCGATCGCCTGCTAGCGGCTGTGCGAGAGGTCACAGTCAACAGGCTTATCGTCACCGGGCACAGTTTGGGCGGAGCGCTTTCTACCGTGGCGGCGCTGGATATTCAATACAACATCACCCAGCACACCCAGCAGCAACTAGAAGCCTACAGCTTTGGTTCACCGCGGGTAGGCAACGACGCCCTCACTGAGTCATTTGAGCGACGGGTGCCAGAAAACTATCGCTTTGTCTACGGCTGGGACTTGGTGACACAGATCCCTCGCATCTGGCAGGGCTACGCTCACGTCGAGAAAGAAGTCAGGCTTGGCCCCTGGTTTACCTGGAATATTTTTAGCCGCCAGCTTCGAGATCATGAGATTATTCGCTACATCACGGCGCTAGAAGAAAAGGTTGCTAACGGCGGCTAGGTCATAATTGAGGCATGTGCCGCCATGAGGAAGTAGTTTCATGGAGCAGATCGCTAGCCTGCGTACAGATGCCTGGATTTCGGCTCCTTGGTCAGTCTTTTTGCAAACTGCTGCAGATCCCGGCTCAGGTCGGCACATGGCTGCTGCAGCGGTTGCAGTCAGGACCGAATCAGTCAGCCGAATAAGCCAGTTTAGCGATTCAGGATTTCACATCGCAGCTTATTTTTGCCGCTCTGCTTGACGGTATACATGAGCTGGTCGGCTTGCTGAATCAGGCTTTCTGCCGACTGAGGCAGTGTCATGGCTGTCAAAGCGCCAATGCTGAAACCCACGGCCCACGACTGGGACAGACTGAGCTGGTTCAGCTCTTCGTGTAGACGGCTGAGGGCTACTTGGGCCTGAGCATGCTCAATCTGGGGCAGCAGCAGGGCAAATTCATCGCCACCCAGCCGAGCCACGACGTCACTGGTGCGTAGCGAGGTAATGATCTGCTGGGCGATCGCCTGCAAGACGCGATCGCCTTCACTATGGCCGAGGCGGTCGTTGACCTGTTTGAAATCATCAAGATCGAGGTAAGCCAGGGTGAGCGGATAGCCGTAGCGGTGGGCACGCTCACATTCAGCCTGCAGGGTTTCTAAAAAAAAACGGTGATTCAACAGACCCGTGAGGCCATCAGTCCGGGCCCAATACTTTTCCCGCTCGTAAGCCTTTTTTTGAGCTGCTAGCAGATAGGTCACAATGACAAAAAAGCCGAGTCTAACAGCCGCATTCCAGTAGGCTAGCAGCGGTGAGGTATAGGTCTTAGCGACAATATCTGCTTGGAACCAAAAGATGGTAGAAAGCGCTGCCACTGAGAAACCAGCTTTGATATTGATATACCAAGCCGCCAGGGCAATGGGTGCGAGATAGAAAATTGACAGCGCTATGTCTGTCTGCACAAAGTAATCCAGGCTGCCAATTAGCAGACACAGCATTAGGCTAAAGCTGAAGATGAGTAACTGCGATCGCGTCTCTAACCAGTTCACTAAAGCGGCAAACATGCAAATAAGGGAAAACACAGAACTGCATTTTCTTACTTTCTGGGTGAATTTACGTGATCGGCGATCGCAAAATTAACTGACTAGATTTGAGTCTACGTCCTCAGAGCGGCGAAGAAAGCCCTTGGAGTCCGCTCTGAGGACGTATAGGATATTACCTGCTGGCTAAAGGCTAGTTCTAGGACTGCGGTACCCAGACCGAAACTGAACCTGCCGGACAGCGGAAGTCTGCCCAGCCCTCATCGTTTGTCGTAATCGGCTGATCGATGTGTTCAGTAATGTCTACGTAAGAGGTGTTGGGCTGGCCCACTTCCATCCACTTCGAGCCTTCATCGCCATTGCTGAGAACAACAGCCATACCGCCAGGATGTTCCTCATCCCCCAACCGTGTCCAGCCAATGGTATTGGCGTGATCAAAATAGTCATACTGATCGCCATAGGCATAGGTCTGGCGGGCATACAGGAACTTGTCGATCAACCATTGATGACTGTCTAGCCAAATTTCGTACTCGTTGCCGTCATTCCCCGTGTCTTTGTAATGCGCTCCGTAATAGTCGGCGTAGAAAATGCAGGGATAGCCATCGCGGCGCAGCAAAATCAGGGCATAGGCCAGCGGCTTGAACCAGCCTTCTACAACGGACTCCAGCGCCTGCAAGGGCTGTGAATCGTGGTTATCGACCAAAGTAACGGCCAAAGCAGGCTGCTGCTGTACCAGCGTGTTGTCGAAAATCTGCCGCATATCATAGTCATTCCCGGCCTGACTGGCTTCGCTGAAATTGTAGTGCAGCGGGGCATCAAACAGGGCCACATCGCCACCCGTCACCTCGATAAAGTGATGCAGAGCTTCAATCTCGTAAGACCAGTATTCACCGACTGCAAACAGGCTATGTCCGGCATGGCGACGGCAGTGATTCAGCCAGTCAGGAAAAAAACCGGCCCGGACGTGCTTAACTGCGTCAAAGCGAAAGCCGTCTACATCAGTCGTATCTACATACCAGGCTCCCCATTCCTTCAGTGCTTCCTGCACCTCGGAATTTTCCATATCAAGATCGCAGCCCATGAGGTAGTCAAAAACGCCTTTCTCTAGGTCTACGTTGTCGTCAAATGACTTGCCTTTAAGCAGATAAACGGCGTCTTCGCCATCGTTGTAGGCGTTGTAGTCTACGGCATCAAAATGCCACCAGTGCCATTCCATATCGGAATACTTGCCTTGGCGACCGGGAAACGTGAAGTGAGTCCAGACCTGCGCTTTTTGGTATTCTCCAATCACCTGATGACGGTTCTCTGGGTCGAAGGGTGTCACCTCCACCTCTTCAGCCTCGTCTGCGCCCATCATGTGGTTGAGCACAACATCGGCATACACCCGAATCCCTGCTGCTTTGGCCGTTTTGATGGCGCTGACGTACTCGTCCTTGGTGCCATACTTGGTGCGAACTGATCCTTTTTGATCAAACTCACCTAGGTCGTAGATGTCGTAAACGCCATAGCCAACATCGTAGCCACCGGCTGTCCCTTTATAGGCTGGTGGCAGCCACACAGAAGTAACACCCGCCTCAGCCAGAGATTCGGCTTCTGCGGCTAACTGATTCCACAGGCTCCCATCGGGGGGGATATACCAGTGAAAGTATTGCATCATCACGCCATTGGGTGCAGACATGACAAAACCTCTCTCCCAAGGAGACTAAAAAGTATTCGTAAATAGAAAGGGGTCAATCAGCTAGATTGCAACGGGTTAGCCTTGGCGGAGCGTACGGCTTTCATGGCTGATCAAAAGTAATGTGACATAAATTTAACTTTTCTCTATCGTTCTTCAGAACGATTTACGGCTTATTTTGATTCAGACGTAGAATCGGCTGCGGCTGCTTGCGAAACAGTGTCGGCTAAAGTTTGCAGAATCTCCTCGGCTGCAGTGCCCGCTTCTCCATCCGTTGGCGCTGGTAAAATCTCTTCTTTGGCCGAAACTTGTTCTAAGTTTTCCTTCAGAATGTCTAGAACGACCTGGGGATCGGCTGATTTTTTCATGATTTCGGCTTCCCAATCATAGCGATCGCGCATATTGGGCAGATCAGAACGTAGTTCTTCAATTAGCTGAATCAGCTTGGCAGTTTTTTGCTCGGTTAAAAGGTTGATTTGCAGGCTCAAATGCGATCGCTGCTCGGCTAGCTGATCCTGACGGGTCTGCCGTACTAAAACGCCTGTTGCAATCAGCAGCGAGGCCACATCTACCCCCATCTCCTGCAGGTCAAACTTGAGCAGGTTCCAGGGCAAGGGATCGGGGCCGAAGCGGCTGAACAGCCACCAGCAGACAAAGAAAATAAGCTGAAAATAGAGAAACTGGGGCTTGCCAAAAATAGTGGCAACTCTCTCTAAGATCCGTTCATGGAACGGCGCACTGCGTTCCTGCTGGGCCTGTAAATTGATAACAGTTTCAATATTTTTGACCACTTGCTGGGGCAAGGGATATTTTTCGCCGTCAATATACACCGCGCCTGAAGCTGTTTGAATAACTGAGGATGAATTAGAAATACTAGAGTCCACGCCAAGGGCATTTGTCTTATCTGCTCAAACCATAAACGATAGAAGTGCGGGTGCAAAGAGTACTAAGACAGAGATTGCAGACTTAAACAGAGGCTCTTACCCAGTAGCCGACGACAAGTCCGCCAATTGAAGGACCGGGAGTAATCCTTTTGAATGATGAGGCTTGCCTAAAAATTTTTTTACGGTATTAAAAGCCTGTCTGCTCAAGCTTTCAGCCATCGTAAGTAGACTGCCTTATGTGTTTGTAGGGTGGGCAAAGCCCGCCGGGCATGGCTGCGCTAAAGCGAAGCGTGACCCATGCAGGCGTTGGTTTATTACCTCCGGCAAGGCTACGCCAACGTTCCTCAACCGCAACCTACAAATGCTTATTTCATTTATGGCAACCTGTTTGGCTAGAAAAATTGCTAGCGACAGGCTAAGTAAATACAGCACCAACTTCTGAAATGAAATATTCTGAATTTCTCGACAAGACTCAGGCTGCAAGTCAGTTTAGCTCTGCTAAAGAGACGGAAAACTTTATTCAAGCGGCTTTTGAAGTTTTAAGTAACCGAATTTACGGCAACGAGGCTAAAGATCTAGCTTCTCAGCTACCCGAAGAAATCGGCCAGTACCTGCGCGGCCACGAAGACGAAAACGGCACCTACATGGAGCTGCAAACCTTTTATAGTCGTGTGGCTGAGCGGGCGGGTCTGAGTCCTCAAGCAGTCCCTCAAAAGCTGCGAGGGCTATTCTCCGCGATTCAGCTAGCCGTTACCCCCGGCCAGTTTGATCACCTCAAGGTGAATCTGCCAGAGGAGTACGCCGACTTGTTCCCAGCACAGTCTGCTAGCGTTTAAGACTTTGGGCCGCAGGCCAAACCGAATGCTCGGCTAGAAGAGAGACGTAGAGAGTCAGGAAAATGCTTTACTGCCTAGTTCCCTGCTCTCTCTGTCTCTGTTTTTTCCTAATCCAGCCTGATCACGAGCTTGGACGTCAATCAAAAGCACCAACAATGTAATCCTGCAAAAATAGCCGGGATGCCCCATTCCGTTGGCCAGCAGACCGACAGCCTACTAGCGCTACGTCAAAGCGACAGGGACAGTCAGCCCATTGCGGATGATGCGCTAAGAACAGACGGGCACTTTGCCAAAGCTTGGCCTGTTTAGCCTGGGTGATAGCTAGCAGACCATTTTGATCCCAGTTGCCACGACTGCGGGTTTTCACTTCTACAAAAGTAAGCTGGGTTGTAGACGGCGATAAAGCCTGATAGGCGATCAGATCGAGTTCACCCCAGCGGCAGCGCCAGCGACGATAGAGAATTTGCCAGCCTTGCTGCATTAGCCAGTTTGCCACTAGCTGCTCACCCTGCTGGCCTAGCTCTGCCCGTGAGAGAGAATGTGCCACCCCAATCTGTCCTTAGCGAAGAATAGACTCAGGATGGACAGACTCAGCCGCTGAGTAACGGTTTGGCCTGCTGCCTCAGCCCTCTGCATCATCGAGGTGGGTGTAGAATTCGCCAATCCAGGGAAGCTGCGCTAAGTCGGCAAAGGTGACATAGCGCTGGCTCTCTAGCTCCTGAATCCGCTGCTTTTCTGCATAAATTTGCTTTTGGTAATAGGCGTGCTGGTCGGGGGTGAGGGTACAGTCTTTCTCAGACCACAGATTGAGAAAATAGCGATAGCGCTTTTCGCACATATTCTTTTCCATACAGGCGATCGCGGCCCTCACCACTAGCGGCCCGCGCAGGATATCGCGCTGCGTTTTTTCATCTAGCTGCAGCAAATGATAAGACTGGCCTAGGCGCGGCTCTTCCACACAGCGATCGCGAAGCTGACGCAGATCGGCCGCTGGCAGCAAAGCCTGAATCTGTCGCCACAGAGCGCGGTGATGGGAAAAACTAAACTGCAAATCTCGCTCGTCTAGAGCCTCTAAGACGATGGGCCGGTGTTCAGCGCTATGGAGAAAAACCCGCAGCAGGGCAGCTTCTGCCTGCTCTAAAGCCCCGGCACTCCAGGATTTAGGTGGATCAATGTCAGGCTTGGACTGGCTGGGCGATCGCCGCTGTCGCCGCACCTGTACCATCAAGTTTTCGGCCAGCAGAGGAAAGATGCGGGCATCTCCCTGGCTAAACAGCTCGGCGCAGTGGCGAATATAGTGGGTACGAGTGTTGGCATTGGCAATCTCGCTCAGCAGCGACACCACCGCCTGGGTCGCCTGCTGAAACTGGTCAGCCTGTCGCAGATTGACCCCCTGCAAAAGCTGCTGAAGCTGCCAGTCTAGCCACAGCGGCGCGGCGGCAACTAAAGCCTGATAGTCGGCGGCTGAGTGACTTTTGAGGTATTCATCGGGGTCTTTGCCGGCGGGCATGGTCAGCACCCGCAACTGCACGTTGCCCTTGTGGGCCATGTCTGCCGCTTCCCCAATGGCCCGCTCTGCTGCCTTGACGCCTGCCGCATCGGCATCAAAGTTGAGCACCACCTGCTTAGATTCGGTATAACGCAGCAGCAGCTTCACCTGAGCCGCGTTCAGGGCGGTGCCCAGAGAGGCAACAGCGTTGGCAATTCCGGCTGCGTGCAGGGCAATCACGTCAAAATAGCCTTCTACCACGACGGCGCAGTCCGCCTTGGCGATCGCCGCTTTGGCCTGACTAAGGCCGTAGAGTGTCCTACCCTTGTCGAATAGCTCTGTTTCCGGCGAGTTGAGATATTTAGGCTGCTCGTCTCCGAAAGCGCGACCGCCAAAGCCAATGGTGCGGCCCTGAGCGTCCTGGATTGGAATCATCAGGCGATCGCGGAAGCGATCGTAATAGCCGCTGCCTTTCTGGCGCGGCATGATCAGGCCCGTTTTTTCAACCAGCTCTGCCGGATAGCGCTTTTGCTCTACCAGGTAGCCGTAGAGGGTTTGCCAGCCTCCCGGCGCGTACCCTAGCTGAAACTGCTGAATCGTTTCTGTTTGTAACTGTCGTTGCTCTTGGAGGTAGCGCAGGGCGGCTTCGCCGTCGGGGCGATGCAGGGCGTGCTGGTAAAACTTAGCGGCGATCGCCAGAATTTCAAAGAGCTGTTCCCGCAGAGAGAGCTGCTGCTGCAGAACCTGTCGCTTGGCCGGCTCTAGGGTTTTAACGGGTACCTGATAGCGACGGGCTAGATCTAGCACCACATCGGCAAAGGGGCGCTGATTCAGCTCCATCAAAAATTTAAAGACATTCCCTCCGGCCCCGCAGCTAAAGCAGTAGTAAAACTGTTTGCTGGGGCTGACGCTAAAACTAGGCGACTTGTCATCGTGGAACGGACAAAGCCCAACAAAATCTTTGCCCTGCTTTTTCAGCACTACCTGCTCTGAGACAATATCAACCAGGTCAGAACGATCCCGGACTGCTTCAATGGTATCGGGGTGCAGGCGGGGGACATCCATAGGGCGATCGCCAAAAACAGCTAGCTAAAACGCTACCGCTAGCGCCTCTGCTGCTCAGGGAAGATTATTTAACGCTAGGCTTAGTATTCTAAGGCAGCAACTCAATAGCTGCCAAGAGAGATTGGGTCAAAGTTTGGGCGGCGCTTAAGCTATCTCAAATTTTAGTGCAGATGCACTAGGTTAAAGCGTCTATTCGTTTTTCTGCTGGCTGTCCTGAGAGCGCCCTGGCAGGTTTTCAATCGCGCCTAAAACCGCCTCTTGGGCCGCTAGAATATCGCGCTCTTCCCCCCCTAAATACAGCCGACCAAAGCTCCCCACTGCGTTGATAGAAAGAATGTTGATGAGGGCGGCTTTTTCAGCTTCATTGGCGGCGAGGGAGGCATAGGCAGCAGGTTCCACCTCAAACACGTAGAGAGTTTGTCCGGCCACGATCATGTTGCCGCGACGGCTGCGGTTAATCAGCTGAACGTGGTGGGGATCTAGATTACGGATCACCTGACTGGAGACAATACGCGGCTTCAAGCAGTCTGTACTTCTCACCTCTAAGGCATCTAGAATAGCGCGGCTGGCCGCCCGCACCTCTCCCTGTTTGCTGGAGTGAATTTCTAGCAGACCGTAGAGCCGCTCCACCATCAAAATGCCGGGGCGCACCGCAGCTGACTTCAGCGCTACGTCTGTGATCCGGTTAATTTCAATGCCGGGGGAAATCTCAATCCAGAGCGAGGCATCACCGGGCAGCGGCAAAAAACCAATGGCGACGGTGCCCATATAGGCTGCATGCTGGGGCTGCAGATTATCAATGTATACGTAGCTGCGAAGTTCAACGCCCAAGATTGCCAGCCTAATGCACAAACAGGCTCAAGTATACGGTTAAAGGGGATTTGACGCTAAGAGATTTGCTATCTAGTAGGCAGCTTAGCGCCCACAGGTAGCCGTGAGCTGCAAAATTTTCTCGAACTGAAAATCATGAATAAGCTGCTCAAGTCCAAGCCTGAGCGTTCTTTGCTCAGCCGGGATCTGCTCAATGAGCTGAGCTACTGCCACATCATCGCACAGTTCTGCGGCGCGCTTGACCTGAGCCACCCAGTCAGCGGGCATTGTCTGAAAGCTGGCTGTCGTCAGTTTGGGCGGGACAACTGACGCGCTAGCCCTATGGGCATCCTCTTCGCGGCTGGCGTAGCGATAGCGCAGGTGCAGGTGATTGGCCATCTTCAGGAATAGATCCTGCATCCGAAAAGGCTTACCCAGAAAGTCATCACAGCCTGCGGCGATGGCGCGCTGGCGATCGCGCGCCATCGCGCTAGCGCTCAGAGCAATAATGCATGTGGCTGGGTTGCTTCCCAAAGCCGCCTCCTGCTGGCGAATCCGGCGGGCCACCTCATAGCCATCTATCTCCAGCATCCGTAAGTCCAGCCAGATTAAATCGGGCTGCCAGGACTGCCAAAGCGTCAAGGCTTCATGACCGCTGGCCGCATCTTTGACCTGCAGGCCCACCGTCTCTAAAAGCTGTCGCAGCATGTAGCGATTCTCGGACTGATCGTCAACGACCAAAATGCGATGGTCTTTTTGCCCAGGTTCAAGGCCGATAACGGTCGGCAGTTCAGCGATGATGGTTCCAGTAGCTACAGGTGCGCTGAGATAGAGGCGGAAACAGCTACCGTGACCCAAAGCACTTTCCGCCGTTAGATGACCGCCCATCAGTTCGGCAAAATGACGGCTGATCGTCAGCCCTAGCCCCGTTCCTGCCGTAAAGCCTTGGCCGAGGCTGGTTTGCTCAAAAGCCGTAAAGATGCGCTCTAGATCTGCGGCAGCGATGCCGACGCCAGTATCGACAACTTCAAAGCAAAGCCGGACTGTTTTATCGGCGTTGCTGAGGGCTGTTGGCTGCTCGGCTGGCGGGCTGAGCGATAGGAGACGCAGCGAAACGCTGCCTGCAGGCGTAAACTTGATGGCGTTGCCAACTAAATTAATTAGAATCTGGCGCAGTTTGTGAATATCAACTTCGATGTAGCGAGTGACATCGCTGGCCTGCCAGGTGGTCAGCGTGAGTCCTTTGCTCTCGGCCTGCTGCTTTAGCATGGCAACCACTTCCTGCATCAGGGCTGCTAGGTCACAGCTCTCTGGCTGTAGGGTAATATGGCCTGATTCAATTTTTGAGAGGTCTAGGATGCTGTTGATCAAATCCAGCAGGTGAGCACCGCTGCGATTGATAATGTTTACCTGCTTTCGCAACGTGTCGGGAAGTTGGCGATCGCGGGTAATTACCTGAGCCAGCCCCAAAATTACATTGAGGGGGGTTCTCAGCTCGTGGCTCATATTGGCTAAAAACAGACTTTTGGCCTGATTGGCCTGATTGGCGGCAGCGGCGGTCTGTTTCAACTGCAGTGTTTGCTGCTGTACCTGGGCGAACAGCTCTGCCTGCTGTACGGCTACGCCGAGCTGATTGCTAGTTTGCACCACAATGTTCATATCAGATTCCTGCCACTGACGCGGATGGCGATTCTGATAGACCGTCAGCCAGCCCCAGAGCTGGTTGCCCTGCCATATAGGTGCGGCAATTGAGGCTTGGGCCTGAATTTGCTGCAAAAAGAACTGCTGGCTAGCCGGTAGCTGCGCTTGGGAAGCATCTTCAATGCAGAGGCAGAACTGTTCCGGGCAGTCTCCCTCGCGCTGACCTGACTGCAGGCGACTGTCAGCGACGCTGGCCTGCTGCCTAAACCGTTCCACGGTAGGTTCCTTCGCCGATGACAAAGCCTGGCGCAATTCTGCATCCGCTGAGAGGACGGACATCCATCCTGGCTCTAGAGACTCTGCCACAAACTGACCGCTGCCATCGTCTGCTAGCTGATAAAGAACAACGCGATCGCAGCGTAAAACCTGACGCAGTTCCTCCACAGTGGTGGCAAAAATTTGACTAATATCAAGTGTTTGCCGCATGTGCTTGATCAAGCGGGCCATAGCCTGCTCCCGCGCTAGTCCCTGACGCAGGTCGTGCTCGGCCTGCTTGCGCAAAGTCACATCTTCAAACAGGTAGAAATAACCATAGCGGGTCGCCTCGCTACGGACCTGACCATAAATCCGCCGCAGAATGCGACCGTCCTTGAGGGGCAGTTCGTCTTCAGTCACGTCAGTGTCCGGATGGGCAGGCGTCGCGGTCGCCAGCAGCTCCTCCAAGTCAGTAAGTTCAAGGCACTGTAGCAGCAGTTCCTTGTCGCTGAGTCTGCCTGCGGCTACGTCTGCTGCCAGTGCTTCCAGCCGCCAAATTTTAAAGAACTGACGGTTGACGGCCAAGACCTCGTGGGTCTGGGGATCGGCTACTAGCAGGCCCATTGGTAGGGCCTGATTGAGCGAGGCCAGCAAGACCTCGCGCCGCCGCAGCTCGGCTTCTATGCGCTTGCGTTCAGTAATATTGCGCACCATTACCAGCAGGCGATCGCTGGGCAGCGGCACGACGCGGATTTCTTCATCTACTGTTTGTCCCGCAATCTTGAACTGATGCTCGTAAATTTGCATTTTGCGAGTGGCACTTGCCCGGGCAATCGCCTGCATTTGCTTTTGCGCTAACGCAGGTGGTAGCAGATGATCAACGGTAGTGTGCTTGTCAGACAGCAGACCGCCAATGAGAGGGGTCACATTATGTCCTGGAATGTGATCTATGTAGTGACCGTCCGCATCGGTGTAGATCAGCAAATCAGGAATGGCCTGCAAAATTAAGCGATTTGTGGCTTCGCTAGCCTGGAGAGCGGCTTCTGCCTGTTTGCGATCGCTGATATCCTGCACGATTGCCATGTCAGCAAAGGCCTGTCCAGCTTCGTCATAAACCAGAGAGAGGGTAATGCTAGTCCAGATGGGGGTACCGTCTTTGTGAAAATAGCGCTTTTCAAAGGTGAAGGAGGGCAAATCGCCCTGGTAGAGCTGCTGCAGCTCGGTGCTGTAGATGGCGATATCTTCCGAATTGGAAACTTCCTGATAGGTAAGCTGCAGCAGCTCAGCCTCGCTGTAGCCTAGAAGCTGACAAAAGCTTTCGTTAACGCAGAGAAAACGGCCAGTCCTGAGATCTGCCTGATTGATACCGACCGCAGCTTGTTCAAATACGGCGCGAAACCGAGCTTCGCTTTGCCTAAGAGAGGCTTCAGCCTGCCGCTGGGAGGTGATGTTATGACTGACAATCAAAACAGAGGCGACCTGCTCGTCAATTAGTTCCGGAATTAGGCGGGCCTGCCAAAAGCTGCTGGCGGGCTGACCGGGATAGGTAAAGCGCAGCGTATATTCCTGCTGGGTTGAAAAGACCTGCCCCATCGTGGCTTCCCACAGGTCTACTAGATCTTGAGGAAAGCCTAGCTCTCGATTCGTTTTGCCAATGAACTCGGCGGGAGCAATGCCGGTAATCGCTTGAACAGCAGGGTTGATATAGCAATAGCGGTACTGGCGATCGAGGCGAGAGACAACATCAGGTGAATTTTCGACCAAGGCGCGAAATTCTCGTTCTCGCTGATGTAGCTGAGTGGCTGACTGCTCCTGCTGCCGGCGGCGTAAATGATGCTCTACTTTGGCAATGATTTCGGCTGTGACCAGGGGCCGAGGCAGGTAATCGCAGCCACCCACCTGCCAGAGTCGTTGGCGATCGAGATCGGTAGTCAGCGTCCCGATGAAAATAATGGGCAGGTGGGTGCTGCTAGCGCTGATCTGCTGACAAAGCTGATAGCCATCAGTATCAGGTAGCTGCGCGCTCAAAATAATAAGCTGCGGCTGAGTCTGCTGTAGATAACTCAGCGCTGACTGCGCCGTCGGCAGCGACTGGACTTCATAGCCTACCTGTGAGAGCGCATCGGCTACAAAGTGGGCCTCAGAATCGGGATGAATAACCGTCAGAACTGAAAGAGTAGAAGCCATAATGAGGTCTTCGTCTTCTATGACGCAGGGGGGCAGTAAGAGATAACAAAAACAAGTAAATTCCTGCTCTCGATTTAAGGCTAAGGGTCAGTGGTTGAACAGTTAAGTGACCTGGTAAAACGGGTTCCTGGGTATTGGTATCGTGCCCAATTTCAGCAAGAGGGGCTGTGATTCTGCTTCGAGTTTAAATTTTGTAGCGCTGCGGCGCTAGTTAAAAGGTCTGAGCTTTATCAAGGTCTCTCAAAAACAATCCAGTCAGCCTCTACCCGCCCATGAAATCCGCCTGGCAGGGAATCGCTTTGACTGCGGTTGGGGGCATCTATCAGCTTCACTAGCTTCTCAACGTGCCAAAAATTTGGCTGACTGGGCATGACCTGTTGCAGTAGTTTGCGAATGGCTCGCCGCTGCAGAGCCAGATGACTCTGCTGCAGCGTCGGCCGATGAATCCGCCAGCTGGGCGGCTGGGAAACTGCCGCGATCGCTTTTTGATAGATTTCCTGCGTCATCGCATCTAGGTAATCTGTTTCCGCCGCTAAGATTTCTGCCGTCTGAGCCAGCGTCTGCTCGACGCGAGGATTAAAGTGCCGTTGTAGGTAAGGCAGCACTTCTAGCCGCATCCGGCTGCGGGCGTAGGCCAAATCTATATTGCTAGCGTCAGCCCAAACGGCAATCTGCTGCCGCTGGCAAAACTGCCCCGTCTCTGAGCGTGTCATGCCTAGCAGCGGTCGCACCAGGTCAATCTCAGGCGCTAGTGATCGCTGCCAGGTTAGACTCTGCAGCCCGTCTAGGCCGCTGCCGCGCACCAGATTGTACAACACTGTTTCGGCCCGATCGCTAGCCGTATGCCCGGTGACGACGGAGGCGCACTGCCGGGCCTGGGCGATCGCAGTGAGGCTCTGGTAGCGCCACTGCCGCGCTCCGTTTTCTCCTTGAGGTACCGTTGTCGCCCGTTCTACCACCAGTGGCACCTGCCAGCGCTCGGCCACCGCCGCGACAAATTCAGCATTGCCCACATCTACCTCCCAGCGGTGGTCACAGTGAGCCGCCGTGAGCCGCCAGCCCCACTTGGGCTGTAAATCTAGCAGCAACCGCAGCAGGCAAAGGGAGTCTTGCCCGCCTGAAACTGCAATCAGCAGTGGACGCCGGGCCGGGAGCAGCCGCCGCGATCGCAGGATTTGATGTAGACGAGCATGAAGCGGAGTCCAGTCAGCCATAACTGCCAAAACAGTTAAAGATCTAGCGGTGGTCGGAACGATCTGGTCTAATATGTGTGTTCTGTAGGGGATGACTTTTTGCTAACTGCGATCGCATGACTTCAGACGTTTCACCCACGCCGATTACCCAACTGGCTCCAGAGTGCGAGGAGGCGGGTGCCCTGCCTCAAGTTCGCTTCAAAAGCGAAGGGGGACGCCTATTGCTGCTGTTGCCACCGGAGACAGATGCCTCTCAGCCTGCTGACTGGGAGGAACTCTGGCTGCAAATCAAGCAGCGGCTCAACGGCGGCGATCGCTTTTGGCAGCCCCAGACAGCGGTACATCTCGTCGCCCGCGATCGGCTGCTTGATGCTCGCCAGCTCCAAGCGATCGCTGAAGCTTTGGCTGAGCAGCAGCTTTCCCTGAGGCGAGTTTACACCAGTCGGCGGCAAACAGCGGTGGCTACGGCCACTGCAGGCTACTCGGTAGAGCAGCAGGCTGGCTTAGCTCACCTATCGCAGACGGCTGCCGATACAGGGCAGGCTCTAGATGAGCCGCTCTACCTCCAGAATACGGTGCGCTCTGGCATGGAGGTGCGGCACCGAGGCACGATTGTAGTGCTGGGGGACACCAACCCCGGCAGTATTCTGGTCGCAGACGGGGACATTTTTGTGTGGGGACGGCTGCGGGGCGTCGCCCATGCGGGAGCAGGGGGGAATTCTCAGTGCCGGATTATGGCGCTGCACCTAGAACCCACTCAGCTCCGCATTGCCGATAAGGTGGCGCTGCCGCCCTCAAAAACCCCTATTCGCTATCAGCCGGAAGTAGCCTATATTGGAGCGAGCGGGATTCATATCGCGATCGCGGCTGACTTTGCTCGGAACTACCTGGGCGACTTATCCCGTTAATGGGAGTCTACTTGGAAACTGTTGAATTCTCATCGCGATAGTTTATATGACGCGCATTATCGTTGTAACCTCTGGCAAAGGCGGCGTAGGCAAAACCACCTGTACGGCTAACCTGGGCATGGCGCTGGCTAAGTGCGATCGCCGGGTAGTGGTGATTGACGCCGATTTTGGCCTGCGTAATTTAGATTTGCTTTTGGGCTTAGAAAATCGGATTGTCTACACGGCGATCGATGTTTTAGGCAAGCAGTGCCGCCTTGATCAGGCTTTAGTCAAAGACAAGCGTCAGCCCAAGCTCGCGCTGCTGCCAGCGGCTCAGAATCGTTCCAAAGAGGCGATTACTCCAGAGCAAATGAAGATTTTGGTGGATGCGCTCAAGCCCCACTATGACTACATTTTGATTGACAGTCCCGCTGGGATTGAAATGGGTTTTAGAAACGCGATCGCCTCGGCTGAAGAAGCCATTATTGTCACCACGCCGGAGATCTCAGCGGTTCGCGATGCTGACCGGGTCATTGGTCTGCTAGAAGCCAACGACATTAAGCGACTGCATTTAATTGTCAACCGCCTCAAGCCAGCGATGGTGCAGGCCGATATGATGATGTCAGTCCAGGACGTGCAGGACATCTTGGCAATTCCGCTGTTGGGGGTCATTCCTGACGATGAGCGCGTGATTGTCTCAACTAACCGGGGAGAACCGCTGGTTTTAGAGGAAAAGCTGTCCCTAGCTGGTCTGGCATTTGCTAACATTGCTCAGCGGTTACGGGGAGACAAGGTACCTTTCCTCGACCTCAGCGCTCCCCACGACGACCTGTTTTCTCGGCTTCGCCGTTTATTTCGCGGCTAGTGCCTGCGATCGCCTTTGATATCTGTGTCCCTTAACTAGATTTCTGTAGTCGGCAATGTCCATCCTCAGCGAACTTCTAGAACGTCTGTTTCCCAAGACTTACTCCGAAAGTAGCCGCTCTGAGGTGAAACGCCGCCTACAGTTTGTTTTGGCCCATGACCGGGCCGATCTCAGTCCTGAAATGGTTGAGAAAATGCGGCAGGAAATCATCGAAGTGGTGTCTCGCTATGTCGAAATTGATGCGGATGGCTTAGAGTTTTCTTTAGAAAATGATCAGCGAGTCACAGCCTTAATTGCAAGTCTGCCAATTCGCCGGGTCAAGTCTGAACCAGAGGCCGCGCAGACAGGCTCAAGTCCCGGTGTCACGGGTGATGCGCCTAGTGCCTCTTAGCAAGGACTTACAGGATAGACAAAGCCTGCCCATCTGAAGTTAATCTTCCTGATGGATACAGACCGTCGCTTTTGGCCTAGCCTGGGATCTGCTAGAACTGCCAACTCAGTACCGTCGAGCTTTATTGTGAGTGACAGCCCTACGATTGATACCTCTCTAGCCGCTACCGCTCAGTCCCTGGGGCTTGAGCAGATTCAGCGGCACCTTTTTCTCTGCGCCGATCAGACCGTTCCTAAATGCTGTGACAAGGCCGCTAGCTTGGAATCCTGGAACTATCTCAAGCAGCGACTCAAAGCCCTCAAGCTTGACGTTCCGCTAAAGGAACGTCCTGCCTGCATCTTTCGCACTAAGGCCAACTGTTTGCGCGTTTGCCAGCAGGGTCCGATTATGGTGGTTTATCCCGATGGCGTCTGGTACCACAGCGTCACCCCAGAAGTGATAGAGCGGATTATTCAAGAGCACCTTTTGCGCAATCAGGTGGTGCAGGACTATGCCTTTGTCGCGCAGCCGTTGGGTGGCGATCGCCTTTCTCTGTCTCTTTCAACGCCTGCCCCGACCCAAACTGATGGTGAAGAAATCCCTGCTCAAAAGGAAGCGGAAACTACTTAAATCGCCTGCTACATAAAGCATTGACTAACATGCCGTAGCTGCTTCAGCAGTTGTACTTAGCCAGAATTGCTGACTTGAATGTTTTTTAAATGATCAGAATGTCTAAAATCTAGGTAATTCTGGGAATAACTAGTCCATAGCAACTAATTTGAATTCAGGCAACCGTGTATCTCGATTTGGAAACAAGACGCACATTGACCCGGTCAAATAGCGCTTCGACTCCCTAAACATTCACCTTGAAAGATGTCAGTCAACCTCATCAACACCGTAAATCGCATGAAGGACGCTAGCTCTGGAGACCAAAAGCAGTTATTGCTCATTGACGATGACCCTAACTTGATCTTGCTGGTCAAAGACTACCTGGAGTTTCGAGGCTTTCAGGTCGTGACTGCCGATAATGGCCGGGAAGCCTTAGACCTGCTGGAAGATCAGACGCCTGACATGATTATCTGCGATGTCATGATGCCGGAGATGGATGGTTATGCCTTTGTGCAGCACGTGCGCGAAAATCAGCAGACCAGCTGGATTCCCATTCTTTTCCTTTCTGCCAAGGGGCAGAGCCAAGATCGGGTCAAGGGGCTAAATACGGGCGCAGATGTTTACATGGTGAAACCTTTTGAGCCAGAAGAACTGGTGGCTCAGGTAGAGTCTTCCCTCAAACAGGCAGCTCGCCTAGCTCAGCGGCAAGGCCCCGGCGGGGACAGTGCACCCACCATGCAGGTACCTTTCGATGTTGAGCTGACCCCAACCGAGCTGAAGGTGGTGCAGTTTGTCTCGCGCGGTATGGCGAATCGCCAAATTGCTGATGAGCTGAAGGTGAGTCAGCGCACGATTGAAAGCCACGTCAGCAACATGCTGGGTAAAACCGGCCTCCACAACCGCACCGAACTGGCGCGTTGGGCGATGGAAAATCGCAAAGTTTAGGCCCCAAGTTTGCTAAACTGGGTAACTGGACAAGCTGGTGTAGCTCAGTTGGTAGAGCAGCTGATTTGTAATCAGCCGGTCGCAAGTTCGAGTCTTGTCACCAGCTTCAACTCTTAAAAACCCTTGAGGCCAAAAGGTTTCAGGGGTTTTTAATTAGATCTACTGACGAATTAACGTCCACAGTCTCGGCACTTGTAGTTTTGCTTACCCCTTAGTGTCGTATCGTTCTTGGAGATGTCGTGGAAGCCGCAGGTGGGACAGGTCATTTCTATTGCTATTGCTGCTATGCCTCTGCAAGATGACCCATGTGTTGTTTATCCCGGTGAAGGATGCGTTGCCCCCGGTGCTGACGGTGTATGGCGGGGCTTGTGGGTCAGGGGGAATGCTTACGGAGTCTCAGGATTTCATTGCCGATGAGGATGGCCCAATCGCGGCAAAGTCGGCAGTGTATCTGTACGGCAAAGAGGTGAACAGGGAAACCTACGCCATCTGTAAGTCGGACATGATGATTAAGGGCAACAACCCGGAGAACATCAAGTTTGGCTCTACGCTGTCGATGGATGAATTTGCCGGGATGAAGTTTGACTTCATGCTCTCCAATCCGCCCTATGGCAAGTCTTACAAGTCTGAGCAGAAGTTCATCCTGGATGGAAAGGACATTCTCGATCCGCGGTTTCAGGTAGAACTGACGGATTTTAAGGGCAATATCGAGACGGTTGGGGCAACGCTGCAATCGTCCGATGGGCAACTGCTGTTCTTGATGGATATGGTCAGTAAGATGAAGCCGTTGACCGAATACTGCGAGAAGTCTATCGGAAGGAACGGTGATATGGACAAAAACTTGACGTTTTGCTATGACCGCACTGGGGACATTCTGTATATCGACCTCTGCCCTCCCTATGCGGAGCAGGAGTCAGAGGAAATTGGAGATGAGATTATTGCCCGGTTTAATCCAGAGTCGAATGCGATGGAGAATCTAGAGATTTTATTTTTCTCAAAGCGCTTTGCCGATAAGCCGTTGTGTGAGTTGCCGATTTTGGCTGATTTTAAGTTGGCGAGCTGAGTTCCAACAGAGATAACGCAATGACAAATTCCGACTGGCCGGAAAACTTAGTGAAACAACGGGTTACTTACACCTTGGAGCTAGAGGGCTCGTTGGTGCTGGTAGAGAATGTGCCTGCCCGCGTGAACCTAGAGACGGGAAAACAGTTGTTTATGCCCGAAACGGTGGAACAGCTACATGCCTTGATCTTAGATTCGCAGCAGTCTCCTGATCATTTCATCCAGGTACCTGTTTATGAGTTTGCCTCGTGAGGGCCACTGTATTAACGAATAGCGGGGAGTTTCAACAATATACAGCGAAATTTTATTCACTATTAACGGTAGCGATAATAATGGCGAAAGAGATGACAGCTCTGAACTATTGGGGAAAAGTTGAGTAATGCTGACTTTTCCAAAGCATCATGAGTTTTATACAGATAGTGTTATTCCAGATCTAGGCGAGGTTCCTGCTCATTGGAAAGTAGCACGAAACCGCTTTCTATTCCGAGAGCAGAACGATCGCTCTTTGGATGGCAAGGAAACTCATTTGTGCATGAGCCAAAAGCGGGGTCTTGTTCCAAGTAATGATTTTGAGGATAAAACACTCCAATCAGAATCATATGAAGGTGCGAGACCTTGCAAGCAGGGCAATCCTTTTCTTAATAGGCTAAAAGCATATTTAAGCGTTTTTGCTACTGCACCGTGCGATGGTTTAGTCAGTCCTGATTATTCAGTTTTTAGGCTTCAGGATTCGGAGATGGTGCCGAAATATTTTGAGCATCTCTTCAAAACACCTGTTTATCTCTCAGAGTTCAATAGGCGAGTTAGAGGAATCGTTAATATCAGCAACTCAAAGAGAAATAGATTCTCTCATGGAGTTCAAGCAAGTAACTATCGCTAATACTGTAACCGGAAAAATAAAAGTCTGAGGTTAATGTCATGGTCAGCAAAACTCACGACACCCCTCTCACCGCCGCCACCGTCCTCCAGACCTTGCGGGCACAGCCTGACCTGTTCGCTCAGTTCAAAATCAAAACCCTCGCCCTCTTTGGCTCCACCGCCCGCAACGAAGCCACCCCCCAGAGCGATTTAGATTTTCTAGTGGAGTTCGACGCCGACCCTACTCTGAGCCTTTACATGGATCTGAAATTTTTTCTCGAAGAGCTGTTTGGGAAAAACGTCGATTTAGTCATCAAAACCGACATCAAACCACAGATCCGGGACACGGTTATCCAGGAGGCGGTTCATGTCGCGTAACCTCAGCCTCTATCTCACCGATATTTTGACCAGTATCGGCAAGATTCAACGCTACACTGCTGGACTCAGCTACGAAGATTTAATACAAGACGAACGCACCCTGGATGCGATCGTCCATAACCTGCAAATCATCGGAGAAGCCACCAAACAAGTTCCTGACTCACTTCGTAGCCAGCATCCGCAAATTGACTGGAAGGCGATCGCTGGCATGAGAGACATCATTGCCCATGCCTATTTCAGCATCAATACCCGCATCGTGTGGAATGTCATTCAGCAGGATCTGAAACCCTTCAAAGATTGCATCGAACAACTTCAGCAAACCGAAAATCTCGACTCATGAAAACCTTAGCTGATGTCCAATCCATCCTACGGCAGCACCTTCCTGAAGTGCAGCAAAAATACCAGGTGCGGGAACTCGGTATTTTTGGCTCCTTCGTATGGGGTGAGCAAACCGACACCAGCGATGTCGATGTTTTGGTCGAGTTTGACTCTGATGCCCGCTTTGGCCTAGCGGTTGGGAAAGCAGTCGCAAGTGCCGCAGTAAAGTTGTTATGGTGATAAACGTGCTATCCAAGAGAAATTTCAATGATGTCGTTACTTAACCGGATTGCTCCGCTGGCTGTTGCTGCACTGTTGAGTTCGTGCGCAGCCGTAGCGACAACTGCCGAGGTCAAAATAACGCCCCTGGGTAGCCATACAGGAGAATTTTGTGCCTTAGATCGAGCGATTGTGCTGGAAGATCCCAACGGGCTGCGCATTCTCTATGATGCTGGCAGAACGGTGGCGGGCGCAGACGATCCGCGACTAGGCGATATTGATGTGGTACTGGTTAGCCACGTGCATGGCGATCATTTGGGCGATCGCCGGATTGAAGCGGTCAATCAGGGTACCTGCGCCTCACCCCAAACCGACATCAGCACCATTCCCAACTCCAACAGCGTGGAGATTGCCGTTGGTAAAGCCGCCAGCATCATCGTCGGCAGCGAGATGGCGAGTTTTCTGTCGAATAAAGTCGCTGGACTGGGAGGCGACCCTGAATCAGTGCAGCTAGTTCGCTTTGGGGCAGGGCAGAATGTTGAGGGTGTTAGCTTCACGACGGTACCTGCTGTCCATTCCAACGGTCTCAGCGGAGAGTTTATTGAAGGCGAACTGGGGGAAAGCCTCAGCGCTGCCGGACTGAGCGCCTATGTGGGGCCGCCCACCGGATACGTCATCACCTTCTCTAACGGTCTAGTGGTTTACCTATCCGGCGATACGGGGGTCACGGCCGAGCAGGAAACGGTGGTGGCTGACCAGTATGGGGCTGAGCTGGTGGTGATGAATATTGGCGATACCTACACGACCGGGCCAACCGAAGCAGCCTATGTAGTTGATGAGCTAATTAAGCCGCAGGCAGTGATTCCCTCTCACGCTAACGAAGCCGCGACTCGCGATGGGGCACTCCTACCCAACACCAAGACCGCAACTTTTGTGGCGGCCACTGAAACCCCTGTGTATCTGCCCCTCAGCGGCAGAACCCTGGCCTTTGATGCCGACGGCAATTGCACAGACGGCTGTGCTTTGAGCGATTGAAAATCTAAAATCATCGATTGACCGGCTAAACTCTACCGGGATTGTTTGCAGGTGCTAATGGCGCAGCGATTCAACGATGGCGGCGATCGCCACCAGACAGCCCATCAGCACTGAACCTCGTGTCAGCAATTGTTCCAGGAACGTAACAATCAGGTTGGCGATAGGGGTGAACTCTAGGGCGATCGCGGCAATATGAGCGATCGTCAAGCCTGCTAGACTCAGCAGGAAATATTTCAGCACTTTAGCTGTCAGTTCTAGCAGCCAGCGGCGAGAGCGTTGTTGTTTCATCCTGTTTGCCTCAGGGATTTAATCAGCAGGGTGAGTCCTTCGCGACCGACAATTTGTACAGGAGCACCGGGTTGTAAGCTGTCGGCAGACTGGGTATCCCAAAGACGAGCGGGCCAGTAGGTCGCCTGAAAACGCACCCGACCGGGATAGAAGGGTTTTACCGTGCGCTCGACGGTGCCGCGTCCTTCGAAGGGGAAGAGATCGGTGTTTTGGAAAAAGTCTAAGCTCATGATGTTTGGCTAAGTAGACGAATGGGCTTAGTTTGCTGGGAAGCCCATTGTCTTCTCAAGGAATGTTGGGCAGAATTATTGAAAGTTGGCGGAAACTTTGTTCCAGTTCGCTGAAAGCTATTCCTAATAAACGTTTCAGCACGCAGGCATTAATCAGAAGGATCGAATACTATCGATGCAAGTTGGGAAAGTTTCCTTTAACTTTCCGCTTTTTCCTGAGTTGTCATCTGCCCCCAGCAAGTCCCATGAGTCATCGTCAACTTGTGGTACTCACGAATCGTGGTCTTGATCGATTAGAGGCGACGATCGCAGCAGTACAGAGATCTAATGAGGCTAAAAAGTTTACTCAAGTTGAGCTAGCACAACAGGCAGGAACAAGCACGACAACCCTTCGCAAAATTCGGCGACGTACTGGATCAGTTTGGAAATCTTCTCTACAGAGAGTCTTTGAGGGCTTTAAGTTAGTTCTCAATTCATCTGATTGTAAGCTTCAAAATAGCTTGCCAGAGTCAAAGTGTGCGGATAAACGAGATCGCGGTGTGACCCTGACAAATCATGGTCTTACCAGATTGGAGGCAGCAATCTCATCAGCTCAAGCCGCTGAAAAATTTGGTCAACGCTTCACCCAAATAGAACTGAAGGAACGCACTGAACGCAAATCAGGCAGGAGTCTCTGCATCAAGACAATCAAGAAAATCCGCAATCGCATCAAGCCAGCGGATACAACCTCGATAAGGAACTTGTTCGAGGCATTTAATTTAGAGCTTGAAGCCGCTGATTATGGTCTACCAGACCATTCTGAGTTCGAGAGCCAGGCGGTTGTTTCCGAACCATTTGAGCGACCAAAAAGTCTATCTTTTCAAGTTCCGCCATTGCCGTACTACTTCGTAGAAAGACCAGAACATCAAAATGCCATCAAACAAATACTGCTAGAGACGCCTAACCAGCCTGGAACTCTGGTAATGAGCGCTATCTATGGCTTGGGAGGGATTGGTAAGTCAGTTTTGGCAATGGCGATCGCGAATGATCGAGATATTACAAATCGATTTTCCGATGGCGTACTTTGGATTACGCTGGGCCAGCAACCTAAAATTCTTCCGCTTCTGGGCAGTTGGGTTAGGGCACTTGGCGATCACAAGTATCAACCCAAAGACCCACTCGACACGACGACGTATCTTAGACGGTTACTGACCGATAAGAAGATGTTGTTAGTAGTGGATGATGTCTGGCATGCAGAACATGCTGAGGCTTTTCGGGTTGGTAGCTCGGATTGTTGTGTCCTGATTACGACGCGCGAAGCACGAATTCCACAAGCACGTCGATATTCTCTAGATGTGATGAGCCCCAATCAGGCACTTGACCTGATCACGAAAAAGCTAATGAAGGCATCGTTAAGCGACGACGAGAAGGAGCAAGCATATGCTTTCGCAAAGCGGGTAGGCTATTTACCACTTGCTTTAGAACTAGCAGTTTCGCACATTGAAGAAGGTATGACCTGGCACACACTGTTTGCCGCATTTGACACGGAAGTTGCCAGATTAGAAGCCTTTGATCTTTGCAGTCCAACTGACTTTTGCGATGTTTCACAGGAAACTTCCCTCGATCATAGAAGACGGAAATACAGCCTAATTGCATGTTTTAATTTGAGCCTGAAACGCCTGCTCCACTGTGAGCCTGAATTACTCACACACTTTGCCTGGTTGGGCGTTACGCCAGAGGACGTTAGCCTTACATCTACGATGGCAATGACGTTGTGGCAAACATCTCAAGCATTAGCTGAGCAGGTGTTGCATCGTTTGAGTGTCAAAGCACTGATTCAGCGAGCTGCTCAACCACAGACCTATCGTATGCATGACTTAATGCACGATTTGGCACAAAAACTCTTGATTGCGCCTCCAAATCCTCAAAGCGTGGATGAATTACCGGGATTAGGATTGACCAAGGTCAAGGCTCACAGAAATGTCATTGCGCGGTATCGACAGAAAACCGAACTGGAGCAGTGGCATACTCTTCCTGATGATGGCTACATTCACACTAACTTGACCTGGCATTTGGAGCAGGCTGAGCAGTTCGACCAAATTCACGCGCTGCTCCAAGAAACCATGCCGGATGGCAGAAATGGTTGGTATCAAGCCTGTGTCAGTCTTGGTCAGACAGCGATTTTTGTGGCTGATGTGGCTAGAGCTTGGCGGTTAGCAAATGGACTATTTGACAAACAGCCCGCTAGGGCAATTGCTCTGCAGTGCCGCTATGCCCTAATCAAAGCCTCATTAAACAGTTTGGCATTCAACTTTCCTCCTGAGCTGATTGGTGCATTGGTAGAAACGGGTAGATGGTCACCGGCTCAAGGACTGACCCACATTCAGCAGCTCACAATTCCCTGGCATAGATGGAAAAGCCTTGAAGAAGTCATTCTTCATCTGCCAGAGAGACTGTTAGAAGAAGCATTGAAAATCAGCAAGGGGATTCAAGATAAAGATTATCAGTCAATGGCAATGATTTATCTTTCCACTCGCATGCCTCGTCTCAAACCGTTTGCCCGCGAGATAGCTGAGGCTTTCTCAGATCCCTATTTCAAAACGTGTGCTTGGGGGCGCTTAGCCACTCAAGAACCCAGCCTATGGAACAGCGCACTTAAATCATTACAGTCTATTCGAAGAGAAATTCAACGAGCATGGGCAATCAAAAAAATAATTTTTGATATCCCGAATTCTTATTTAGAACAAGTTCTGGTAATCGCTGAAGATATCAAAGACGTTTATGCTTCATCTATTGCGATAGGAGCAGTTATTAAAACGATATTAAATCGAAGAAAGCAAACTCAAAAAGCTCTTAGCCGTAAATACCAGGAAAGTTTAAAAAGGGCTGAAGGGATTAATGACATTTGTCATCGAGCAGAAGCATTAGTTGCATTAGCGCCAATATTCATTGACCTTTGGCACGAGGTACTTGAACTTGTTAAAGATATTAAACATGAACAAGCGCAAGTTGAGATATTGAACGATCTCATACTCTATGTTCCGAAAAGCTTGTTAAGTGAAGTTATTGGGATTGCTCGTTCGTTTCAATCTAGTTTCCACAAGGCTCTGATTTTAGGCGTATTGACGAAACGTGAGCCAGAGCTCTGGCAAGAAGCACTCGAAGCTACAAAGATAATTAAGGATCAAGGTTTGCAAATCAAAGCTATCAGTCGCTTTTCTTCTGAGGCTGAAGAGCTTCAATCAAAAATCGTGGATTTAATCAATAGAGTTAAGCGACCGTATGATCGCGCTGTGGCTTTAAGCGCATGGGCCTCTCATAACCCTTCTCTATGGCCACAGGCATTAGCAGCTACACGGGATATTCGGGATGTCTATTCTAGAGCTCTAGCCTTCAAATTTTTAATTATAGAAATACCTGACATTTGGCCAGAGGTTTTGAAAACTGTTCAAGAAATTCAGGGTGCTATCTACCAAGTATGGGTTCTAGAAGAATTAGCTCCTGAAATTCCCAAACTTTGGCCAATTACTCTTAATGCAATACAACGATTGTGGTTTGAGTCTGATCAGGCTATTTCCTTGTATTTATTGGCTGACAAAATGCCAAAGTTTCATGCTTTGACGGCAATAAATGTTGCCGAGAGTATTCAAGATGAATCAGAACGTGTACTCGCACTCAGCGCTTATATAGAGAATGATTCAGTTATTTTTTCAAATACTGAAGAATCCTTCTTTTGCCTATTAAACGGGATTTCTAAAGAGTACTATTTCATTCTGATCCTGTGCGGTAGAGCGCTTAAACAGCCTGAAAAATGGTCAGAAGTGATTGATGCACTTGAAAAGCTTCAATCTGATGAGCAGAAATCTAAGGCTATTCAATATGTTGCATCAAAAATCCCATCAACAGTTTTTGAAGACGTTTTTAAGCTTAGTCTTGCTATTAAAGCTGATTTCTATAGAGCGATTGCTGTATTTTCTTTGCTCCCCTATGCCAATACGCTCAGCTTTGACTACGAGGAATGGTGTAAGGTTCTATCGGCTCTCTCCTGTCATAGCCGTGAAGCGATTTTGGAGATCATGCCACTGCTTACTAGCACCATCCTTGCTTTGGGAGGACAAGAGGCATTGGTCGAAACAGCTGATGCTATTGAGTCGGTTGGGCAACAATGGTGAATTATCTGATAGCTTTCGCTTCGGCGTCAGCAATAGCTCGCCCACTTCTACCCAAGCTGTAATTAGAATAGCGATCGCATCTTTGCGGTCGCCGCGCTGGATAATGGGTTAGGACTAATGACCATCGGCGTTCAACGCCATAGCAATCAAAAACGTCATCGATACTGATAATTCCTCTAATGCTATTTTCGATCAAAATTTCGCCTTCTTTCTCATGCCTCCTCTACCTCTAATCATCGACTGCGATCCCGGTGTGGATGATGCGATCGCCCTTCTGCTTACCCTCGCCGCTCCTGAGCTAAATCTGCTCGGTATCACCGCCGTTGCTGGCAACGTGCCGCTGGTGCTGACTGAGAAAAACGCCCGTAAAATTTGCCAGCTCGCAGGACGAACCGAGATTGGCGTTTATGCTGGTTGTCCCCGACCGATGATGCGAACTCTGGTGACGGCGGAGCACGTGCATGGCAGTAGTGGGCTAGAGGGGGCTGAGCTGCCAGAGCCAACGATGCCGCTGCGATCGCAGCACGCCGTCAGCTTTTTGATTGAGCAGTTAACCCAGGCGCAGCAGCCCATTACCATCGCCGCGCTGGGGCCGCTGACCAATATCGCGATCGCCCTGATTCAGCAGCCCGCCATTGGGCAAAACATTGAGGAAATTGTGATTATGGGTGGGGCGATCGCGCGGGGAAACGTCACCCCCTCAGCCGAATTCAACTTTTATGTCGATCCTCACGCTGCCAAAGTGGTATTCGAGTCAGGCGCTAAGCTAACGCTGCTGAGTCTGGACGTAACTCATCAGGTCTTAACCACGCCGGAACGCTTGGGGAAAATGCGGGCGATTGGTTCTCCTGTGAGTCAGGCCGCTGCCGATCTGCTGGCTTATTATGGTGTGGCTGATGCGGTGAAACATGGCCTGCCGGGGGCACCGCTACACGATCCCTGTGTCATCGCTTATTTACTAAAGCCCGATCTGTTTGTGGGGCAGGCGGCGAGAGTGGCGATTGAAACCCAAGGTGAGCTTAATTTAGGTCGCAGCGTCGTCGATTTTTTGCCGGGGGTGATGCAGTCGGCCAATGCCACGGTGATGCAAACGGTGGATGCCGCCGGATTTTATCAGTTGCTAATGGATAGTTTAGGCCGATATTGATCGTAGGTTAGAGTTCTTATTGCCTGCAGCGGGCTTTGTCAATACTAACTGCTCACGCGATCGCCCCCTATCGCCGGCGACCCTGATAGAATAAAGGCACCTTGCTCACCTGGAAGACTTGATGAGCTATACAACTGAGCAACTGCTGGAAATTCTGGATCAGGAACTCCGAGCAGCCTGGAGAGGCGAACGAGTGCTGCTGTCTTCAAGCGATCGCCTCAATAACTCAGTTGTTGCCAAAGCACTAGGCTCTGAAAAGCTCAGCAAGGTTTTTGCGATTCAAGATTTTAGAGCGCAGGTACATGAATATCAGCGCGAACACGATGTTTCCGGTTTGGTCTGGCATACCTGCCGCTTTAACGGGCAGTCGATTCGCTTCCCCGAACTGCACCCGCAGCTAACGGCGATCGCTCAGGACAAGCGCACCTTAATCGAGGCTAAGGCCGCTGTGATTGCTTTTTGGCGTCAGTCTATCGGTACTATGCGGCTGTGGTTAGCGGGGCGTCCGCCGCAGCCGACAACGCTGGACCATGTAGAATCGCTGATTGACTCGACCGAATGGGCCGAAATTGACGCTACCCGCAGCGAGCTATATCTGAGTCTCTGCTGGGGCGATCCAAAGGACTGTCGCTGTGACTGGGCCAGACCAGAATCAGGCTGCGAACGAATTATTGCGGCGATCGCTGAACCCAGCGCAATCAAGGTATAGTTAAGGGCTAGAAGCTTAGGAGTTAATTGAACATGCCGATTGCAGTGGGGGTCGTTGAAACCCAGACGTTCCCGGCAGTTTTAGCGGCGGCAGATGCGATGGTAAAAGCGGGTCGCGTCACGCTGGTAAAACAGGAGCAGGCTGATAGTGGTCGTCAGTTTGTGTCAATACGGGGGCCGCTGTCTGAGGTGAAGCGAGCCGTTGAGGCCGGCATTGTCGCCGCCAATGCCTGTCCCAATTTTGGTGAAATGACAACGTATTATATTGTGCCAAATCCCCCCGAAAATTTGGAGACTGTATTGCCAATTGCTTTCACCGAAGAATCAGAAGAATTTTGGATAATGGATCCCTCTCAAATTCTCCTGGGCTAACCTGGGGGCGGTTTGCATCGGGGACGGCTGATAAGCCGCCCCCCAAGACTATGATTCCGTCTGGTTGTTCACCACTCCATCCACATTCCCCACAATCGATCGCATGCCCTCCAGCGTTGCTGGAATGCTGCGCGGATCCATAAACATCACCTTGCTGCTGCCGCTGGTGCCAATTTCTTCAGTGGTTTCAATGTAGTTCATCGCCAGCAAGAACTGCAGCGCATCGCGGGCCGTAGGATCGGCTTTGAGGGTGCGGGCCACGACCTGCATTGCCTCTGAAGTTGCCTGAGCTTTCAATACCTGTTCTTGCCGAAACGCCTGTGCCCGCAGCACAATCGCCTTTTGATCGGCTTCGGCATCTAGAATTGCCGCTTTTTGCCGCGCTTCTGCCGCCAGAACGTCCGCTTCGGCCCGTCCCCTAGCGGAGTTGACGGCAGCTTCCCGTTCCCCTTCAGAGGTGAGCACCGAGGCCCGTTTGCGTCGCTCTGCTGCCATTTGCAGCTCCATTGAATCCTGCACTGCCTTAGAGGGGACAATGTCGCGTAGCTCTACTCGTGTCACCTTCACCCCCCAAGGGTCGGTAGAAATATCCAGTTCTCGCAGCAGCAGCTCGTTGATTTCAGAGCGGGCGGTGAAGGTTTCGTCCAGTTCCAGCTTGCCCATCTCCGCCCGAATCTGGGTCAGTACCAGATTGACCATGGCCGATTGCAGGCTCTCGACCTTGTAGTAAGCCTTTTCGATATCGACAATGCGCCAGTAGACGACGGCGTCAACGCTGATTGAAACGTTGTCGCGGGTGATGCACTGCTGCGGCGGCACGTCTAAAACCCGTTCTCGAATCGTCTGCTTGTAGACAATTTTGTCTACAAATGGCACTAAAAAGTTGAGGCCAGGGGACAGCTTTTTACCGTTGTATTTACCCAGGGTTTCTACCAAGGCTTCGTCGCTTTGGTTGACAATTTTGACAGAGCTGGCGGCAATAGAGCCGCCAAAAATTAAAACAATCAAAAACGTAAACGGATTCATAGTTTAAATTCCTAATTAATGCAGTTCACTTTCAGGTAGAACCAGCAGCGTATTGCCGTTGCGACCCACGACTAAAACGGGCTGATCGGCGGCGATCGCCAGCCGATTGTCTTCACAGCGGGCCTGCCAGGAGTTGCCTTCATATAACACTCTTCCCGGCTGGCCGGGGGCAATCGAAGTTAGGGTGCGGGCTTCAGTAGAGTCCATCAGAATGCGGGGGGTCTTTTGCGGCACGAGTCGCTTCAGCAAAAACAGCAGCGCCAGCGAAAAGACCATCCACAGTCCCACCTGAAACTCGAACTGCGGTACAACTGGCGTTAACAGGGCTGTTAAGAAAGCGCTAATTCCTAGAGCAGATTCTATAAACTCTGTA
>NZ_JASATW010000002.1:52423-312083 GCF_030405905.1 Sphaerothrix gracilis Ecp01
CCTTGACCTGCTTTGGAAGTGGCGGGCGAGACCAGTTCTCGCAGCAGCAGCTCGTTGATTTCAGAGCGGGCGGTGAAGGTTTCGTCCAGTTCCAGCTTGCCCATCTCCGCCCGAATCTGGGTCAGTACCAGATTGACCATTGCCGATTGTAGGCTCTCGACCTTGTAGTAAGCCTTTTCGATATCGACAATGCGCCAGTAGACGACGGCGTCAACGCTAATTGAAACGTTGTCGCGGGTGATGCACTGCTGCGGCGGCACGTCTAAAACCCGTTCTCGAATCGTCTGCTTGTAGACAATTTTGTCTACAAATGGCACTAAAAAGTTGAGGCCAGGGGACAGCTTTTTACCGTTGTATTTACCCAGGGTTTCTACCAAGGCTTCGTCGCTTTGGTTGACAATTTTGACAGAGCTGGCGGCAATAGAGCCGCCAAAAATTAAAACAATCAAAAACGTAAACGGATTCATAGTTTAAATTCCTAATTAATGCAGTTCACTTTCAGGTAGAACCAGCAGCGTATTGCCGTTGCGACCCACGACTAAAACGGGCTGATCGGCGGCGATCGCCAGCCGATTGTCTTCACAGCGGGCCTGCCAGGAGTTGCCTTCATATAACACTCTTCCCGGCTGGCCGGGGGCAATCGAAGTTAGGGTGCGGGCTTCAGTAGAGTCCATCAGAATGCGGGGGGTCTTTTGCGGCACGAGTCGCTTCAGCAAAAACAGCAGCGCCAGCGAAAAGACCATCCACAGTCCCACCTGAAACTCGAACTGCGGTACAACTGGCGTTAACAGGGCTGTTAAGAAAGCGCTAATTCCTAGAGCAGATTCTATAAACTCTGTAGGCACTAGCAGCTCCATCATGCAGAGCGCCGCCCCCACTAAAACCCAAAACAAGGCAAGGCTCATGGTTTAATCGAGTTCTCTCAAATAAGTAATTCACAAGATTCGAGGTCAATTCCGCAGATTTCATCTCTGACGACAACGGCCTATTTGCAAAAATCCTCTAGGATTAATCTAGCCTTTCCGTCTGAGTCTGGAAGCTCCGGTTAACTTGTTGTAAGGGTACCCGTCGTCATCCTCCTGCGCCTATGACCCGCTCTGAGTCGCCGTCTACTCCTCAAAAACGCTATCTCTGGGTTACCGGAACCGCAGCCGAGACGATTGCTGTAGGAGACACTTTTGGCGATCGCTATCGGGTTGTCGCTCCGGGAATTTGGCTGGATCTAACCCCAGCAGCGGCTATTGCACCGCCTCCTGACCTGCCAGAAGCCGCTGTTCCCTATCTCAAGGCCTATCCCCAGCGGCTACACGTCCCAGGGGTCTACGATGTCCTCAAAACTGAAGCCCAGGCGGATTTACTACTGCTGGAAAACGCCCCGATCAACCGGGGCGGACAGCTCTATCCGGCCCTGAAAACAGTTTGGGCAATGACGCCGCCCGCCCGGCAGGCGTACTGGCTCTGGCAGCTTTGGCAGCTCTGGCAACCGCTCTGTGAACTGGGGGTGGCAGCGAGTCTGCTCTCGCTGGAAGATGAGGTGCGCGTGGAGGGCTGGCGGGTGCGGCTGCGGCAGTTTGTGGCAGTGCCGACGCCTAGTTTGGCTGACTTGGCTGAAGCTTGGCAAGGGCTGGTGGCGGGGGCGCGTCTGCCCCTGGTAGACGGATTGCGTAGCCTCGTTGAGCAGCTGCGCCATCCTCAAGTCGCCGCCGATGAGATTACGGCTCAGCTTAACCGCCTGCTGCTGAACCTGACTGCAACCGCGTCGCTGCAGCTCCAGACTACGGGACTCACCAGTGCTGGCCCCAGCCAAGTGCGCAACGAAGATGCTTGCTACCCTGACCATAGCAGCGCCAAGCGATCGCGTACCGCAGCGCCGCCAGTGCCTAATATCGCCATTGTCTGCGATGGCGTGGGCGGGCACGAAGGGGGAGAAGTGGCGAGTCAAATTGTGGTGCGATCGCTGCAGCTCCAGCTCCAAGCTTTTCTGCGGGAAACCCTAGAGCAAGAAGATATTCTGACGCCTGATCTGGTGGCGGAACAGCTCGAAGCCGGAATTCGCGTCATCAACAACCTGATTGCCAGCCAGAATGACAGTCAAGGCCGCGCCGATCGCCAGCGCATGGGCACCACCTTGGTCATGGCGCTGCAGCTACCCCAGCGCATCCGCACCGCCAGCGGCTGGAAGGCCACCAACGAGCTATATATCGTGCATGTGGGAGACAGCCGCGCCTACTGGATCACGCCGGAATACTGTCATTTGCTGACGGTTGATGATAGCTTGGCAAACCGGGAAGTCAGCGCTGCCCATAGCCTATCGGCAATAGCGCAACAGCAGGAAAACGCCGCAGCGCTCACCCAGGCGATCGGTACTCGCGAGTCTAGCCTGCTGCATCCTCACATTCAGCGATTTGTGATTGAAGAGAGCGGGGTGTTGCTGCTGTGTTCTGACGGTCTTAGCGACAATCAGCGGGTGGAAGAATCTTGGGCCAACTACATTGGCCTGATTGTAAAAGATATTGTGTCTCTAGAAGCGGCAGCAGAATCTTGGCTAGAGCTAGCCAATCAGAAGAACGGCCATGACAATACGGCTGTGGCGCTGATGCGCTGCAGTCTGGGGCCAGAAACAACCGCTACTGATCCGACCGGACGCTTAGCGACGCTGCAGGATACGCTGTCTTACGAAATGACGGAAGCCTCTAGGGCACTGCTCTATGGCGAGACAGATCAAAGCGAGGATGGGGCCGATCTAGAGGTTTCAGATAATGAAGCCTCATCGCAAAAGTCCTGGCTCAGCGCCCTCTCAGTGCTGATTTTGCTGGCTCTGGCGGCGGGGGCTTTGTGGTGGTGGCTGAGCCGTTCTAGTCTGCAACCTGTCCCAGCGCCAGAGTCTAGCCCGGTTGAGACGCTGGAGTGACCTAACAGCAGGATTCCTGATTCCTGAGGCTAGGATGGGGCAATCCTGTGCAAAGATAATAAGGTTGCAAGCCCATCAGTCTATCAGCGCTGTAGAGGCGGTTCGAAGGTCAGTATTCAATACGCTTATGAAAGTTGGCGATCGCGTTCGCGTTAAAACCTCAATTACGTTTTATAATCACCCCCTCCATCGCAACCAGCCCTTTGACGCTAATGGGTTAGAAGGTACGATCGTACAAATTTTAGATGAATGGCAGGGCAGAAAAATTAGTGCCAATTTCCCGGTTTGCGTAGAGTTTCCGGTAGAAGAGTCGAAGCGAAATTTTAAGGCTCACTTCCGAGAAGATGAAGTCGAGGCGGTGGCGTAGCTGTGCCGCTCGCTGTGCCGATGAATAAAGGCTAACGCTTGTCCCCTTGCCTGTCAGGGGGATTTTTGTGGGTTTACCCTTCCACCAGCGGCTTGACCATCCTTACTTTTTATCAAAATTAAGGCTTTGAAAAATAGCTGCAGCTCGGTTGGCTGATATATCGTCTCAAGCTGAAAGCGCTGCCGGTTTTGCCATGCTGGCAAAGCCTGTTCCTAATCTAGCTCTTGCAAAAGGTAGATAAAAATCAGGCTTATAGCGTCAATAAAAATCTCTAAACCTTCCCTGAGTCAAAGCGGCAGCTAATTTTAGTTAAAAGTCGCCGGCATAGCCTGTGAGGTTGCTCTGCCCATCGTTTGCGTTGGTAGGCGATCGCCCCTAGGATCAAAGGTGCTGTTGCCCCAAAATCAAAGTTTTGCTGCGCCATGACCTTTGATTGTCAGGTGCTTAACTCTGCTTTTTGGAACTCAGTCCAGCTCATTTTTGAGGGGTAGTTGTGTCGTCGTAACCTGGTAAACTACCTATCATCTTCTGATGATCCTTGGGTTGTCAGACTGAGCGAGTGTCAGCATAAAAGTTTAAAGCTTGAGTCAAATGAGAGTCCTAGTTATTGGCGGTGATGGATACTGCGGTTGGGCAACTGCGCTCTACCTTTCTAACCAAGGTCACGACGTTGCCATTCTAGATAGCTTGGTGCGGCGGCATTGGGACATGGAGCTATGCGTTGAAACCTTAACACCCATTGCTCCCATCCAGGCTAGGCTGCAGCGGTGGCAAGATCTAACAGGTAAGTCAATCGATCTGTTTGTAGGCGATATCAACAACTACGCCTTCCTGAAAGAGGCCATGCTCAAGTTTGAGCCAGAGGCAGTAGTCCATTTTGGCGAGCAGCGTTCGGCGCCCTTCTCCATGATTGACCGAGAACATGCGGTTCTCACCCAGGTCAACAACGTAGTTGGCACCCTCAATCTGCTCTACGTGATTCGTGAGCATTTCCCTGACTGCCACCTGGTTAAGCTAGGGACAATGGGCGAATATGGCACCCCCAACATCGATATTGAAGAAGGCTATATCACCATTGAGCACAATGGTCGCAAAGATACCCTGCCCTATCCTAAGCAGCCTGGCTCTTTCTATCACCTCAGCAAAGTCCACGACTCCCACAATATTCACTTTGCCTGCAAGATTTGGGGGCTGCGGGCTACTGATCTAAACCAGGGCATTGTCTACGGCGTCCTCACCGAAGAAACGGGAATGGATGAGCTGTTAATCAATCGGCTCGACTATGACGGTGTCTTCGGCACAGCCCTCAACCGCTTTTGTATTCAAGCCGCCATCGGTCATCCGCTGACGGTATACGGTTCGGGTGGACAAACCCGCGGACTGCTCGATATCCGTGACACGGTGCGCTGCATTGAGATTGCGGTGAGTAATCCAGCCGATCGGGGTGAGTTCCGCGTCTTCAACCAGTTCACTGAAATGTTCAGCATCTCTGATTTGGCGATGATGGTGCAGAAGGCAGGCACAGCTATGGGGGTAAAGGTTGAAATTAACAATCTTGAAAACCCACGGGTAGAGCTAGAAGAACACTACTTCAATGCCAAGAACACCAAGCTGAAGGATTTGGGGCTAGAGCCGCACTACCTCTCAGACTCGCTGCTGGATTCGTTGCTTAACTTTGCCGTCAAGTACAAATCGCGGGTAGACGAGAAGCAGATTCTACCCAAAGTTAAGTGGAATAAATAGCTAAAAGGGGGATAGTGGGGCTGAATACCTGCTATCCCCTTTTTTCATCATCTGCTGATTCGTTCCCTTTTAGCTCTGTTGCCTCTTTTAAGCCGACTCGCCTATCCCCAGCTCCGAAACTCGTATGCGTATTGCTCTATTTACCGAAACGTTTCTCCCCAAGGTCGATGGTATTGTCACTCGCTTAAAGCACACGGTTGAACACCTGCAGCGCCAGGGCAATGAGGTCGTGGTGTTTTGCCCAGATGGGGGACTGCGAGAGTACAAGGGATCTCGAATTTGCGGTATTCCAGGCTTTCCGCTGCCTCTATATCCAGAGTTGAAGCTGGCTTTCCCCAGACCCTTGATTCGGGCCTATTTGGAAGAGTTCAAGCCCGATTTGATTCATGTGGTCAATCCGGCCTTCTTGGGCGTTTCGGGGATTTACTACAGCAAAGTGCTGAATATCCCGCTGGTGGCGTCTTACCATACCCATCTGCCTAAATATTTAGAGCACTACGGCCTAGGTATGTTTGAAGGTGTGCTGTGGGAGCTGCTCAAGGCCATGCACAACCAGGCAGCGGTCAATCTCTGCACCTCGACGGCGATGCAGAGTGAGCTGAGCGATCACGGTATTGAGCGGGTTGAGGTGTGGCAGCGAGGAGTCGATACCGATCTATTTCGGCCAGAGTTGGCAAGTCAGGAAATGCGATCGCGTCTGAGTCAGGGGCATCCAGAAGCGCCGCTGCTGCTCTATATTGGTCGGCTCTCGGCTGAGAAAGAGGTGGATCGGATCAAGCCTGTTTTAGAATCAATTCCGGGGGCGCGCTTAGCCTTAGTGGGAGATGGCCCCTACCGCGAGGAGCTGGAAAAGCACTTTGCCGGAACGGCGACCAACTTTGTGGGCTATTTAGCAGGCGAAGAGTTAGCAGCCGCCTATGCCTCTGCCGATGTCTTTGTCTTTCCTTCCCGTACGGAAACCCTAGGACTGGTGCTGCTAGAGGCAATGGCGGCAGGCTGTCCGGTGGTAGCAGCCGACTCTGGCGGCATTCCCGATATTGTCACCAACGGCGTCAACGGCTTCATGTTTGATCCGGCTGACGAGCAAGGAGCTATTACGGCCGCTCAGCGCCTGTTCGCCGCCAAGACGGAGCGAGAGCTGATGCGCCGCAGTGCCCGGTTAGAAGCTGAGAAATGGGGCTGGGCCGCCGCTACAGGTCAGCTGCAGCAGTTCTATCAAAAAGTGCTGCTAGAAGCTTCGATGCCGCTGGCGGCTTAGGCGATCGCCAAACTTTTCAACAATGCCGACTTATCTAGGCGCTTCCTCGCAGGCTGGTGAGCCTTCGTTTGCCAAGCGTCCCAGTAGGTTTCTAGCCGCCGGGTCAGGTGCTTGGGCTTCTCGGCATAGAGACGCTCACCTAAAAACCGGGCGGCTGTTTGCAGTTCGGCTTGGCGGTGGTCAATTAGCGTAATTAGAACTTCGAGCTGCTCATTGCCCTGCAGGCGCTTGGGCTGACTAAGAATAAACTGCCGCAGCACGGCTAAATCGTGGTCGTCGCCCAGATAGTCGGCTAAAGTGCTGGCCTGCTTGGCCCAAGCTTTCATCATGTCGGGCCAGAGGGGCCTGAGCAGGCGCAGATCGTACCAAAAATATTTCACCCGCTTGCGCCACTCGTGCATATTTTCAGCGGTGTTGTCTTTGTAAGCGGCATGAAAGGCTTTCAAGCCGCGCCCGTAGGTCTTGTCAATGTTGGGTTTTAGGGCGGACCAGCGGTGGTGCTTGAGCGGCCAGGTGGCAATGCGATCGCGGGCAATCTCTAGCTGAGGCAGCACCATGTCTACGGCACTTTCTTCCTGGATTACATAGTGCTGAGTGGCTTCGCTGTAGGCGTCTAAAGCTCTGCGGACTGAGCTAAAGGCATCTGACTCGACGGTGTCAGCAAAATGCTGTGCTAAGGCTTCTAGCGTGTTGATGCGAACCTGCGCGTCCCGCACTTCTGAGAGTTGGCGTCCGGCCTCACGAAAGCAGCTATTCTCCTGCTGATAGACGGCTTCGCCCAGCTCACTACGCACCAAACGGATGACCGCCCGAATTTTCTTGAAGCGCTTGCGGGCATCGTGAATGGCTTCTTCTTGGTTGTCGGTGGTTTGATGGGCTAGCTGAGCGATCGCCTTATCTAGCTGTTCCCTTGCAATCCGCCTAATGCCGTCTGGCAAGGATTCTTTAGTGGTGAGTCGATAAGACATAGGTTTGAGCAGATTTCAATAGGGGAATGGATTATTCATATTAATCGAAGCTCAACCGGCTGCCCTCTGTCTCAGACATGACTGAGCCATGTTCTCCGCAAAGCTTTTTGGGATCTAGCTGCAGTAAAAGCCTCTCTCAGAAAAGCGTTAGAATTCTGGTGCTATCGTCTGCTGCTGGGTCAACCAGACTGTTGACTCAGAGTTGGTGTTTGCTAAGTGCAGAGAGTATGGATTGCAGGTTGGTATGGGCAGGCTATTTCAATTAATTGCGGTGCTGCTGAGCTTTGTAGGCAGCTTCTTCCTTACAAGCTGCTCTCTTCCTCAGGTGAGCGCTGAAGATCGGCTATTTCTAGATCTATCGCTAGACTATCTAGGTCGCTACGAGCTGCCGCAGCAGGACTTCGAAGGGACGACTGTAGGCGGACTTTCCGCAATTACCTATGACGTCCAGCGCGATCGCTTTTATGTCCTATCTGACGATCGCGGCAATATCGCTCCGCCGCGCTTTTATACGCTGCGGCTAGATGTCCCCACCGCACCAACTACGACTTTAGGACAAATCGCCATTGAGCAGGTGACTCAGCTCCAAGATGCTGCGGGTAAACCCTATGCCCCCAATCAGCTCGATCCTGAAGGGCTGGCCCTCTCGCCTCGCCAAAGCCTATTTGTCGTCAGCGAAGGCGATACGGCAGATATCCCCCAGCTCAACGAATACGATCTAGACGGCGGCCAGCTGCAAACCCGTTTTCGCCTCCCAGAACGTTACCTGCCAGAGGAGTCAGCCGCCAAGGGGGTCCAAAACAATCTCAGCTTTGAGTCTTTGACGATTAATGCTCTGCCGGGCAGTGCGGCTTGGGTAGAACCTTTTCGCGTCTTTTTGGCTACCGAAGGGCCGCTGCAGCAGGATCTAGACGCTGATGTTGCGATCGCCCCTAAAAATCGCTTCCTGCACTATCTCATCGGTCAGGATCAGTCTACGCTGATTTCAGAACATCTCTACCCGCTGGATATGGGACCAACCGGAACCTTGCTGACGGGGCTGAGTGAGCTGCTGACCCTAGATCAAGGGGGACATTTCCTGGCGATGGAGCGCTCTTTGGGCTTCAAAGGCTTTGATATTCGCCTATATCAGCTCTCCTCAGGCGGTGCCACCGATATTTCCACGGTTGAGAGTCTCAAAGGGGATGTGAGCGGTATTCAACCAATTCAAAAGCGTCTGCTCCTGAACCTGGCCGATTTGGATGTGCCGCTCGATAACTTTGAAGGGATGACGCTGGGACCAGACCTGCCTGGCGGCGATCGCAGCTTAATTTTAATTAGCGACAACAATTTTGAGGCCGATCAACCCACTCAGGTACTGGCATTTCGCCTAAAACAGTAGTTTCAAATCCCGAACAGCAAGCTGATCAATTTGTGGATAAGGCGTGGCTAGTTAAAAAGACAGGACCGATAGGGCTGAGCGAACAGAAAGCAATCTTGGCGGCTTTAGTGGAAATGTTTGTCGAATCAGCGATCGCCCTTTGCAAACAATTCTAAAACCTGGCGGAAAGGCTAGAGCCGTTGTCGAAGCAAGATCATAGGTATGGCTCTGTAGCTCAGGAGGTCAGGAATGTCACGGCCCGACCGCGATCGCGCTTTCTATCGCTTCAGAACAACGGTCATTGCGGCTGCCAGTCTGTTAGCCATAAGCGGCAGTCGTGTTGCTCCCCTGCGGGCTCAAACTACCAACCCCAACCAGCCGACCACCGGCCAGCCGCCTACCGGCCAACCCACTACCGGCACCGGCCAGGTGGAAATATTTGAGCGTGATCCCGATATTCTGCCACCCGATCTAGCTCCTGCCGCCAACTTAACTACCCCTTGGCTGCTAGCTGACGGTCAGCCAGTTTTGGTGGGCGAGCCGCTGGGCCTAGCCCCCGCGATTGAACCCGTTGCCATTATTCGCGGCATTCTGCCAGAAGCGCCCTTGCTTAAGCTGGAGCCGACCAGCCCGGTAGATATCGCGCCTGCCTATCTACCCACTGGACTGCGGTTAGGGAGAGGACTCTTGGAGTTAGACCCTAGCTTATTTGCCAATTTTGATGCTTTGAATCTGGGACCGCTGACGCCCACGATTTTAATTCTGCCGGGTGAAGGTGGCAGCACCACCGTTCAGTATCAGATTATCTCGCCGGCCAACATTCCCAATCAGCCCCAAGTGGGTAGTGGGCCAGTGCAGACCCTGGCCCTATCGCCGCAGATGCAGTCCTGTCCCACCCTGCTGGAAACTCTGCGAGAAACAGCTCAGGAGCAGTCCCCCAGCCTCTACACGCCTCTCATTGAGTGCTACCAGCAGAATCTGGCGGTAGCCCGCGAATACCAAAATGCCGCTTGGGAAACTTACGCCCTCAACAACCTAGCCTCAATTCACTTTGTCCTGGCCGACTATGCTCAAGCCCTCAGCCACTATCAAGACCTTTTAGCCCTATCGCAAGCTCGCTCAAACTCAGTTGAGGCAGGAATGGCTCAGTCGGGAATCGGCGCTACCCATGCAGCGCTAGGCGACTATGAAAGCGCGATCGCTCACTATCAGTCTGCCTTAGCCCAGCTCCCCGAAGCCATTGTGCCGCAGTGGCGATCGCTGACTCTGCGGAACCTGGGCAGTGCCTACCTGGCTCAAAATCAGCTCCAGCCAGCGTTAGAGCAGCAGCAACAGGCACTGGTCTTAGCGAAATCGATTCAAGATCGCTATGGAGAAGCTCAGGCTTTAGGAAATTTGGGCCATACCTACAGTCGCTTAGAACGCTATGGAGAGGCGGTGGCAGCATATGAGCAGAGTTTAGCGATCGCCCAGGCTATCACCGATCCGCTGCAAACCGCTCAGGCATGGTTGGGCTTGGGGACGGTTTATAGCTACCAGCAGCAGTTTACTCAGGCGGAGGCCCCTTACCGAAAAGCGTTGCAGCTATCGCAGACCCTGGGAGCCAAGCTAGGGGAAGGCATTGCCCTAAATAATTTAGGCGATGTGCTGTCTCAACTGCAGCGCTTTAGCGAAGCCGAGAGGCTGCTCTATCAGGGCGTGACGGTGTGGGAGTCGCTGCGAGCCGGACTGGGCAATAACGACAGCTTCAAGGTGTCAATTTTTGAAACTCAGGCCGATACCTATCGCAATCTGCAGACAGTGCTAGTAGCGCAAGAGAAGTCTCTGCCAGCCCTAGAAGTGTCCGAGCGTGGCCGGGCTAGAGCCTTTGTAGAACTGATGGCGCGGCGGCTCGATCGCCCGCAGGCCAGCCTAGCAGCTCCCAACGTTCGCCAGATTCAGCAGATTGCCGCTGCCCAAAACACCACGATTGTTACCTACAGCATTCTGCGAGATCAGTTTGTTCAAACCCCCCACAGCGCCGCTGTTCAGTTCACTCAGGAGGCCCAAGAAACCACGCTGTTGATCTGGGTGGTGCAGCCCAGCGGCGCGATCGCTCTGCGGCAGGTCAACCTCCAAACTGACAGATCGCTGATAGAGCAGGTGAGAGCAGTGCGAACCGCTTTAGGGGCCGGGGGCGATCGCAGTATCGGTGTTGTCGCCTCGCCTCAGCCTGTCAGTCAGGCAACAACGCCGCTGCGTGAGCTGCATCAGCGCCTAATTGCTCCCATCGCTGATTTACTGCCTGGGGATGCCTCGGCCCCAGTGGTGTTTATTCCCCAAGAAACCTTGTTTTTAGTGCCCTTCGCGGCCCTGCAGGATAGCACTGGCGAATATTTAGTGCAGCGTCATACTCTGCTGACCGCCCCGTCTATTCAAACCCTGTCCTTGACGCAGCAGCTCAACCAGCAGCAGTTTTCCCCCACCATGTCGGCGCTGATTGTGGGCAATCCAGCTATGCCCGCTTTACCAAATGCTACACGATCTCCCTTAGCCGCTCTGCCCGGTGCGGCCACAGAAGCGCAGGCGATCGCCCAGTTGCTCAACACCCAGGCCCTAGTGGGGGCTGCCGCTAGCGAAACCGCTGTCAAGCAGCAGCTCTCCCAGGCGCGGCTGGTTCACCTGGCAACTCACGGTTTACTGGAGGATATTCCTGACCTGGGGATACCGGGGGCTTTAGCGCTGGCTCCCGGTGCTGGAGCCGACGGCTGGCTGACGGCGAGCGAAATTTTTAACCTGCAGCTTCAGGCTGATCTGGTGGTGCTGAGTGCTTGTGATACCGGGCGCGGCACGATTACCGGCGACGGCGTGATAGGCCTCTCGCGATCGCTGATGGCGGCGGGGACTCCTAGCGTTTTGGTTTCGCTGTGGGCCATTTCCGACACCTCTACGGTTGATTTGATGACCACTTTCTACCAGCAACTCCAGCAAACTCCCAGCTACGCCCAGGCACTGAGACAGGCCATGTTAACAACGATGCAGCAATATCCCCACCCACGCGACTGGGCCGCTTTTACCCTATCGGGCCAATCCCAGTAAATACGCGGTTATCAACTTTTTTACTTTTACTCCCTAAAGTTTAGGTCAAGGTGGTCAAGCCCAGTACTGAAGCTTTTGACTACCGACATTTTCACTGAAGGAGATTTCAGAAATGTCTCAAGATCTAAGCTGTCAAGTCATGGTGCCGTCACCCGTAGCGGCTTCGGCCTTTGAAGATACGCTGCCTATGCCAGCGCTGACTGGCCGACTCACGGGCAAGGTGGCGATTATCACTTGCGTCGATACGCCTTTTCGGGCGGGGATTGCCCAGCGCTTTGGCGCTGAGGGCGCTCACGTCGTCGTCAACGGTCAGAGCGAAGAATCTTTGCACCGGGTAGTGAGCTACCTGCGGCGTAAGGGCTGCTCGGCCAGTTCGTATCTGGGTAATCTAGCCCAGCCTGAACATGCACTGCACTGTGTCCAAACGGCGATTCGCCAGTATGGTCAGATTGATAGTCTGATCTGCGGGGCTGAACCTCCCTCTTGGGCTTCTTTAGATAGCTATTTGATCAGCGAGTTTGATCAGGTCCTAGATATCCTGCGATCGACTTTCCTGATGATTAAATATTCGCTGCCCTACCTGAAGCAGACTTATGGCAGCATTATTGCGATCGCCTCTGAAACCAGCCTGGAGCATCCAGAAGCCGCTCCCTATGGGCTGGCGATGCAGGCCTGGATTACCGCCTTTATTGAGCGCTTCAATCAGGTGCAGTCTCACAGCGGTATTCGCGCTCACTGTCTTTGCTCCAAGCTAAAGCACTGGAATGACGATCTAACGCCAGTGGCTGAGCCGGAAGATGCTTTTGTCTTGCCGCCGGAAGAAGTGTCGCGGATGTGTGCCTATCTGGCTTCGGAGCAGGGGCGCAACGTCAGCGGTGCCCGCTACTTCTTTCAGTCGCAAATGTTCTCTGGCTTTAGAGCCTGATCGGCGATCGCTAAATGGCTCTAGATCTGACAGCTCTTTACCTATCTTTTTGTCCTACCTATCTTGTCCTAGCTTGTGAAAGCCAGTCCTGACAAGCCTTGGGCTGGCCCATCCCCAAATGCTATTACCAAAAATGTATAGGAGATTGACCCATGATTTTTAAAAAGACCGCCATTCCCCTAGCTTTCTTCTTAGGTTTGGTCAGCCTGAGCGCGGCCTGCCAGCCCTCAGAGACTGACGGCGTTGATCCCATGACCGAAGAAGCCCCTACCGAACAGCCCGCAGCACCCCCTGACGAACCCATCGATCCGGCGGCTGAGCCAGAGGACCCAACGTCTGAGGAAGATGCGAGTGAACCGCCGACAACGACGCCTTAGCCCTCAGGCTATTCAAGCAGGGTCAGCCTGTAGTTTGCGTATATATCAGGAGACAAGGTCTAAAAACTGCTCCTGATAACCTCCTTAGGCTTTGGCCCTACTGACAAAGTTGACAATTGGAGTAAATCTCATGTCACAGCTTCCACTTTCACAACTCCGGTTTCCCTTGGCCGCCCTGATGCTGCTAGGTGGATTTAGTCGCCTGCAGCCCGCCAGGGGTGAAGCACCCGTACCCACTTTACCTAAAGTCTCTAACCGAACTATCAATGAGGCTTTGGGGTCTGAGAAACAGCGCTTCCTTTACGGCGAGAGTCCCGAAATAGGGCAGCTCGGTCAGGAATATATGGTGTTTGAAACTCAGGCAGATCAGGTCGTCGGTGCCTTTTACCGGCCAGCCTCAGACTATAGCTGTTTCTCCGGTACGCTAACGCCAAATGCAATGGAGCTAAACGTGCAGGAGCCGATGACGGCAACGTTCGTGCCCTTTTCGGTGCCTTTGGCCGATGAGGCCAGAGTGGCTACGGCTCAGCCCCAGCCGCTGATCGGCCAGTCCCTTAACTTGAGCAAAAGCTATCCGCTGGCACTAGACACCCAGAGTCAGCAGATTTTACAGGCTTGCAAGGGGGCGATCGCGCCGCAATAAAGCTTTGTTTCCGTTCGCTGCCAGGCTAAAACTTACCAGAGGCTGAATTGTCTCCCTGCTAGTTTTTAGCCTGCCAGCAAAATCGGTCTTAGGCGCGATACGCCCGCGATCGCTTTTTGCCTCAATAAGCTTATCCAAGCGTTGTGGCCGCTATGCGAATTTTATTAGTTGAGGATGATGAGAGAATTGCTGATGCCCTGGCGGAGGAGCTAGGGGATCAGCACTACGTAGTGGAAGTCGCCTACGATGGCGAATCGGGCTGGGATTTGGCTGAAACCTTTGAGTTCGACCTGATTTTGCTCGATGTCATGCTGCCTAAGATTGACGGCGTGACCCTGTGTCAAAAGCTGCGCACCAAGGGGGACTCTACGCCGATTTTGATGCTGACGGCAAAAGATACCGTCAGCGATCGCGTTATCGGTTTGGACGCCGGTGCTGATGACTACCTGGTCAAGCCTTTTGATCTCAAGGAACTCTCGGCCCGCATTCGTGCCCTGATTCGCCGGGGCGGCGCCACTTTGCCACCAGTGCTGAGCTGGGGTGATTTGCGCTTAGATCCCAGCACCTACGAAGTGTTTTATCAGGATGAACAGGTGCCGCTAAGTCCCAAGGAGTACAGTCTTTTAGAGCTGTTTCTGCGCCACCAGCGACGGGTTTTTAGCCGTGCCCAGATTGTAGAGCAGCTTTGGTCTTTTGAGGTGATGCCAGAAGAGGCTACCGTCAAAGCCCATATTCGCGGCCTGCGGCAAAAGCTGAAGGCGGTGGGCGCTCCTGATGACCTGATTGAAACTGTCTATGGCTTAGGCTATCGGCTCAAAGAAACTGCTGCAGCCAACGCCCCCCAGTAATCTTTATCTAACGCTAAGAGAGGCACTATGTTTGAAGGTCTACGCTGGCGGCTGCTGACGGCTCAGCTCTTAGTCATGGCCTCCATTCTAGGTAGCTTCAGCCTGGGCGCATACTTGTTCTTTACGCGCAATCTCTACCAGCAGCTTGACAAAAAGCTGCAAACCTTGGCCCAGTCCGCTTCACCCTCCTATGCTGCTGTCGCCGCTGGCGGCGAAGGCTACCTGACCCGAGTTGATGAGGTACCCTGGCGGGACATTTTTAACCGAGATAGTCAAAGCTTGGAGTGGTTTGACAAATCTGGGCGGCGGCTGGCCCATTACGGTACCTTGAGCAGCCTGCAGCCAGAGCTGGCAATGGGAGCGCAAACGCTCAAAACGCAGCCCGGAGAGCCGCAAGCTGAGTCAACGCCAGTGTTGGCCCGCACCTTTACCGTTTCTGTTTTTGAAGATAGACAGACTTTGACGGCTGAGTCCGACCCGGAAGCGGTTTTGCAGGGCTATATTCGAGCTAGCCAGTCGCTACAGGATATTGAGTCGGCTCAGCGGCAGCTTTTATTGGGTTTGGGAACGGGCGGGGCGATCGCCTTGGGGCTGATTGGCATTGGCGGGCTGTGGCTGACCCAGCGATCGCTTAAGCCTGTCGAGCAAAGTTTTAACCAGCTCAAGCAGTTTACCGCTGATGCCTCCCATGAGCTGCGCGGGCCGTTGACGGCGATTAAAACCTCCGTCGATGTGATTCAAAACCATCCGGAACGGATTCATCCTAAAGATGCTAAAAAGCTGACGGCGATCGCTAGCGCTGCCGCTCAAATGCAGCACCTCACCGAAGATTTGCTGCTGCTAGCCCGGATGGAGGCCCCGTCTACGGCAGGGTTGCTGCAGCAAGAACGACTCTGCCTGCAGCAGATGCTGCAAAACATTGTGGAACTGCTGGAGTCCTCGGCCCAGGTAAAAGAAATTCGCCTGGTCCTAGAGGCGCCCCAGCCTGTCAGTGTGGTGGGCGATCGGCGCCAGCTTTCTCGCCTCTATGCCAACCTGATTGAAAATGCTATTCGCTATACGCCTGAGGGGGGCAAAGTGCAGGTGAGCCTGACTAAAAAGCGGCTCTTTGCCATTGTCCAAGTCCTTGATAACGGCATCGGCATTGACCCGGCAGATTTGCCCCATGTCTTTGATCGCTTCTGGCGGGCCGACAAGGCGCGATCGCGTAAAGTGGGCGGTAACGGCTTGGGGCTGGCAATCTGTCAGGCGATCGCCAAGGGACACGGCGGCAGAATCAAAGTGCGCAGCCGTCCAGGGGTGGGTAGCTGCTTTCAGGTGCGGCTACCGCTGGCTTTTTTACCCAAGAAGTCAAACCTTACCTAGTTTTTTACTTTTTCTCCCTACATTAGGAAATGTAGCAACTGCTTCTACACTAATCACTTCTCACACATGCCTTCGGGTGGTAGCAACTGCCCGAAGGATTTTTTCTTAAAGTGGGAAAGCTGTAGTTTGGAAATCGTCTACGCCAGAGAAAAATTTAGGTTTATGGATAAGAAAACTTTACGCTGGTGGCTCGTCTCAATTATTGACCTCATACTGCTCTGTAGCGCCCCGCTGATGCTAGAGGTTTTTTCTCACCTGCCGTAAGCTCTCAGAAAAATTTATACCCGAAAGCGCCGCTCTGAAGCAAGAGCGGCGCTTTTGTGTATTATCCCAGCAGCTTGGCTGCTACCAGGCTAAGCAGTTCCTGCATTTGCCCAATGTCCCCTCTCATGAGCTGCATTGTTTGCTCAATAGCTTCTAAGCGTTGAATCAGCAGACTTTGGGATTTTTGCTCTCTATCAGCTCCATAATCTGTATTGGGGGTTTGAGATTGGGTGTTGAGCTTTTTAACTAGCGCGTCCCAGCCAAGAGCCTTCATGCCAAAATACGCTTTGGCATTATCGAACTTAGCAAATTGCTGCTGGAGTTGCTCGACTGTGTACAGCGGTTGTGCTGTATCTACAGCTTCCAAGTCCTCTTCAATCATCTCTGTCACTTCGGATATCAGGCGCTCATGATTTTCTGAAAGCTGAGCGGCTGCGCCTAATACGCGAGAAGTAGCTTTGATTTGAATCTCTTCTTCCTGACGCAGTTGTCTAGCAATGTTGCGTATGCGATCGCCTAGTGCTGATGGCTGCGGTGCTGGAGTCGGCCTTACATCTTGGTTCATGTTTCTCAGGACGGCTACTCAGCCAAAATTTCTTGAATGGCTTGCCAAATGCGCCTGAACTTTTGCAGTAGGCTCATTGGATTGTCGGTGGAATCTGATTCGACAGCGTTGACTAGATGTTGAATTCTATCCATGCGTTCAGCAAACTCTTCAAGGTGGCTGATAGCTTCCTCTTTTCTAACCAATGAATCTTTCAGAAGCATAGTCATCTCAGCAATCTCACGCTTGAGGACTTCATTCTCTTTCTTGCGGCGAGTTTCCCAACTCTTAATTCCGGCTTTTGAACGCCGTTCAAACTTCAGTTGAGTCTGAGCTTCGTTATACAGGTTCAGATAGCAATCGCGCTCAGTCTGTACCGTTTCAACCTGAATTTGTAAGGCATTGCTTTTTTCCTGCTCCTGATTGTAAAGGCTTAAGAAGGACTGGCTTTCAGCTTGGGCTTCTTGGTAAAGCGTCAGGGTAGTTTGATATTTATGCTGCTCCTCTTGATAAAGCACCAGTGTATTTTGATACTTTTGCTGTTCTTCAAAGTACAGTGTTTTCTGTTTTTGAACCTGGTTTTTCTGTTCTTGAATCTGCTCTTGCAATTCGTCTTTTTGCGATCGCAATGTCAGAATACGCTGCTTTGCTTCATGGGGAGACATTGGCTCCGATTGTTTGGATCGTGGATACTTTTTTGAATTATCATCAGAACCATCGCATCGATCTGCTCGTTTCATAAATAATGCAAATCCTTAATTAGGAGCAATCTCAATTCATGAGTATAGGTTGCCCGTATTTCAGCGATCTCATATTTATGATTGGCTTCAAGCAATCTTTAACCATCAATTGCTTTACTCTAGGCCAAAAAGTCTGCGATCGAAATTCGATGTCTAAAAGAGCCACAGGTGACAACGTTCCTTCAGTTTGAGCAGCCTGAAACTGATATTGTCCGTTTAGCGGATTGTGGCGAAATACGACGAAATCGATTGTGAGTAGATCAATAACCCAACATTTTAGCGACTGTCAGCGTCATGAAGTACCTCTCTGAACTACGTCATTCCTGCCGACTCCAGCGCCTGGGCCATCATCACTTTATGGGTGCTGCGATCGCTCTCGCCTTTCTCAGGACGGCGCTGAATGTATTTGCCATCTGGCTGTAGATCCCAGGCTTGGCGATTGTCACTCAGCATCAGGTCTAAAATTGCCTGCAGCTCTTTGAAGATTTTGGCATCTTCAATCGGCACCACGGCTTCCACCCGGCGGTTGAGATTGCGCGGCATCCAGTCCGCACTGCCAATAAACATCTGCTCGTCGCCGTTGTTGTGGAAGTAGAAAATACGCGAATGTTCTAAAAAGCGACCGATGACGCTGATCACCCGAATATGGTCGCTGATGCCTTTGAGGCCCGGACGCAGGCAGCAAATGCCGCGCACGATCAGGTCAATTTCTACGCCTGCCTGTGACGCTTCATAAAGGGCAGCGATAATCGGTGCGTCTACCAGCGCGTTCATCTTGGCAATAATCTTGCCTTTTTTGCCATCCCGACAGTTTTCCGTTTCGCGCCGAATCATGTCCAACATGCGCTGGCGTAGCGTCACCGGGGCAATCAACAGCTTGCGAAAAGAGGACTGCTGCGAGTAGCCAGTTAGATAGTTGAACAAATCGGTGAGGTCAGCGCCCAAGTCATCCCGGCAGCTTAGCAGGCCCAAATCCGTGTAGAGTCGCGCCGTTTTAGGATTGTAGTTACCCGTGCCAATGTGGACATAGCGGCGAATGCGATCGCCCTCCTGCCTGACCACTAAGGACGTTTTAGTGTGAGTTTTCAGCCCCATCAGGCCGTAAACAACGTGAACGCCGGATTTTTCTAGCTTTCGCGCCCAGTTAATGTTGTTCTCTTCATCAAAACGGGCTTTGAGTTCAACTAGCACCGCCACCTGCTTGCCGTTCTCAGCCGCCGAAATTAGCGACTGCACAATAGGCGAATCGCCGGAGGTGCGGTACAGGGTCATTTTCAGCGCCAGTACGTCCGGGTCGTGGGCCGCATAGGTGATGAAGCGCTGCACCGTTGAGGCAAAGGAGTGATAGGGATGGTGAAAGAGCTGATCAGAGCGCTGAATGATGGTAAAAAAGTCTTCAGTTTCTTCAGCCTCTAGGTCATCACTGGTGGCATCGCTGATGTGCTGTAGATGCTTAGGCACGACGGGGGCCCAAGGCTCATCCTTGAACTGAGGCAGCGGCAGGCTCATAAAGGTCATCAAATCGCCCAGGTTGATCAGACCTTCAACTTCGTACAGATCTGCGTCGGTTAGTTCAAGCTGCCGCATGAGATTGCTTCTCACCGACTCCGGCATTGACTTTTCAATCTCAATGCGTACGGCAGAGCCGCCTAGACGGCGCTTACGGAGTTCTTGCTCAATCGCCAATAGCAGGTCGTCAGCTTCATCTTCTTCCACGTCTAGGTCGGCGTTGCGGGTAATGCGGAAGGTATAGCAGTCTTGCACCTCCATCCCCGGAAACAGATCATCGAGATTGTGGGCAATCACCTGCTCTAAAGGCACTCCCAGCCAAACGCTGGACTTGCTGCCTTTACCTGTGCGCAGCGAGTCCGGCAGCTTCACGAAGCGGGGCAGCACTTTGGGCACCTTGACCCGGGCGAAATGCTCTTTGTTGGTGTCTGGTTCCTGGATCACGACGGCCAGATTCAGGCTCAGGTTAGAAATGTAGGGAAAGGGATGGCCTGGATCGACTGCTAAGGGTGTGAGAACCGGAAAAATCTGCTCTTCAAAGTATTCGTTTAAATAGGCTTTCTGCTCAGATTTGAGATCTTCATAATTCATCAGGCGAATGCCGTTCTTCACCATCAGGGGCCGCAGCTCTTGCTCAAAGTGGCTGTGCTGAATCTCAACCATTGGTCTCAGGCGATCGCTGATATCCTGCAGATGCTTTTGGGGCATCCGACCATCAGGTGTCTGCTTAGTGACCCCCGCTTCAATCTGCTGTTTGATGCCGGCCACTCGCACCATAAAAAATTCGTCTAGGTTGGTGCTGAAGATCGACATAAACTTAAGCCGCTCCAGCAGAGGGGTGCGCTCATCCACCGCTTCATGCAGTACGCGAAAGTTGAACTCCAGCCAGCTTAGCTCGCGGCTGAAGTAATACTGCGGATCCTCCAGACGGGACTTGTCTGGTGGCGATTGAGCGATGGTCATGATGATCCCCTTCTAGAACACTTCATCTTCAATTCCAACCCACCATTCCCCTAGATTCATCAGCTCGTGATGGAGGGCACTTAGCTCCTGATGGTATTGCTCACTCGGTAGCGTATGGCGGCGTTCCTGTAGCTTTTTTAGGCGTAGCTGAACTAACAGCCAGGGCTTGCTGGCACCACTGGTAGCTCCAATATATTTACCTAGCTCATCGCTGTTCATAGGCGCTTCAGTTAAAAGACAGAATTGTCAGGTTCTAGGAGATTAACAAATACCTGGAACTAGAACTGTGACGTTTTTTTCTGCGGCCTGAAGCGAGTGCGATCGCCTTTTAGCATATCTCAGGCACCGTTAGACAGTCGAAAAGCGCTATCGTCTCTGCTTAAGTCCATACTTCTCGATGTAGGTCGGATCTGTCGTGCCCAAAATGCGATCCCAAAAGGTAAAGTACAGGCCAAAATGAAGCTGATGTTGGTGATGATGTATCGCGTGATGCACAGGCCCAATTAGCCCTCGGCCTAGCCACGGCTGTAAAAAGCTAGGGGAAACTAGCTCAAAGCCCAAATGCGTCGCGATCGCCCACAGGGTCATGGCAAGAAAAACGGCTGTGAGCGTAATGAAATGAAGCGGCATCACATAGACTAGGCCCACAAAAAATATGCCGTGAATAAAAGCCTCGCTCAGTTCAAAGGCGAATGATGTCCAGGGAGTTGGGATTTTGGAGCGATGATGTCCCTGATGGATCCGCCGGAAGAAGCGAGGCTGATGTAAAAGCCGATGGGTGAAATAGAAATAGGTATCTTGCAAAACTAGAATAGCCAGAAAGCTTAGCCCCAAATAGCCCCAGCCATGTTCTGCAACTGAGCTATACAGGCGAGTGCCTCCGGCCTTGTAAGCGCTCATGATCAAAGCTGCTAAAAACGCGAACAGAAAAGCAGAAGATACTGAGAGCGCAATGTCGTGGCGAATTAGCTGCCACCGACGCGCACGTGAAATAGCCTGAAACTGCTGAGAAATCCCCAAAACTGAGGAAAATAGCCAAAAAGCGCCTCCTACCATCACAAAATAGCGTCCTAGAATGAACGCTAAAAAAACCAGCCAGTAGTAACCCACATCGCGAATAATCAATCCAGCAGACCCAATGACAGCATAGAGGGTCAATTTAGCTCACTCCGCCGTCATCCTGCATCTACCTGGCGCTATCAAGTTTTTAGACCACTTTGCTGGGAATGGCAGTCTGCTGCTCGGCAGGAAGCATGGTTTTTCGGGCGCGAGCTAAGAGTTCAGCTTCGACAGGCACTCTCAGCTTTGAGGCTAAGCCGAAAAATTCAAGCAGTTGAATAAAGCTAAAGGTAGGATCTGGCAGATAGATAACGCCGTCAGCGCCCAGAGTAATGCCGTGTCGGCTAGAGGACTGAAAGGCATGGTGCAGATTATGCCAGCCTTCTCCTAGTGTCAGCACCGCCACTAGCCTGTTATTGCGGCTGAAATCATCGGTGGCAAATGGCTGTTCCCCCACGATATGACAGAGCGAGTTTACGGTTTGCACTCCATGAAATAGCAGCGTTGTGCTGAGAAAAAACGCGCCCAGATACTCTAAACCGCCAATCCAGTAGGAAATCAGGCCCAGCGCCACGGTCGGCAGAAAGTGCAGGCGGTCAATTGCCTGCAGGACCCGATCTCTTTCAACATCCGCCGGTAGCTGCTCAGGCAGGAACTCAGAAGATAACAGCCAGCCTCCCTGCGACCAGTAAAATCCTTTGGTCTTCTGGGGCGGTTTGTGGGGAGAGTGGGGGTCGCGATCGCGATCGGCCTGGCGATGATGAGTCATGTGGTGAGCCTTCCACCAGCTTGGTCCCATTTGACCGGCTGAGGCCGCTATCAGACTGCCCATCCACAATACCGGGGCAGGTGCCTGATAACTTTTGTGGGTGAGCAGCCGATGATAAATGCCCGTTGTTGCCAGCATTCGGATGAGATATAGCCCAATAATCCAGAGGCCAGCTCCCCAAGACAAACCCGTCTTAAAGACGAGTAAAGAGCCGAGATGACTCAAAATAATCAGCGCTGGGCCAGTTAGGTAAGCAACAACTGTCGGCCAAGAATACGGTTTTGATTTCACTTTTGTTTAATTGAGGAAATTTTGGCTAAAAATTTATTAATGCGGCTATCAAGCAGTCCAAAACAGTACGGATTCAGTCATAAGTTTCCGTATCTGATTTCAAGCTGCTGTTACCTTAATAAATTAAATAAATAAGCACTAGTAAATAACTTTATAGAATAGCGTTAAGCACTGCTGCAACGCCATCTCATACAGAACTTTAATCCATTGCTCTGCCGCTGGTATGTCCTGAAAATAATCGATAAATAATTAGGTCTTTTTGCTAGGAATGCAATAGATTTCAAATCCGGAACCAATTAGATAAAGTTATAGAATTAATTTGGCGATCTAAAGTACTAACCTTATTGAAGTCGCAATGTTATGTAGAAATAAAGGTGTTTACCGGATTATAAGTCAAAAACAGCAGATTTTCACCCTCTAGACAGTACCATTGATCAGCATGGCTGCTGATTTTTATCAACTTTTTCTAGCATAACGTCCTCTTCTTCAAAAAGAATCATGCTGACGACTCATTTACTCAGATGATAAAGTGATTTTCTATTTTAGGTACTGCATTTTAAGCCACATAAAGCTGTATGAAGCTATAGCTCGTCTGGTTGAAAACCAACAAAAAAATCTCTCTTCTTTAAAGAAAAGACCCCAGCAAAGCTGCGGCCTCAAAACTGCTTAATTGAACCTTTTGCTACCTCGAAACTTGACCTGAGAGTCAAAATAGTTACTTATCTCTACTGGTCGTCCGGGAGAACCCATTTAGGTGGCTGAGAAGCACGTTCCATCATCTTTTTCCGAACCGCCTCATCGGCCATTTTCAGCATGTCGTCTAAAGAGGTATCTTTGATAAACTCAGTAGCCTGCTGCTTGTACTCAAGATTGGGACATTCATCTCCTAAAACACAGCCATTGACGCAGGCTTCAGCGCAGTTGATCTCCACCACTAACTCCTTATAAAAACTCGCAACGATTGAAGACTAACTTTGAAAAAAAGAAGTCTACTGGGATCTTAACAACCTCTCAAATGGCTAAAAGGCATTAAACCTAGGCTAAAACGTACGGTTTGCCCCACTAGCGACCAATGCCTTTGACCATGAAAATGCCGCCAAAATACAGAAATAAAACGGCACCGGCCAGCAGGCTCTGCGTTACCGGATCGGTTGAGGGCGTTAGAACAGCGCCTAATACAACGGCTCCCAGCAAAACATAGCGCCAGCCTTTGAGCATGGCGTTAGAAGACACAATACCCAACAGTCCTAAAAGGAGCTGAATAACTGGGATTTGAAAGGCCAATCCTGTACTAAACAGCAGCAGCAGCACAAACTCAAAATAGCGATCGATTGACCAAAGCTGCTCAACCACATCGCCGCCGTAGTTAATAAAAAAGTTGAGTGCGGCTGGAATCAGAGCAATATAGGCAAACCCTAAGCCCACTACAAACAGGACGCTAGATCCCAGCACAATCGGGCCAATCAGTCGCCGTTCGCGCCGGGTGAGTCCTGGCAGGACAAACTGAATAATTTGGTAGAGAATAAACGGGCTGGCTATTAGCAAGCCACTGTATCCGGCTACCTTGATAGAGACGAAGAAATATTCTCCCGGTGAAAGCTGCAGGAATTTAACCCCCTGAGCCGGAATTTCCAGCAGCGCCACAATGCGGTTGACGAAGACAAAGCAAATTACCACGCCCACAACGACCGCGATTAGCGCATAGAAAATCCGCAGCCGTAGCTCTTCCAGATGATCGAAGAGAGACATCTCAACGTCATCAGGTAAATCATCCTCTGAAAAATCTTTTGACTTAGTATCCTCAGCCCGATTTGGCTTGAGATCAGCCGTTTTATCCGCTGTCTCTAAGTTGGAGGGAGGCGTCATAGCAAATGCGGACTTCCTTTACAAAATGGCAACTGCTCAATATTGTACCGAGATGCGTTTCTAGCTGGCAGGATCCAGCCTAATCAACCCGATGGCACAGTCCGCGACTTGATTACTGGCCAGAATCAGGGGTATAGGTAACTGTCTCAACCTGGCCCAGGTTGCCAATGGGAGTCGCCTCTTGTCCGTTGACTGATAGCGCTACAGCCCCGGCATTGCCTGCTGTTACCGTGATTTCTTGCTGGCCTTCCCAGGTTTCCTGGCTGCCCTCGCTCAAAAGCCCCTCAAACTGAGACTGGCCGTCTACAATCACCCGCATCCAAGAATCGCCGCTGAGATCAACGCTGACGCTGACGGGCGCTGTAGAAGCGGGCGCTGCTGATTCGGCATCATCGGCAGATTCGGGAGCGACCTCCGGTTCTGGAGTGACGGGGTCGATTGGCTCTGGATTGACCGCTTCGGGCGGTGGTTCGGGCGCATCGGTGGGCGATCGCAGCAAATTGGGCAGCAGAACCACCGCACCAATAATTACCAGAACGAAAGCCCCGATCGCTAGGAGCGGCCCCGGATTAGGTGATTCACTGCGGCGCCGGCTAGGCGGCGGTGCGGGCGGCTCATCCATTGTGGTGGTCGCCACAGGTTCAGGCGGCAGGGGCTTAGCAATGTAGGCCGCTGGGGGAGCCGTAGCGGTGGAATAGGCCATTGCCGTTCTCACCGAGAAGTTTTTAGACAGCTCAGTCCCGTCGAGTCCCAACGCATCCCCATAGCGGCGGATGAAGCCGCGAATGAAGACAGGTTCAGGCAGCGGATCGGGATCGGCTTCCTCGATCGCCCGCAGCAGGGAAGGCCGAATAAAGATGCGGGTTGCAATTTCCTCAGTTGACTGTGATAGCTCATGGCGAACCTGACGGAGGTAGGTGCCAACCTCTTGCAGTTGCTCTAGCTGATCTGAATCTAAATTAGCCACGCCAGTACGTCCAAAATCTTCAGGCAATTCCCTGCGTTTAGTGCTTATCTTACTGGATGGACTCTGGATTATGAAGTCTTTCGCTGCAGAGAGCGAGCCTGCGCATGGTCAGAGATGCCTGGTTTGCAGCGGCTTACTCTAGCTCTGGCAGGGGTGAGGGCGATTGCTGCGCCTGATTCTGCATGAGCTGGGCGATCGCCGGATTGTAAAGCTGCAGGTAGTTCCAGTAGCCGCCAAAGACCGAATCTACATAGCCGCGCGTTTCAGGAAAGGGGATGCGCTCAACAAATTCATCTAGGTCGGTAAAGTTGCCCCGGCTGATCCAGTCAGCCACGTTGCCAGGGCCTGCATTGTAGCTAGCCACTGCAAACAGGGAATTGTCGCCGTATTCTGAGTGGGTATAGTCGAGATACCAGGTGCCCAGCTTAATGTTGTCTGAGGGGGTTTCTAGATTCAGATCGGTAAATCCGGTCTGGGCCTTAATCCAGTCGGCGGTGTCCGGCATCACCTGCATCAGCCCTACTGCGCCCACATAGGAGCGAATCTGGGGCTCAAACCGGGATTCCTGCCGAATTAAGGCTGTGACCAGCAGGGGATTAAGCTGCTGCTGGCTGGCCCAGGCCGCAATCTCTTCGGCAAAAGGAAAAGGATAGAGCGCCTGACGATAGGCGGGCTGCTGCTTCAGCGCCTGGAACTGCTCTTTTTCGGCTGGGCGATCGCGCCATGCCAGACTAGACACCATAAAAATGCCGTCCAGATTATCGCCAATCCCTAGCCGCATCAGCCCGTCGGTGAACTGCTCGGCTACCGTCGGCTCCTGCACGTTGGTAAACTCGCTCTGCCAAAGCTGCCAGGCGTCTTGGTCTTGGCCTAGCTGATGCAGCTCTTGTAGCTGCTCAGACCCTGCTGGCAGCGGCGATCGCTGGGCGGGCTGAGTAATATCAGGGGTTTGGGATCGCACCGTTTCAAAGTCGCCAACGGGCCAGCCCAATCTCACGGCGGCTCGCCAAGCGTAGTAAGACTCTGGGTAGCGCAGTAGGGTCTGCTCAAAGGCTTGCTGAGCCGCCTGCTCCTGGCCCAAACGCTGGGCCCACTTGCCTGCCCAGAAGGCTGCTTTGCTAGCCAGTTCGCTGTCGGAATTTGCCTCGACTAGCTGCCGCGCCCAGCTGTAGGCTGCGGCTAAATCCTGCTGGTTGGCGGCGTTTTCGGCATACTGCCACCGCAGCTCTGCCGCAGCTTCTGAGTCGCTGTACTGGCTCAGGACTGACTTACGGGCTTGAGCCGCCGAATCGGAACTGTTGAGCGCTTCTAAATCTCTGGCCCGCAGTTTGAGGGCTTCGCCTGCCGCCTCCGGGAACCGCTCAATCACCCGATCGAGTACCGGAATGGCCTGTTCTTGGGGCAGCAAATTCGCCAGCTTCAGTAGGCCCTCGGCAGTTTCAGGGGCTTCTGGAAACTGAGCGTCTAGCTGCTGATAGGCAGCGATCGCAGCGGCTTTGCGCTCCCCTAGCTGCAGGCCCCGCGCGGCTCGGTAGGCGTTGCGGGGGCTAGGCGGAGCTTTGGCGTAGGCGGGTCCGGCTTTGCCGTAGCGCTGAATTTCCCAGTAGCCGAAGCCAATAGTTTGCCAGTCTTCAGGCTGAAGCTGACTGCCGTATTCTGCCACCAGGCGATCGAGGTAGGTTTCATAGCCGCTGAGATGGAGGCCGTGCTGAGCGATCTGCTTTAGCAACGCCAGCGTATTCTCGCCCTGGGGCTGTTGCTCCAGGCGCTGCTGGGCGATCTCGACGCTGAGCGGATGGGCCGGAAACTCTGCGATCGCCTGATCCCAGTACTGCGGATTGGACTGGCCCAACTGATACAAAGCCGCCGCGATCGCAGGCTGATCGCCATAGTCTTCAACAGCCTGCTGCCAGCTCGCCTGGGCTGCCTCGGCTTGTCCCGCTGCCGCCTGGGCCTGCCCCCGTTTAATCAAGGCATAGGGCGCTAAAGTGGGGTACTCCTTTTCCAAGCCTGTCAGTAGCTCAATGGCAGAGCCGCCCCGTCCCTGCTCAATTAAGTCTGTCGCCAGCAGATAGCGCGCTCTGGCCTGCTCCCGCCCTTTGCCGCCCTGCGCGATCGCGCTCAGCTCAGCGGTGCGCTCAGCCACCGGCTGATTGACCAGCTGCAGCACTGGCGAATCCGTCTCCGCCCCTAGCTCGACCAGCGCGGCGTCAGAGGTAGACCGCTGCCAGCGGCCCCAGAGGCCGCCTTCGACTAGCAGATCGGCTAAGCCTACGAACATGCCCAACGACAGCGTGCTGACCCCCACCAGCGCCAGCAGGGGCATATTTTGCTTTAGATGCTTGAGCATGGCAAATTCCTTGGCGAGTCGGGCAGCTTCTCTCTATTAAGCAGTTTTAGCAAAAAAATAGGGGAGCGATCGCACCGGAGCGACTCGGCTAGAGAGAATAAAATTGCAGTAGACTAGTCTAGCCGGGAGAGACTGAAATTTAACCGCTCTCACCCGCCAAAAACAAGGCGAACCCACGTTACTTCGAATCGCGAATGGACTTTCAAGCATCCGATAAATCCTGTCTAGACTGGAGCGGAGATTGTTTAATCATCGGACTCACAGAGGCAGACCTACCGCTCAAAGCAGCCTTTGCAGACTTAGATAAATCCCTCTCCGGCCTGCTGCAGGCGCTGATTGAGGAGTCTGAGTTTGAGGCAAAAGCGGGCAGCAGCGCCGCCATTCGTGTGGGTAATGATGGTCCCTTTCGCAAGCTGGGAGTTGTGGGTTTAGGGGGAGCGGATGCCCTCAGCGCTGAGGGATTACGCAAGGCCGCTGCCGCCGCTGCCCGGCTAGCCAATAAAGAAAAGTGCGCCAAGGTAGGACTGCAGTTTGGTCGGGGTTCGATTTCGCCGGAGGTAGCAGCCCAGGCCATGACCGAAGGGGCAGCGCTAGCGCTGCATCAGGATAAGCGCTTTAAGTCAGAGAATAAAGACAAATCGGCCTCCAAAGTAGAAACGATTCATTTGCTTGACCTCGCGGGTCAGGACAGCGCCATTGCTAAAGCCCAAGCTATCTACAACGGCGTGGTTTTAGCCCGTGAGCTGGTATCAGCCCCGCCCAATATTGTCACGCCCGCTTATCTGGCTGAGTCTGCCGCTGAGATTGCGCAGGCCCACGGCCTAGACCTAGAAGTTTTAGAAAAGGAAGCGTGTGAGGCGCAGGGGATGGGAGCCTATTTGGGGGTCGCCCAGGCTTCTGACCTGCCACCTAAGTTTATTCACCTGACCTACAAGCCTAGCGGTACGCCGCGTCGCAAACTCGCCATCATCGGCAAAGGTCTCACCTTTGACTCCGGCGGCCTCAACATCAAGGGGGCGGGCAGCGGCATTGAAATGATGAAAATCGACATGGGCGGCGCGGCGGCTACGCTGGGGGCGGCTAAGGCGATCGCCCAGCTCCAGCCCGATGTGGAAGTCCACTTTATCAGCGCTGCCACTGAGAATATGATTAGCGGTCGGGCCCTGCGTCCGGGGGATATTCTCACCGCCTCCAACGGCAAAACCATTGAGGTCAACAACACTGATGCGGAAGGCCGCCTCACTTTAGCCGATGCCCTCGTCTTTGCCGAAAAGCTAGGGGTGGACGCCATCCTGGATCTAGCTACCCTGACAGGGGCCTGCATGATTGCCCTAGGTGACGACATTGCCGGACTGTGGAGTCCTGACGACGAGCTAGCTGAGAGCATTGTCCACGCGGCGGAAACAACTGGGGAGAAGCTGTGGCGGATGCCGCTGGAAGAAAAATACTTTGACGGCATGAAGTCCGTAGTGGCGGATATGAAAAATACCGGACCGCGTCCCGGTGGGGCGATCACGGCGGCACTTTTCCTGCAGCAGTTCGTCAAAGAAACTGCCTGGGCGCACCTGGACGTAGCTGGCCCCGTTTGGACCGAGAAAGAAAGCGGCTACAACAATCCTGGCGGTACGGGCTACGGCGTCAGAACCTTAGTGCAGTGGGCGATCGCCTAAGTTAAACTGCCTAGTTAGCTACTGAGAGCGTCCCGGTGATGTCGTATGATCGGGAAATGGCGGCGCGTATGCACTGGCTGAGCCCTCTGTTCTCAGTCAGCTTCGGCTAACCTTAAATGCTTTCCTGGCTTAAGCTTTACGAAAGATTCGGTAAACTAAGTACAAACATTCGCGCATGGATTTTCGTTAAAACTCTCATACCTTGTTGTGACTATGATTTCGGTACCTTCGGTGGCACCCAAAGCGGTTTCTTCCTCTCCAGCCATTGCCCCAGAACGATCTCGTCAAGTCACCCGCAAGCCTTATCCCAACTACAAAATTATCGTTCTAAACGACGACTTCAACACGTTCAAGCACGTGGCTGACTGTCTGATGAAGTACATTCCCAACATGTCCAGCGATCGCGCTTGGGATTTGACCCATCAGATTCACAACGAAGGACAGGCCATTGTTTGGATTGGTCCCTTAGAGCAGGCAGAACTCTATCACAGTCAGCTTAGCCGGGCTGGTCTGACGATGGCACCGTTAGAGCGAGCCTAGCCGAGAAGTTCTATGGGGAAGTCGTCTGAGGGCCGCTTAGTCTGGAATCATTCCACCCACATTCCCAAGCTGATTCCGGTGTTGAAAAAGCTCGTGGATGTGGATCACATCCGCACGATTACCCCCGGCGAAATTAAAAGAACGCGATCGCATATCCCCCAGCTCCAGCTCAAAGTGTCCGTGCCGATTCGCGGCGGCTTCAAGCTGATTGCGCGCAAGGCCAAGACGGTGCAGGAAGTGTTTGTGCTGACGACGCTGGATCAGGCTAGCTTAGAAGCGGCGATCGCTCAGGTTTTAGATGTCAGTCGCCGATGAATGCTGAGTCGGGCTGGTACCGCGAGGGCAAAGCCTTTTTCCGCACCGATCAGAGCTTCTACCGTCCTCACAGTCAGGTGGGGCGCGATCTGGCGGTCTTGGCCGCAGCGCTCTACAAAATTCAGCAGGGTCAACTGCGGGTGCTGGACGCGATGACGGGCTGCGGCGTGCGGCCCCTGCGCTATCAGCTCGAAGCTGAAGCCGACTGGGTCTGGGCCAATGAAGCCAATCCACAGGTGCAGCCAACCCTAGCCCAAAATTTAGCGGTGGGAATGCGCCCCCGCTCTTACCGCATTACCCAGCAGGATGCTAACCAAATTTTCTTTAGCTGCTACCAGCAGCGCGATTTCTACGATCTGGTAGATGTTGATAGCTTCGGCAGCCCGACCCCATTTCTGCAGACGGGGCTGTGGGCTACCAAAGTGGGCGGGCTGCTCTACCTCACCAGCACCGACACTCGCACCACCGGCGGCCATAATCCAGATAGGAGCCTACAGGTTTACGGTGCGATCGCCCGCGCCCACCCGGCCGTACACGAACAGGGGCTGCGGCTGCTGATTGGCACGGCGCTGCAGCAGGCGGCGGCGAAGGGAATGCAGGTTCAGCCTGTCTTTTCTCTATTTAACGGCACCGTCCATCGGGTGATGCTGCGGCTGGTAATGGATCAGCCCTGGACGGTAGAGCATTACGGCTTTTTGGGCTATTGTCATGGCTGCGGCCATTACCAAACAGTTTCCTGGCGCAGGCTGGGGGATGCTCGCTGCCCCGCCTGTGAGGCGCACGAAACGGCCCGACCGCTGACCCTCAGCGGCCCTCTGTGGCTGGGGCCGCTGCACGATGCGGCTTTTCTAGCGCAAATGGTCCGGCTGGCTCAGGATTGGCACTGGCCGCGCCGGGTGAAGCTGCTGCAAATCATGGCGGATGAGGCGGATTTGCCCCCCTATTATTTCACCCTGGGGGAAATCGGTCGTCACGGTCAGCTCGATATTCCCCGCCGCGATCGCCTGATTCAGCGCCTGCGCGATCGCGGCTACCGGGCAGCGCTGACCCATCTAGATTTTCAGGCGATTAAAACTGACGCGCCGATGGCGACCTGCGTGGAGCTAGCAAGGCAAATGCAGCGTCAATGACCTACAAAACGCAGCCACAGCGAGCACTTTGGGCATAGGCCCGTAGCTCTGGGCGAATGTGGGGCTGCTGCCGCAGCCAGGTGTCGATGGTGGCTTGGATCGCGGACTCGTTGGTTTCGAGCCAGTGACCCATGCCGTGCAGGGCTGCTTCCTGACAGGCGATCGCGGGCAGGTGCAGCATGGCGGTCTGCGATCGCCAGACAGCCTCAAAAATAGCCTCTCGTTCTTCTACCACCGGGCAAAGGGGCAGCAAGTCCCACCACATGTAACAGGTGACGTTGAGCGGATTAGCGCCGGGTTCGTCTCGGTGAGAGAGGTGGGGAGAACAGCGGGCGGCAAACAGTTCCCGAAAGAGAATTTCAAAGGCGTCAAGGCAGCGCAGGCGATCGCACAGAGGGACGGTGATATCGGCTAGGGCAAACATGTAGTCGCTGGCGCCGTTGCTGACGATGTACCAAAGCCCTTGAGCAATTTCGCCGTCGGTGTAGCCAGTGAGGGCGGCGGCGGGCTGCTCAAACAGGCGGGTGAGGTAGGTGATGATTTGAGCGGGGGGCGCGTCCCAGTATTCGCAGTCGTGGTCGTAGTACCAGAGCAGCCCGTTGGGATCTTCCGGCCAGCAGAACACAAACAGAATCCAATCTTCAAAGGAGAGGTCGGTGAGTTTGCGTTCCATTGCTGAAAGAGTGGGGTCTTGTAGTCACGTAGGGTGTGCTAGCGCAGCGTAGCGCACCGATTGCGAGGGTTTCGACCTGCTGAGAATTTGCCCCGTTTTGGATATGTCATATACATAAATGCTTTGTAGAGTGAGGCTTTGGTGCGTCAGCGCAGCGCTGACACGCCCTACGCGAGCCATGCAAAATACCCATTTCAAAAGTTTAGCCATTTTGTCAAGATGCGCATGGGTTGGCCGCTTTTGGCGTCGATTTGGGGTTTGCTCCAGGCGGTAGCGTTGGCGAAGCCGAGGCGGTGGAGGATGCCGATAATCAAGTTGATGCCGATATGAGAGCCAATCACAATAATGCGAATAGGTTCGCGGGTGGCGGTAGCTTTGCGATCGCGGTTGGGCGGGAGGTGGTAGGTTTCGGTGTGGGGGATGAGGTCTTTCATAGTGATTTTCAACTTTTTGGCAGAAGAATGTGTGCGAAAGGCGCAAAAGGCAATCGCAGAGTGAGAGACTATTGAATGGCAAACGGAAATAGACCGAGCCTATTGGCTAGCCGTTGGCCATGACCCGGATACGTTTTTACTTATCCAAGTCAACTTGTAATCAATAAGACTATCCAAGCACGCTTGTAATTATCGTGTCAAGCCTGCATGTATAAGTTTGTTTGTAATTAATGGCTGATGAGACTTTCCAATCCAATGAATCTCCCCTGAAGCAACGCAGGGAAGAACTTGGATTAACTCAGCGAGATATTGGTTCAGCGCTCGGAAAGACGGATCAGACGATTAGCAATTGGGAAACGGGCATCTACGAACCGAAAATGACGCCTCGTGAGTTCAAAAAGCTCTGTGAGATTTTACAGTGGTCACTGGAGGATGTCCCTGAAGACTTTGGGCCGATCAGATAACAGTTATGAGTCTGACTGACCAAAATCAGCAAGTCACGCTGATGGATTTGCGAACCCGTTCGGAATTGACGCGCCGAGAAGTAGCGATCGCGCTAAGGGGTTACGGAGAAGACAATATACGTTTGGGAGACGAGCCAGAAGCCGCCTAAGATGACCGTGACTCAAGTACAATAGCTGACTGACCTATTAAGCTGCACATTGGAAGAACTTGCAGCGACAGAAAAATAGCGGCAATGCTTGATAAATCTAGCCAATTCCCGTGAAGCGCAGAATCATACTCACTGAACCCAGCCATACCCGCTGGCTGAGCGCAGTCGAAGCCAGAACCCCAGCAGATGTCCCCTTCGACTTCGCTCAGGGGACGTGGGTAGTGAGTAATCTGAGGAGTAAAGGCGCTGTGCAGGCGTTGATTGTCAGCCCGCAACCTACCAGTTTTCAAAAACTATAGGCTTTAATGGGAGCAACTGCGACGCCCGGATTTTGCCAAATCGGGAGTGAAGACAACTTACAAGCCCCCTGATCGCTTGAATTCTATGCCTGATCACCTCACTGCCAAAGAACTGCTACGTCGCTATCGCAGAGGAGAGCGTGACTTTCGAGGTGTAGATTTGAGCAGCGAATCTCTACGAGGCTATGATCTACGGGGAATTAATTTGGCAGGAGCTAATCTGACCAAAGCAGACCTGCGTGGAACGCGGTTCACTCAGGCGACTTTCATCAAAGCTCAGTTCAACGAAACCAAGTGCGGTACTCGCAGACGATGGGCTATACCAAAGTTGCTGCTAGCACTAACGCTGACAGCCCTTTCTACCTTTTTAACAACTGCTTTTGTATCTGCTTCCTTGATTGCTGCCTTCGCTGCAGACAGCAATATTTTCGCAGAAGGTACGGCGGCTGACACAGCTACGGGCATTACTGGCTTTGTCTCTCTTACAGTTGTGTATTTGCTCTTATACTCACAGGGAGTCACAACAGTTCTGAGCGCTGTCGCTTTCGCTTTCGCTTTCACTGTCACTGTCGCTGTCGCTTTCACTGTCGCTTTCGCTGTCGCTTTCGCTGTCGATGTCGCTGGCGCTGTCGCTGTCGATGTCGATGTCGATGTCGATGTCGATGTCGCTGACGCTTTCGCTGTCGCTGTCGCTGGCGCTGGCGCTGGCGCTGTCGCTGTCGCTGGCGCTTTCGCTTTCGCTTTCGCTGTCGCTGGCGCTGTCGCTTTCGCTTTCGCTGTCGCTTTCGCTGTCGCTTTCGCTGGCGCTTTCGCTGGCGCTGGCGCTTTCGCTTTCGCTGTCGCTGTCGCTGTCGCTGGCGCTGTCGCTGTCGCTGTCGCTGCCGCTGTCGCTGTCGCTGAGTATAGTGCAAATATACCACTCTTAATAGTGGCGTTGGTTCTCAGCTTGTCTGCCATAGCTATCAATTCCTACATCGGTTGGCGAGCACTTCAGGGAGACCCACGTGACATTTTTGTTCGTAATCTATCCGTTTGGTTAGGAGCACTTGGGGGCACTGACTTTCGCCACGCCAATCTCACCGACGCCAGTTTTTCTGAGGCAGTTCTTAAAAGCGCTCGCTTCCAGCACTCCACCCTGACACGCACCTGTTTTCATCGCTCAAAAAAGCTACACCTCGCTCGCTATGGCAAAACGCTTCTAAATAATCGACAGGTTTTGAACCTGCTCGTGAGTCTCAAGGGCCAAGGCCAGTCCTATGTTGGCTTAATGCTTAAGGGAGCCAACCTTGTTGGAGCTGATTTGGCAGATGCCAACTTCACTGAAGCTGATCTGAGTCAGGCAACTCTAGCAGGGGCCACCTTAGAGCGTGCCAACCTCACCAAAACTCAAGCTCTCGGTGCCTGCTTTGAGCAGACAATGCTTACCGCTGCTTGTTTAGAGTCTTGGAATATTGACAATACCACCCAGTTGAACGGCGCAATTTGCGACTACGTGTACCTACTCAACGGGCAGAAAGAGCGGCGTCCCCATAGTGAAACCGAAGTTTTCAAGCCAGGGGAGTTTACAAAATTATTTCAGGAAGTCCTGGATACCATTGATCTAATTTTTCAAAACGGTATCGACTGGAAAGCCTTTGCTCAAACTTTGCAAAATGTGCAGGTACAGCACGAAGGCGCTGAGCTATCGATTCAAAGCATTGAGAACAAAGGAGATGGCGTTGTCGTCATGCGGCTCAACTCAGCCCCCGGCATCGATAAAGGAGGAGTCCAGCAGGCATTCATGCAGGGCTACCGCAAAGCCCTTAAGAAAGCAGAGCGCTACTACAAAGCTCAGCTCGAAGCTGTCAAAACTCAGCACGCCAGTCAAATTCAAACGAGAGAGCAGCGCATCACAGAATATCGTGAGCAAAACGCCAATATGCAGCGTGTTGTTGAGTTGCTAGCCCAGCGACCAATTACCGTAGACGTAAAAGCCGAGAGCAAAGCCATGCAAGGAAACGACCAAAGTCAGAGCATCCGCGTCGGTGGCAATTTCGATATCAACGCCACCAATGCTGTCGTTAACCTACGCGACATCAGCGGCCAAGTCACCAACCAAATCAGCCAGCTCCCCGACAGCCCCAACTCCCACCAGCCCAACCTAAAAGAGCTGCTCAATAAACTTCAAGCCGCTATTGATGCTGACAACGAACTCAAACCCGATGAAAAGGCCGCAGCTCTTGAACAAGTCAAAACCCTAGCAGAAGCCGGACAAGCCCCTAGCGAAGGTCATATGAAACAACGTGCAAAGCAGGCGACTACTGTACTCAATTGGCTAGCTAAGAGCGTTTCCGACGCCTCCAAGCTCGCCAGCGCCTGCAAAGAACTGCTGCCATTGATTACGGGTTTATTCGCCTGAGCATGGATTATACTCGCGGCTAGAGCTGAGATTGATCAAGGTTTTTTGAAAACTCTGAAATCGCTGTCCATCAACTACCGCAGGCTACAATTAGAGACCGAGTGCTGGAGCAGAATCGTCATGTTAGACGTCTCGCTACCCGAAAACATTCAAGCCTTTGTACAAGAACAGGCTCGTACAGCCGGATTCGCCACAGCCAGCGAATATGTTTATTATCTAATTTTGCAGGAGCAAGCCCGTTTCATCCAGCAGGCACAGGTTGAAGCGCTTTTAGCAGGAGGCATCAAGAGCGGTGAACCTATTGAACTAACCGAAGATTGGTGGATGCAAAAGCGTAGCAAGCTAGCTAGCTCTCTAGGGCAGCCATAAGAAAATCCCAAAGTTCTTTGTAAAAACTCTGGGATCTTGGTGAAAACAGCTAGAAATCCTAGCGCTCAAATTAACTTAGAACGGGCCTTTGCTAACCTAACCCTACTCCCACTCTATGGTGCCAGGAGGCTTAGAGGTGATGTCATAGACTACGCGGTTCACCCCTTTGACCTCATTCACCATCCGGTTAGAAATCGTTTCTAGCAAGTCATAAGGCACCCGTGACCAGTCCGCCGTCATGCCGTCTTCGCTGGCAATCAGACGCAGCACCACCGGATGAGCATAAGTCCGCTGATCCCCCATCACGCCGACGCTGCGAATGGGCAGCAGCACCGCAAACGCCTGCCAAAAATCGTGATATATGCCCTGCTTCTGAATTTCATCGCGCACCACAAAATCGGCATCCCGCAGAATGTTGAGCCGTTCTGCTGTGACTTCGCCAATGATGCGAATAGCCAGGCCAGGGCCAGGGAAAGGATGCCGCCGGACAATTTCTTCCGGCAGGCCAATCGATCGCCCAACTTTGCGCACCTCATCTTTAAACAGCTTGCGCAGCGGCTCCACCAGCTTAAACTGTAGGTCTTTAGGCAAACCGCCAACATTGTGATGGCTCTTAATTTTGACCGCTACTCGCTCCCCGGTTTTAGGATCGACATTGGTATCTGCCGACTCAATCACATCCGGGTAGAGAGTGCCCTGAGCCAGGTAGTCAAAGGGGCCTAAGCAGCGTGACTCCTCTTCAAACACCCGAATAAACTCATGGCCGATGCGCTTACGCTTTTCCTCTGGATCCGTAACGCCCGCAATGCGGTCAATGAAGCGATCGCGGGCATTAACATAATGCACCGGAATAGCAAACTCATCTCGAAACAGCTTCACCAACCGCTCCGGCTCATACTTGCGCATAAAGCCCTGATCGATAAACATGCAGGTCAGCTGATCGCCAATGGCCCGGTGCAGCAAAAAGGCCAGCGTAGAAGAATCCACGCCGCCAGAAAGCGCCAGCAAAACCCGCTTGTCGCCCACTTTGGCCTTCACTTCTCGGATCGCCTCTTCAACAAAGGCTTCCGTTGTCCAGGTCGGTTCGCAGTCACAGATGTGATAGACAAAGTTGCGAATTAGAGCAATGCCGTCTTGAGAATGCACCACCTCTGGGTGAAACTGGACGCCATAGAGCTTGCGCTCATGATGGGCGATCGCCGCGCAGGGCGTATTGTCCGTATGCGCTAAAGTTTCAAATCCGGCGGGCATTTCAGCCACGGAGTCTCCGTGGCTCATCCACATAGTAGAGCCGTTTTCTACGTTCGTAAGCAGGTCAGTGGGATCGTCAATGTACAGCGAGGCTTTGCCATACTCTCCCCGCTCAGCCCGCTCCACCTGACCGCCAAGCTGCTGCACCATGAGCTGCATACCATAGCAAACGCCCAAAATCGGAATGCCCAAATCCCAAATTGCCGGGTCGCAGTGAGGCGCGTAGGTATCGTAAACCGAGCTAGGGCCACCGGAGAGAATAATGCCCTGGGGGTTGAGCTGTCTTAGCTGTTCAGCCGTAGTGCGGTAAGAAAGAACTTCAGAATAAACCTGAGTTTCGCGGATGCGACGCGCAATCAGCTCGGAGTACTGTGAGCCAAAGTCCAGGATGATCAGCATTTGCCGATTGACATCTCGGAGATTGGGAGAAACAGGAGGGGTTGCGCTTTCAGTTTGAAGAGTCACGGGTTTAAACCTAGGGTAGAAGTGAACGGAACAAGCAGTTGAGCGGTAAGAGCGATTTCAGGGCTTTTGGGGGGACGACGCTAAAAGAGACGGCAAATTTGTAGAGTGACCGGATGAGCCTGCTTGCGGTTTGGGGCAGTGCTAGCGGTATCTAATATTACCTGTGCTGGATTCGATTCAACCTGCTCAGGGCGGGTGCGGCCTAAAAATCAGTTGAATCTGCTAGTCCCACTAAGCTTGCAGCTAGCTCCAGCGCGGAGCCAAGAATTGAAAGTAAAACGATTGAAACTGAGTATAAAAAGAAGCTGATGCGTATCTACTCATCAGCCAGCTACAGATGACAATGTAAAAAAATGTTTTAACTAGAGTAGCAAATCTTCGCTAGAATCTGAGCGCCTCGATCGCTTTTAATAATGATTTGCCGATTGCGATCGAATAAAATGCTGCCCACCGCCACCTGGGTATTGGCCTGTTTGCGGATATAGGCAGCGGCTCTTTGATCAATTTTTTGCGCGATCGCCCCATAAACCGTATTCGTCCGGTTTGCGCCCGCTGCCTCAGGCTGGCGCAAGTAGGTCAAGGCCGCTTCCACTGTCGCACTGCCGAGAACGGTCTGCACAATCTCGGTAGGCAACCCCTGAGCAGCACAGTGGGCCGCTAAGATTTCCTGCCGCCCATCGGCCACGTGATGATGGGTGTGAAAGATGCCGCCTGCCAGCTTAATCAGTTTGCCGTGGTAGCCAAACAGCAAGATTGCTTGAATTCCCTGTAGTCCCGCCTCCACCAGCAGCGGCCCTAGCCAGTTAGCGGTTTTAAGGCGGCGATCGGCGGCAATGCCTAGCTGCAGCGACAGGTCTAAGCCATTCTCGCCAACACAAAAGACCAAGGTATCGTAGCTTTGCGCCTTTTGCTGGAGTTCCTGGCGAAAAGCGGCGAGCTGCCCCGGAGCGCTGAGGGGCTGGGCAATGCCGCTGGTGCCTAAAAGCGATAGGCCCTCGACTACGCCAAAAGCCGCGTTTGACGTACGCTCAGCCAGCGCTTTCCCCGCTGGCAGAATAATCGTCACCTGAATTTTTTGCCCATCTGCCAGCAGCGGGGCCAAATTTTCCTGAAACAGCCGCCGCGCGTAGCTATAGATGGCCGCGACGCCGCTCTGCTGCTGCCGGCCGATGCCCTCGCCCCCTACCAGGGCGATCGCTTCCGTCTGCCCTGCTGAGGCCCAGCCCACCACGGCCCAAATGGGTGTCCCCCGCGTCAGGTCTAGGTTATCCCCCGGATCGCTGCGCGTCATCGCCAGGGCTGACCCATCCGGCAGGCAGGCCGCTGGCTCTACCGGAATCTCTGCCACCTGTGCTGGATTGACCAAATTCACCGCAACCTTGTCTGCTGCCGCTTGCCCCTGGAGATGCTGCAGCGCTGCGATCGCCCCGGCGCAGGCAAACACGGGTAGGGTATAGCCTGGGCGCGGCCCAGCTAGTTGTTCAGGATTAGCGGTCATAACTTTAGAAATAGGGATGTTGCTAAACTAGGGCTTAAAGAGTTGAACCCCGATGCGTTACGCTAACGCGACAGCGCGGCTACAAAAACTTTCTCATTTGCATTCAACTCCGTTCCCGGCAAGCCCATTCTTCTGTTCTTGGCCCCCTCTTTTTTCCACCTATGCCCAACCGCATCGACTACCTGCGCATTAGCCTAATCGATCGCTGCAATTTTCGCTGCCAGTACTGTATGCCGGAGGGAGCGGATTTGGCCTATGTCCTACAGCAGGACTGGCTGACGCCGCACGAACTGCTGACTCTGATTAAAGCTGTTTTTCTGCCCCTGGGCTTTACCCGGTTTCGGCTGACGGGGGGGGAACCGCTGCTACGCCCGGATGTGGTGGAGATTGTGCGGGCGATCGCCGCGCTGCCTCAAACTGAAGATTTAGCCATGACCACGAATGCCTTTTTGCTAGCAGATAAGGCCGAGGCGCTCTATCAGGCGGGCTTACGCCGGATTAACATCAGCTTGGATTCGCTCGATCCTCAAACTTTTCAGCAGATTATTGGCGGCCGGGGGCGATCGCGCTGGTACGAGGTTTGGCAGGGAATTCAGGCGGCGCATCGGGTAGGATTTACGCCGCTGAAGCTGAACGTGGTGGTGATCCCTGGCATCAACGATCATGAAGTGATGGACTTGGCGGCGCTGACCCTAGAGCGGGAGTGGCATGTGCGCTTTATTGAGTTTATGCCGATTGGCAATAGCTTTTTGTTTGGTGAAAAGGGTTGGATAGATTCTGAAACCATTCGGCAGCAGGTGCGCGATCGCTGGGGTTTAGTGGAGTCTTCGGTGCGGGGCAACGGGCCAGCGGATGTCTTTCAAATTCCAGGCGCTAAGGGAACGCTGGGATTTATCAGCCAAATGTCAGAGTGTTTCTGCGATCGCTGCAACCGGATGCGGCTGTCAGCCGATGGCTGGCTGCGGCCCTGTCTGCTGAACGAAATCGGCCAGGTCAATTTGCGATCGCTGCTGCGAGCAGGCGTAGATTTGACCGAGATCCGCGATCGGGTGGCTCAGCTGGTTGAAATCAAACCTGAGATTAACTATAAACAGCGCGAATCGGGTACAGCAGGGGTTTACAACCGCACGATGTCGCAGATTGGCGGCTGAGCTGCAGTCTATTAGGTAAAGCTTAATCTCTCGATCGCTTGAGCAAGCTACCTAGCGCCAAGGCTACCGTACTGCCCAAGAGCATAGTCGGCTCTGGAACAGCGGTCGGCTCCGAAATTTGAACTTCACCAATCCCTACAGGCAAAGAAAACTGATTGGAAGAACTGGTAGAAAACTCGGAAACAATATTGCCATCGCTGTCAAATATGACGCTGTCAAATGCCTGCGTAGTTGCTTCAAAGCTGGTGGCGCTCCAGGTCGTTCCGTCTACAGAAAGCAGCAGAGTTTCGTTGCCAAAGATTGTGCTCGTCACAATGCTGGTGAAGCCGTCACTTATGTCTTCTTCAACCCTTGTTATGTCAACTGGTAGCGTTTGTTCTGCCTCAAAGAAAATAGCGTCTAGGCGCTGCTGGGAAAAGCTGAACTGAGGAACATTCGTCAGATCGTTTTCAGTGAGCAAAAAAGTCTCATACAAACCCTCTTGTGCAAAGCTAAAAGAGAAGCTGGCCTCAGATAGATCAGTTAAGGGAATCCTTTCTAAATCTCCCTCTAAAAAGATCTGATCATCAAAGGTTAGAATACCTTGCCCCCTACCGCCGTCAATTGTCGGTATCAGCTCAAACCCAAAGCTTATTTCTGCTGCTTGAGCTGTAGCCGAGCCAATGCCCAAAACTGCTAACGGAAGGCTGGCTGCAAAAGCAAACTGCATGAAGTTCATAACTCTCAATTGTTTTATGACTATGTGGCCCTCACAGAGAGGACATTTGTTAGCCATATCCTAAAAAATAGAGCATCACAGCTTTATAAAGTTACTGTGTAATAATCATCTGAACTTTATGAAGCTGAGCTTTTAAGCTGTCATTATCTACAGTTATGGTTGAGGAAATTAAACAGCAGCTTGCCGGCTACTACAGCAGCCGGAGCGGCACTTACGACACCGAGAGCGACTTTCACCCCCGCTTGGCTCAGCATTTGGTGGCGCAGGCTAACCCTCAACCAGGTCAGCAGGTGGTGGATATGGCGACGGGGACAGGGCTGGTGGCGATCGCTGTGGCTAGCCGAGTTGGCCCACAGGGATTTGTCCTGGGTCTAGACTTTGCTGAAGATATGATCCAACAGGCCCAGCGGAAAAAAAAGACTTTAAATCTGCAAAATATCGAATTTCGTTTAGCTGATGTCGAAACGGTTAGTTTGCCAGCGGCGGCTTTTGATCAGGTGTTGTGCTGTTCGGCGCTGGTGCTGCTCAGCGATATTCCGGCGGCCTTAAAGCACTGGCAGAGGCTGCTCAAACCTGGTGGTTGTCTAGCCGTGAACGGCTTTTCCGAGTATGCCTTTGTCGCCAGTATGGTGATGAACCGGGTAGCGGCTCGCTATGGCGTGACTCTCAGGGCTTGGAATCACCCCACAGGCACCCCAGAGCGCTTTCGCCGGCTGCTAGAAACCGCCGGCTTTGCCGATATTCAAATTACGGCTAAGCAGTTTGGTGGCTATTTGAGCCTAGCCGATCTGAAAAAATGGTGGCGCTTGCCCAGCGATCGCCCCAATCCCTTCGATCGCCCCCTGCTAGCGTTGTCTGAGACGCAACTTCAGCAGCTCCAGCAAGAATATTTTGCCGAACTTGAGGCGATCGCCACGCCCCAGGGCGTTTGGAACGACATTACGGCCTATACGGCGCTTTGCCATAAGTCAGACACGCATTTAAACGAACACTCCCCGGACTGACGGATCCGGGGAGCATCAAGAAAACTTTAAATCTGCGCGGTAAGAATTTTTCGGGGTGCCAGAGCTAGCTGTGAGAAAACTTCAGTGGGTTGAGCTGAAGCTTAAGCCTGACGAGAATAGTACTCAACCACGAGCAGTTCATTGATATTAAGCGCAATCCATTCGCGCTCGATGAGACTGTTGACTTTGCCTGTCAGCTTGCTCTTATCAAACTCTAAGTGGCTAGGCAGGTTAGCCAGACCCGGAAACTCCAGATTGGCTTCAACCAGCTTACGAGAGTTGTCCTTGTCCCTCACGCTCACAACGTCGCCAGGGCGGCACTGATAGCTAGGAATGCTCAGCACTTTGCCGTTGATGGTGACGTGTCCGTGATTGACCAGCTGACGAGCTGCGGGAATGGTCGGAGCCATGCCTAGACGGAAAACGGTGTTGTCCAACCGCATTTCTAGGAGCTGTAGAATCACCTGTCCGGTGGAACCACCTGCTCGGCGGGCTTTTTTCACGTAGCGTAGAAGCTGTTTTTCAGTCAAACCGTAGTTAAACCGCAGCTTTTGCTTCTCTTCCAGCCGAATGGCATACTCAGACTTTTTCTTACGAGCCTGACCATGCTGTCCGGGGGGATAAGCCTTCCGAGGGGACTTACGGGTCAGTCCTGGCAGTTCTCCCAGTCGGCGTACAACCCTGAGGCGAGGGCCTCTATATCGCGCCATGTAGCTTTCTCTCCGTTAAATTCTTTCCAAAGTCACCATTATACACTAGCTGCTAGAGCTTAAACATTAGCCCGATTGACAAAACCCGAAAAACCGAGTTCATTGACTCGGTTCCAGGTATAGACCTCGTCCCGAAACTGCCTCCACTGCTGGTAAACAGATTTAAATGTGGCATCACTGCTGGCGTTTTCTTCATAAAGCTCAAAAGCAGCCTGCTCCGCTGCCGTCATAATCTCGCGGCTGTAGGCCACTAGCTGCGTGCCCCCCTCTAGCAGACGCTGCAGGGCAGCCCCGTTGAGAGCGTCGTACTGGGCCAACATGTTTAAATTGGCTTCGTAGGTGGCTGTTTTCAAGACCTCCTGATATTCACCGGGGAGCTGATTCCACTGGTCTAGGTTGACTTGGAGTTCCAGCGTTGCCCCCGGTTCCCACCAGCCTGGGTAGTAGTAAAACTGAGCGGCCTCGTTGAGGCCCAGCTTTTCATCGTCGTAGGGGCCGACCCACTCCGCCGCGTCGATCGCGCCTCGGTCTAAGGCCAAGAAAATTTCGCCCCCCGGCAGCACCTGCACGTTGACGCCAAGGCGCGCCATCACTTCGCCTCCTAGTCCCGGAATGCGCATTTTGAGTCCTTGCAGGTCTTCAGTTGTCAGAATTTCCCGCTTAAACCAGCCGCCCATTTGGGTGCCCGTATTGCCTGCCGGAAAGCTGATGACGTTGAAGTCGGCATAGAGCTGGTGCATGGCGTCTAGGCCGCCGCCGTGATAAAGCCAGGCGTTTTGCTGCTGGGCATTGAGGCCGAAGGGAACGGTGGTGCCAAAAGCCAAGGCGGGATTTTTACCGACGTAGTAGTAGCTGGCGGTATGACCGCATTCAACGGTACCGGCCTGCACCGCGTCGAGTACCTGTAGCCCTGGCACAATTTCGCCAGCGGCGAACGGTTCGAGGACAAACTTACCGCCTGTCATCTGGCTGACGCGATCGCCAATGGTTTGCGCGCCGCCGAAAATCGTATCGAGGGACTGCGGCCAGCTCGTAGCCATGCGCCAGCGGACAGTCGGCAAGTCTGCGGTGGCCGAGTCTGACTGAGCTGAGGTGGAATCTCCGGCCCGGTTACAGGCAGCCAGGGCTGTGGCAGTCCCCGCACTGACGGCGGCATAGTTGATTAGCTGTCTGCGCTTCATGACTCTTGCTAAATTTCTGAGGATTTTTTGGGTATCTGATGACACATTTAAGCATTAGGGCTTTGAGGCGCAGCGATCGCGGTAAAAATCTTAGCGAACGGGTTTACTGGTGGTACTGCTGCTCAGCCTGGGCGATCGCCTCATAGGTTGTCTCTAGAGCATCCACCTCAACCGAGACGGAGTTGAGGCCCAGTTCCACCCAGCGCTCTAGCATTTCTGGATACCGTACCGGGGCTTGGCCGCAAATAGAGCAGGGCAGCTTTAGCTGCTGGGCCTGTTGAATGAGCTGGGCGATCGCCGCTAGGACTGCCGGGTGAGATTCTGTGTAGGCACTGGCAAATTCTGGGCGATCGCGATCGATCCCCAGCAGAAGCTGAGTCAGATCGTTGGTGCCGAGCGTGATGCCGCTGACCCCTGCTTGCACGTAGCTGGGGAGCAAAAAAAGAACTGAAGGCACCTCTGCCATGATCCAAAGCTGGAACTGTGCCTGTTGCCAAAGCTGAATCTGCTCGCAGCGCTGACGGCAAAACTTGAATTCCTCTACTGTGCGCACAAACGGCAGCAGCAGTTGGATGTTGCTTAGTCCGCTCTGGTAGACCTGCTGAATGGCCCGGAGCTCCAGATCAAACAAATCTGGGTAGAGCTGATAGCTGAAAGCACCCCGCACCCCCACCATCGGATTGCGCTCTACGGGGGGACTCCCTTTCAAGTCTTGAAACTCATGGGAGCGTAAGTCTAAGGCGCGATAGCGTACGGGGCGCGGAAATAGCGCCTCCGCAAACAGGCGCAGACGGTTGGCGAGGCGTGTTGTCAGCTCCTCATGCCGATTGCGCTGCAGCCAATAGTGGGGATGCTGATGCTCTAGCAGCGGCAGCAGCATCAGCTCTGAGCGTAGCAGGCCAATACCGCTGACGGGCACAGCTATCTGCTGGAGCTGTTTGAGACTGGCAGGCTGACTAAGATTGACCATTAGATCGATCTGGAGCTGTCTGTCTATCGGGGGTGGCTGCTCTGCCCCGGTCGGGCGGCTGGCGATCGCTGGCGGAAAGGCGGTTTTGGAAACCAGGCCGCGATCGCCATCAATCCAGACCTCCTCATCCGCACTTAGCTGCTGTGTGGCCTGAGCTACCCCTACCACGGCTGGAATGCCCAGTTCGCGGGCTAAAATGGCCGCATGGGACGTGAGGCCCCCTTGCTCCGTGATAATCCCGGCTACCTGCTGCAGGGCGGGGACCCAATCGGGTAAGAGCTGGGCCGTAACCACAATCCGCCCCCTCAGGGTTGCCAGAGCTGGCGATCGCAAAATAACGGTTTTGCCATTGGCCTGACCGGGTGCGGCTGCCAGGCCGGTGAGCAAAGTCGATCCCGTCAGAGGTGATGAGCGAGGCGGATCGAGGGCTGACGGTGAGAGCCGGGTTTGAGCTTGCCCCTGAGCGATGTAGGGCTTATCGGTGGGGGCCGCAATCAGCCACTCGATCTCCCAGGCTGACCCCAAGACCGTCTTAACTTTACGGGCCAGTCGCATCAGGTCGTCCAGCTGCTCTTCGCTGAGTTCTGGGGCCGTCTCGGTTTCTGGTAGCCACTGAGTTGTGACACAGCTAGCGGACGGCTGGGACGGCTGGGCTACGGTATGACGCAGGAACTGCTGCCCTGGCTGCCAGCGCTTGAGCTGTCCCTGTTCGATTTGATAGCGCGTTGGCACCGCCTCTCCCTGGGACAACGCTGTACCCAGTCCTGACACCGCCCAGATCTGGGCCTGCTGGTTGATGAGCTGTAACCGCCCAGAAAAGCTGGCGGCAAGCAATGGCTGTATCAGAATGGTCAGACGAATATCAGGAATCTGAATTTGCGATCGCTGCCAATAAAAAAGGCTTTGGGCCGTAAACAGTTTGGCCCAGACCGCTCTCAGACCAGCGCTCAGGGCTTCTGGGGTGGCCCAGCATGTTTGCGCCGGTAGCAGCCCGCCCAGATGGTTGAAGCCAACGGGTATGACCCCCTGGCCTAGACTCACCGACGGTCTAAGAATCAAAGCCCTATCGGCTAGCTGCTCTGTCAGGGGCTGACCAGACCAACCGAAAGGGGTCGCCTGCATCGCCTGCTGGATGCGCTGAGCCACCTCCTGAAGCTGCTGAGCATCTTGAAGATTAAGGTGCAGGGAGGAGGTGAAGAGGTCAGCCAGAAAGGGTTCTAAACGGCTAGTCGCTTCAATAAATTGCTGAAAGCTAGAATGCATGACCACCCAGCCTGGCGCCACGGGGTAGCCGCGCTGGACGAGGAGGCTGAGGTAAAAGACTTTATCACCGACAAGAAAACGCTCATCCGGAGACAGGTGATTAAGTTGGCGAAGTTGAATTTCCAAGCTGACACCTCAGCAGCTTTCTCGTCCCTGTCCCAGTGTTGCACTCCAGCTAGACGGTCGGCGGCGCGATCGCCCTAACCGATCTGTCCCCTACCAGCTTCAACATGTCAGGCGAGAGCCGCCCGTATCAAGTCGCAAATCTATTTAGCAGTTTAAGGCAGGGCTGGCCTGAACCCGGTCAGGAGATTTGTGTGGCCTCAGTCAAATACACCTGGGTCACATAGTGCAACTCAACCCGATCGCGATCGCCTGCAAACTGCTCGTACAGATGCTTCAAATCGGTCACAAGCTGCTGATAGGCTTCCCCCTGCTGCGGCACATAGGAGGAACTGCGGCAGCGTCCTAACAAGGCGGCTAGGTTCAGGCTTTGGTGATAGGCATAGGAATGGTGTCTCAGCCCGCCGAATAGAGGACTGGCTGCTACCTGCTCAAGGGCGCGGCGGTGCTCCTGGTTGGGATAGCGATTGCCTGTTGCCTGTCGCACTAGCTGACTGTAGGCTGCCGTAAACTCATCGGCTTCATCGCGGTCGTTCCAAACCAGCGCTAATCTGCCAGCAGGCTGCAAAATTCGCTGAAACTCCTGCAGGCTGGCCTCAGGATGAAACCAGTGAAATGACTGAAAGCAGGTAACTAAATCCACGGAATGGCTGGGTAAGCCAGTTGCTTCGGCTGTAGCCCCTCGATAAGTCACCTGGGCATGGGGAGGCGCTGCCTGTCGCATAGCCGCATTCGGCTCAAGGGCAATGACCTGCGCCCCTGACTCAGCCAGCAGTCTAGCGGAAATACCTGTGCCCGCGCCCACGTCAGCGACCCGCAGTGGCTGAGCTAAACCCTGCAGAATCTCAGCGATCGCAGCCGCAGGGTAGCTGGGGCGGTAGCGGCCATAGTCATCAGCACGCTGAGAAAACCTGTCTAAAGGATTTTGCTGATAGAGCGGTGGCGCCGACGGCTCTGGAGCCGAAAAGCTGGTCATAAGCGTGACCTGACTGAGTGAGAGAGGGGAAAATGACAGAAAATCTGTCTATCTATTAGCTATCTAATTGCTACGACCCGGAAGAATCGGAACTTCAACCGCCTGCCGGAAACGTTCAACGCTTTCGTCAAAGTCGATGGGCAAGACAGCGACCACGTTTTCATGGGGGCGCGGAATGATCACCCAGGTTTCTAAAACTCCTCCCGGCGCATTTTCAGCCGCTTCTACCCCGGCTGCCATCGCTGCTTTGACCTCAGAGATATCTCCCCGAATGTTGATCACAAACCGGGCACTCCCCGCCCGAATATAGTTAACCAGCGTTACCCGACCTGCCTTGACCATGGCGTCTGCTGCTGCCAGCACAGGGGGAAAACCTTTTGTTTCAAGTGAGCCAACGGCCTGTGGCATTGTCTATCTCCTTTGCAAGAGTGCGGTTTTTACAGCCAAACCTCATTGTACGGGCCTGAGCGAGGCAAGATTAAAAAGTGACGAATTGAAAATAAAAATCTCAGGGTTCAACAAACCTGGTAGATTCATTAATCCTAGTCTGGCTGACTTCCGTTCGACGCGATCGCAGCCAGCCTCTATCTCCACCCCTAAGACGCGGCTTCCGCCATGTCCTGCTGGCAGTCCGGGCACAGACCAAAAAACTCCAGGGTGTGATAAAAAATCTTGAATTGGTGAGACTGATGCAGATGGGTTTCTAGTTCATGCACCGGACATTCATCGATCGCAATGGAGCTACCACACTGCAGGCAGGTGAGATGGTGCCGATCTTCCTGCACCGAACTGTAGAGAGATTCCCCGTTCGGTAAGGTACGCACCTGCACCACTCCCTCTAGCTTCAGCGAGTCTAGGGCGCGATAGACGGTTGCCAGACCCATACTGCAGTTTTGCTGCCGCAGTTCTACATAAAGATCCTGGGCTGAAATACCCCGCTTTAAAGACTGTAATGCCTTAAAAACCTGATCTTGACTACGGGTTCGTCGCGCTTTCATGCTCTCTCGCCTCTGCCGTTTCTTCTATTTTCGCAGCTTAGCCGCTGTGATTGAGATGCGGTAGGATCGAAGGGCGTCATTATCAAATAAAAATCGCTAAAAATTGCTGTGGCAAATCAGTATCAGGCCAAAATCTATGTCACGCTGCGCCCGTCTGTGCTTGATCCCGCCGGGACAGCCGTACGCTCTGGCTTAGAACATATGGGGTATACCAATGTTGAACAGGTGCGTATTGGTAAATATATTGAAGTGTCGCTGACGGCTGAAGACGAAGCTGCCGCGCGCGCGCAGCTCGATCGCATGTGCGATCAGCTCTTGGCTAATCCCGTGATTGAAAACTACCGCTTTGAGTTAGAAACGGCAGCGGCGATCGCCTAGTGGCGGTTCAGGTTGCAGCGAAAAGATGGATGCGGCTCACCTTTCCCAGATTTAACAGCTATGAAGTTTGGCGTTATTGTTTTTCCCGGTTCCAATTGCGATCGCGATGTGGCTTATGTCACCCGCGATTTGCTCGGTCTGCCCACGCGCCTGATTTGGCACCAAGACAGCGATCTGGCCGATATTGACGTGGTCGTGGTGCCGGGAGGCTTTAGCTACGGCGACTATCTGCGCTGCGGGGCACTTGCCCAGTTTTCGGCAGCCATGCGGGCCACGATTGAACACGCTCAGCAGGGAAAGCTGGTGGTGGGAATCTGCAATGGCTTTCAGATTTTGACTGAAGTGGGGCTGTTGCCCGGTGCCTTAGTGCGCAACCGCAACCTAAACTTTATTTGCGATCGCGCACCGCTGAAAGTGGAACGCACCGATCTGCCCTGGATGCAGCAGTACAAAAAAGGCGAAGTCATTACGCTGCCCATTGCTCACGGCGAAGGCTGCTATTACGCTGATGCTGAGACGCTGCAGTCTTTAGAAGACAATGAGCAGGTGCTGCTGCGCTACTGCGATGCTGCAGGCGGCGTGAATGATGCCAGCAACCCCAACGGCTCCCTGCACAATATCGCCGGTATCTGTAACCCAGCGGGCAACGTCTTAGGCATGATGCCCCACCCAGAACGCGCTTCTGATCCAGCGCTGGGCTACACCGACGGCATCAGGCTGTTTCAAGGTGTGCTAGAGCAGGCGATCGCCGCTGCCTAAACGCCTAGACGGTTCTGCTCAATCCAGCTGATCACTTCGCCAGCAGATTCTGCGTAGAGAGTTTTGCCTGTGTTGGGGTCGTGGGCATACCACCAGTAGTTGCCTCTGGCATCTTGAGCCTGTTCAACCTGCAGCCGCGATCGCCCTTTGAACCACTGCTGCAGAGCATAAATCCAGCCCTGACGAGGAGATGGCTGCTGCCAGGCTGCGAGCTGCTGTCGCTCCTGTTCTAGAAGTGTGAGTAGGGAGCGATCGCCATTGGCTTGAGCAACGGCAATGCGATGCGCTAATGCCGTCGCCATATTGGTTTGATGCTGCTGTCCAGACTGAAAATAAGTGTTTCCTAGAGTTGCCATAGTTCTAAGCCTAACGGGATAAATTTAGACAGGTAAAATAGCGTTAAAATTAACCTTCATCTTAAGTCTAAGCAAAATTTTCTGTATTGACGGCTACCTTCTGGCCTTTTGTTTGCGAAAATACAGGCTAGCTTGACGATCTGGCGGTGATTGCTAGCGCTTCAAAGTTCAGCCTTTAGCCTGAGGTACCCCCAGCAGGCTCCCTTAGCGTATGAGGAAAGACTATATACTTGTCCTCAGTTTCCTGAATTAGAGTGGCCGCTATGTCAGTAAAAAAAGTTGTCGGCTGGGTGATGCTGGTCTGTGCCGTGGCCCTGTTTACCGGCTGTATTCCTAACGGACTGGTCGAACGGGGGATTGAGCGAGAACTGCCCCAGTACATCGGCCCGGCTGACAGCTACGACGTTGACATTGATGGGCTAAAGGTTCGCTCTGGTGAAGCCCAGCGCATTCTGACCGTGGGTGAGCGGGTAAGACCAGAAGGCGCACCCGTCATTGAGCGTCTGGAGCTAGAGCTGCGTAATGTGAAGTACAACCGAGGCGAGGAGCGCTTAGAAAGCATTGAAAGCGCTCAGGCTACAGCCCGGATTTTACCGACCGATCTAGCGGCTTTTTTGGAAACTGATGGCAATATTCGAGCCGCCGCGATCGCCCTACAGCCGCCCAATCAGGCCACCTTAAACATTCAACCTGAAATTGGCAGCTTGCCGATTCCGGCAGGCATTGCCGTGACGCTGGTGGGTGAACTGGTGGGCGAAGGCAGTCTAATCAGCTTCAACGTCTCTGAAGTTAGCGCCGCTGGCATCAATCTGGGCCGTGAGGCCGCCCGCCGAATTTCTCAGAGCGTCAATCCTTTAGCAGATCTCTCTAGCCTGCCAATTACCCTCCTAATTCAGGATATTCGAGTGGAGAATGAGGCCATTACTCTAGATGTGATCGCAGATCCGGCTAGTTTACAGCTACCCTAAGCGTAGCTAGGATAGGGTATCTGAGGCGATCGCTAAGAAAAGGCTGATAGTTGCAGCAAACTGCGCCTCATTCCAGTAAAATATCGGCTCATAGCGTGCTTTGGGTGTCGTCACACGGCTTTACAAACTTTGTTTCACCTTAGCAGTTCGACTCAGGTGTCTATATGACTTTTGTTGCTCCTCGTTCTGATAGCAGCCAAACCTCCCGCAAAAATATTCGAGAAAAGCTAGAGCAGCGCCTTCAGATGGTCTATACGCCCAAGGAAGCCGCTGAAGACAAAGCCAAAACCTCCCAACCGTCCTCGCCGCCGATGGTGACGCTCACCAACATCGGCAAAACCTATCGCAACGGCAGCAAAGCTCTGATTGACGTTAACCTGCAGGTTAAACGTGGCGACTTTCTGTTTGTCACGGGGCCGTCAGGATCGGGCAAGTCAACCCTGCTAAAGCTGCTCTATGGCCAAGAACGCCCTTCCACTGGGGAAATAATTGTCAACGACCACGACCTGACCAAGGTTAGGGGCAATCGGCTGGCTAAGCTCCGCCGCCGCATTGGTATCGTCTTTCAGGATTACAAGCTGATTCCCCGCCGCACCGTGGCCGAGAATGTCGAGTTTGTGCTGTGGGCACAAGGGTTCACCCGCAAAGAAATTAATCGCCGCCTGTGGCCGACCCTGAAAATGGTTGGGCTACAGCATAAGGCCCGCTGTTTTCCCGATGAGCTTTCTGGGGGAGAGCAGCAGCGGGTCAGCATTGCTAGGGCTGTGGTGAGTACGCCGCCGCTGTTGCTGGCCGATGAACCCACTGGCAACCTAGATCCTGACAATTCCATGCAGGTGATTAGAATTCTGAAAAAGCTGAACTCCATTGGCATTACCGTTATGGTTACCACCCATAACGAGCAGCTCGTGAGAATGTCTAATCACCCGGTCGTTCAGTTGCGCAACGGCTACCTGCATCAGGTGCGACGCTAACAGGGTAAAGGGGCCTATTCTTCGTCGTCTTCGTCTAAAAACGGCTGCTCTTCATCTTCAGGACTATCAATTTCATCCTTAAAGCCGCGCAGCGTTTTACCCAAGGCGCTGCCCAGTTCTGGGATTCTTTTGGGGCCAAAAATAAAAACCGCCACGATGATAATGATGCCAACCTCCGGCCAGCCTAAACCAAACATGATGCTCCTGGGTTAAGTTTTCAACACTATACTGTGGATCTGTCACGGGCAGGTTAAGAGTCTTAAGCCGCGTCAAACGCTGGCAGGTTCGGGCTGATAGCGGATGTTGGCTTTGCGTAAGCGCTCTATGGCTTCTCCTAAGCGATCGCAGTCGGCAATCAGGCTAACCCGCACATAGCCCTCGCCGCCCCGGCCAAAAGCATTCCCCGGCGTCAGCACCACGCCGGTCTGCTGCAGCACTGACAGGGCAAAATCCGTGGAGCTAACCCCAACCGGACAGGGCACCCAGAGATACATAGTGGCCTTCGTTTTGGGCACATCCCAGCCCAGGCTGGCAAACGCCTGAATCAGAAAGTCGCGGCGCTGACGATAGCGGTTTTGTACTTCACTGAGATAGACATCGGGGAGCTGTAGGGCCGTTTCGGCGGCTCGCTGCAGGGCGGCAAAGATGCCGTAGTCCAGGTTGGTTTTGAGGGTTCTCAGTCCCTGAATAATGTGGCGGTTGCCCACCACAAATCCAACGCGCCAGCCCGCCATGTTATAGGTTTTAGAAAGGGTGTGAAACTCGACGCCAATTTCTTTAGCCCCAGGGATTTCCAGCAGGCTGGTGGGGTGATAGCCGTCAAAGGCCAGTTCGGCGTAGCAAAGATCGTGAACCAGGATGATTTCGTGCTTGCGAGCAAAGGCCACCACGTCCTCAAAAAACTCCCTGGGGGCGGTCGCTGCCGTAGGATTGCTGGGATAGTTGAAATAGAGAATTTTAGCGCGATCGGCGACTTCGTCTGGAATCGAGGCCAGATCGATTAGCCAGTCGTTGTCAGGTGTCAAAACGATGTCATAAATTTTGCCGCCCGCGATCGCCGGACCGCGAAAATGGGCCGGATAGGCCGGAGAGGGCACCAGAGCCAGATCGCCCGGATTGATATAGGCCATTGCCAAATGGGCGAGTCCTTCCTTGGATCCCAACAAGGGCAATGCCTCCCCTTCCGGATCAAGCCGCACATCATAACGACGTTGGTACCAGGCTGTAATCGCCCGCCGAAAGCTGGCGGTCCCCTCAAACGGAGGATAGCCGTGATTGGCTACATCTTGAATTGCCGCCGTGGCCGCCTCAATCACCGGCGTCGGCGTTGGTCCGTCAGGATTGCCCATGCCTAAATCAATCAGGTCAAGCCCTTGTTCCCGCGCCCGCGCCTTAAGCTCATCTAACCGGGCAAACACGTAGGGAGGTAGCGCGCTCAGGCGCTGAGCCGGTTGAATCCAATCTAAGCTCATCATGATCTTACCTCCGGAGCCGGTTGAGAAATTTCAGTATGCAGTCGGGACGAGCGGCCCGCAAGGGGCATCGTTGTCGAAACCATCGCCGCAACGAGCTGCTCAGGCAGAACGGTAAACGGCAGATGATGAATATCTGAGGCGGGGCGGCAGGCGACCTCGGCAGCATGGCGGAGCTCAGCTAAAGAAATCTGGGCCAGCCCCAAATCTTCGAGGGATTTGGGTAGGCCAATCTGGTCATAAAACTGAATTAGTTGCTGACGGGCTGAGGCCGCTAAAGAACTGCCCTGTCCCATCTCTTCCAAGCGCAACTGCACCAAGATACCGTAGGCTACTTTTTCACCATGTAGCGCTGCGTGACTAGCCATCAGATGGGTCAGGCCGTTGTGAACGGCGTGGGCCGCCACTGTCCGACACTGCGCTCCCCCTAAACCGCCAATCACGCCTGCTAGCAGCACAGAGGCATCGACCACTTCGCGCCACTCTGCGCCGCCCGCTTCCTGTAGGGCTGCCTGTGACTTTTGAAACAGCAGATCGCGCAGCACTCTGGCCTGCTGCACTGCGGTAATAATCAGCGACTTTTGAGAGTGCCCACTGCTGACCGAGGCTTCGTACCATTTGGCTAGGGCATCGCCAATGCCAGCCACCAGGGTGCGGGGGGGGGCTGTGGCAATTAGGTCATAGTCTAAGACCAGCAGGTTGGGGCACTGCGGCAGCCCCACATCGTACTGAAAGGCTCCCTGCTCTGAGTAAACATTGGAAAGGGCTGTCCAGGCGGCGCAGGTCGCTGCCGAAGTGGGGATGGTGACAACGGGCAAGCCCTGATGATGGGCTAGCAGCTTAGCCGTATCCAAGGCTTTACCACCGCCAACTCCAATAATTACATCTGCTCGGTGGTCGGCGGCGGCTGCCTGTAAGTTCTGTAGCGTGGTCTCACTGCAGTCCGCTCCATAGGATGCCTGAGCTACGGCCAAAGAGGCTAAAGACTGGCTCAACCAGGACTCTGTCAGGGTTAAGGTGCGATCGCCGCCCACAATCAGTGGTCGTTGCCCCAAGCGCGCGATCGCCTCACCAATGTGCGCCAAAATGCCAGAGCCGCGCAGCACCTGAGCCGGTGCGATAGCTAAAGGAGGGAGAGTTAACTGAGTCATACGCCAATGTTTACGTAAATAAGTGACACAGGAAGACCAAAAAGGCGATCGCAGGTGAATAAATACTATGCCTACTATCAAAATAAAGTAGAGTCTAAATCTTTACCAAGCCTTGAGCGGTGATCTTAGCGGCTTGGCGTCTGACTCAACTATCTTGGGCAGGCAAGTCTTCCGCTTTTGGCAGCTGGGCTAAGCGGTCTTGATGGATCCGAATAGTTTGCGTCTCGCCTGTCTGTTCATCTGGAATGGGCTGAATCTGGCCGAGGTAGATCAGATCGGAGATGCCCCCCGGACGGTGCAGAATCGTTCTGGCTCGAATAGTGGGTATTTGACCCGGTGGTCCTAAACGCCCTGGCTTCAGCAAGTTGCTGGCTGCCTGCTTCAAGGTGGCTTCTAGCTCCGATTCGGTAATGGTTTCGGGCACTTTAATCACAATCTGAGCGGCCCCCGAATCGAAGACGGTGGTATAGGGAATCGCCCCTGGAATGCTGGTGCGGGTGAATGGCTCGAAGCTCAGTCCCAAAAAGCCGACGGTCAGGACACCCATAAACCCAGTAGCGCCCACCAGCCGAAAGCGAATGCCCCACTGGGCAAAGAAGGCGATCGTGGAGATGACCGCTAGGGCTAAGGTTAAGATCGCAGCCCACTTGGTAGCTTCTAGAAAATCGGCAGGGGTTAACATGGGTCGTCCTGTAGGGGAATTACCAAAGAGGCGATCGCGACCGGATTTAGCTCTCCGTCAGGGGCTTGCAGGGCCAACTCTCTATCTGGCCGGGGCACCTAATCAGCGGGCGATCGCACCCTTCGTGTATTTTGATCCTATCAGCAGGCGATAACCTTCTAGATAGACTGCGTCTCAAATGCTGAAGAAACGCCTGAATTCTGCCAAGCGGGCTCCCTACGCCAGCGTTGATTGGCCAAAATCGGGCGGTACATCCTGCCAGCGCCCTGGTCCTACGGCCCGGAGAGCCTCTTGCAGCGAAACATCGCCGGTATAGAGTGCCCGTCCCACAATGACTCCCGTTACGCCGACTGACGTGAGGCTGAGCAGACTCAACACATCGCTCAGCGAACCCACACCCCCTGACGCAATCACCGGAATCTCAATTGCCTCGGCCATCTGCCGCAGCGCCTTAAGATTCGGGCCTTTTAGGGTGCCGTCCCGCTGAATGTCGGTGTAAATAATTTCGGCTGCGCCTAGGCGAGCTACCTGCTGGGCCAGGGCGATCGCCTCAATTTCCGAAGTCTCCAACCAGCCCCGCGTCGCCACTTTGCCGTCTCTGGCATCAATACCGACAATTACCTGTCCCGGAAACTCGCTGCTGAGCTGACCGACTAAATCAGGATTTTCGATCGCTGCCGTGCCCAAAATGGCGTAGCGTACCCCCAGGCTAAACAGCTCCGATACCCGCTGATAGGTGCGCAGTCCACCGCCGACTTCTACCGGAATATTGACCGCTTGAACAATTTTTTGAATGGCTGCCCAATTTTCTGGCTTGCCCGCCTTGGCTCCGTCTAGATCCACTAGATGCAGCCGAGTTGCACCCTGATCAACCCACTGCTGGGCGATCGCTACCGGGTCTTCGCTAAATACCTGAGACTGCTCATAGTCCCCTTGGTACAGCCGCACGCAGCGGCCCTCTAACAAGTCAATTGCGGGAATCACATCCATTGCAGCAGCCCCATTCAGCAAATTTTATTGTATCGCTTCATCGAAAAATCCTCGGCGGCAACCGAGGTTGAAAATGCTGCTGCCCCTTTGCCAAAAAGCTGGCCCTAGCTACCGTCTGAGGAGAGGCTGTCAAAGGTAGAACTGGTCAGTTTTTGATGACAGTTGCCAACGCTGATCAGAGCGCTTGAAAGACCAAATCAGAGCTAGCTTGGAGCTAAAAGCGATTGCGCTGAAACTTGAAACGGGGGGCGATCGCCTCTCATTCATAGCCAGGGCTAAAAAGCCTGAATCCATTCGTACACCTGATACTCTGTCCAGATGCCGTTTTGCCAGTAGGGATCAGCTTCCACAAGCTGACGCACGGCTGCCTCGCTGTCCGCTTCGTAAATACCGAAGACGCGGGTGGCGTCTTGAGTCGGACCAAGGGTGATGAGCGTTCCCCGGTCTTTTTGGGCTTGAAGTCCCTGTAAATGAGCCTCGCGGTACGGTGCCCGCTTGGCTAAAACATCTTCGCAGTAGCTGCCCCAGAGAACGTACTTTGGCATAGGTCTTTCTATCGATTCGACGTCCCTAAGATTTTACTGGCTGAGGCATGACGGGCGATCGCTTAGACAATCTCAAATTTCAGCCCATACTCAGCCTGGAGATTACAGGTATCGTGATCAGTGATATTGGTATCGCTCAGCTCTAGGTTGTAAAAATTGACGACTTCAGAATCAAAATAGGGGCCTGCGTGCCAGGTGCCTACCGCCAGCTTGACAAAACAGTTGCCGGGAATTTGAAAAGCCTGAATGTCTGCTGGATCAGGGCCAGCCCTATCTCCCGGTGGCGCAACTGCTAGCAGCCAGGTTTTAGCTTCTAAGGAACCTAAACACTGCGTACACCGCTGATGGCGAGTAATGCGATCAAACTGTCGGCCTCGCCGCCGCAGCTGCATGATGTAGAAGCGCGGCCTGCCTTGATCTAGCTTTAGCTGGGCGTCTTGAATATCAAAAGCCTTGCCGTCGGCTGAGGGGAAAATGACCTGACCGTAGGGACTAAAGTTTTCAGCGGTAATGGTTTGAGCAGCGAGCGATCGCGAGACAATACCTGACTGCATACTCTAAAAACTAGCTAAAGATTCGGTAGATAAGAATTCTGAGTATAAAAATCTAATTCTACTGAAAACTTATCAGCACCGACTGATACCGAAAAAAAGAGGTGACTAGCCTCAGACTACCTGCTGAGCTGGATCCCGGTGTCATCTCTAGGCGAAAAAAAACTTTACGTGCAGTCCCCATGACTTTAGGAAAAAGGGATGTTTTGAGCGTATTAGAACACTCTCTCAATATCAGTGCTAGGATTTCCACAGAAGAAGAAAGATATTAGCAGATAAGGACGTAGCATTCAATGCAGGAGATTGAAAAGTCAATATCCTTCGATGGACGGGATATTCGACTTAAAGTAGGTTTATTAGCGCCTCAAGCCGGTGGAGCAGTTCTAGTACAGTCAGGCGATACAGCGGTATTAGTGACAGCGACCCGCTCCTCAGGACGCGAAGGGATTGATTTTTTGCCCTTACTGGTTGATTACGAAGAACGCCTCTATGCAGCCGGGCGCATTCCCGGTGGCTATTTGCGACGTGAAGGCCGCCCACCGGAGCGGGCCACGTTGACCAGCCGCCTGATCGATCGCCCCATGCGACCACTGTTTCCACAATGGCTGCGCGACGACATTCAGATCGTGGCGACCACCTTATCTATGGATGAGCAGGTACCGCCCGATGTCCTAGCTGCGACCGGGGCCTCAGTGGCTGTGCTGCTGGCTAAAATTCCGTTCAAGGGGCCAATGGCAACCGTACGGGTAGGACTGGTCGGGGACGACTTTATCATCAACCCCACCTACAGCGAGATTGAATCGGGCGACCTCGACTTGATCGTGGCAGGATCTCCCGATGGCGTAATTATGGTGGAAGCCGGGGCTAACCAGCTACCGGAACAGGACGTGATCGAGGCGATCGATTTTGGCTATGAGGTCGTGCAAGACCTGATTCAGGCCCAGCGAGATTTGATTGCGGAGCTGGGTATTGAGATTGTCACCGAGCCAGAGCCGGAAGTTGATTCCACTTTAGACGAGTTTATTCGCGATCGCGCCACCGCAGGCATTAAGCAGGTGCTAGCCCAGTTTGAGCTAGATAAGCACCAGCGGGACGAAAAGCTGGACGTGATCAAAGACGAAATTGCCGCCAAAATTGAAGAACTGCCGGAAGAAGATACCGTTCGCACAGCGGCCAGTGAGAATCCAAAAGCTTTGGGTAAAGCCTTTAAGAGCCTAACCAAAGAGCTAATGCGCAAGCAGATCGTAGAAGACGGTGTGCGGGTAGACGGGCGCAAGCTAGACGAAGTGCGTCCCATTTCAGCCCGCGTTGGGTTACTGCCAAACCGCGTCCACGGCAGCGGCCTGTTTAACCGAGGGTTAACGCAGGTGATGTCAGTGGTGACGCTGGGTACACCCGGCGACGCTCAGATGATGGATGACCTGCATCCAGATGAAGAAAAGCGCTACCTACATCACTACAACTTCCCGCCCTACTCGGTAGGCGAAACCCGCCCCATGCGATCGCCCGGACGGCGAGAAGTGGGACACGGTGCCCTGGCAGAGCGAGCGCTCGTCCCAGTCTTGCCCGAACAAAAGGACTTTCCCTACGTGATTCGGGTCGTATCTGAGGTCCTATCTTCCAACGGCTCCACCTCAATGGGATCCGTCTGCGGCTCCACTTTGTCTCTCATGGATGCAGGCGTTCCCTTGACCAAGCCCGTCAGCGGCGCGGCAATGGGCCTGATTAAAGAAGGGGATGAAGTCCGCATCCTCACCGATATTCAGGGAATTGAAGACTTCCTAGGCGACATGGACTTCAAGGTGGCAGGTACCGACAGCGGTATCACCGCCCTGCAGATGGATATGAAAATTACGGGCCTCAAGGTTGAAACCATCGCCAAAGCCATCAACCAGGCCAAGCCTGCGCGGACGCATATCCTGGAGAAAATGCTAGAGGCGATCGACAAGCCTCGCGTTGAGCTGTCACCCTTCGCCCCGCGCCTGATCAGCTTCAAGATCAATCCAGAGCTAATCGGCATGGTGATTGGCCCTGGCGGCAAGAAGATTAAGAGCATTGTGGAGCAAACTGGGGCCAAAGTTGATATTGATGATGACGGCACCGTGACGGTTTCCTCCATTGAAGGGGGACAGGCCGAGCAGGCAAAGGCAATTATTCAGGGTATGACCACCCGGCCTGAAGCGGGCGATGTCTATGCTGGTAAAGTGACGCGGGTGATTCCGATTGGGGCTTTTGTGGAATTCTTGCCAGGGCAGGAGGGCATGATTCACATTTCTCAGCTAGCAGACTACCGCGTCGGCAAGGTGGAAGATGAAGTCACCGTGGGCGACGACGTTATCGTCAAAGTCCGCGACATTGATGGCAAAGGTCGGATCAACCTGACGCGGCTCAACATCCATCCGGATGAAGCGGCGGCGGCGCGCGAGGCCGTGGCCCAGACCAGCTAGCGACAGGTGCCGATTGCAACGAGTAGGGACATGGCAATGCCGTGTCCCTATTAGCGTCTTAGGCTGCTTTTTTGTAAAATCAAATCTTGCCCACTGATAGCTGTTGCTAACGTAGCCCTATGATTGACAGCCTCCACTCTGTTTGCAGCTATCTTCTAGGGCTTGAGTCAACAAGTCTGACCTTTTGGCAAATGGCGCTTCGGGCCGCTATTGTCTATCTGACAGCCTTGGCAATGATGCGGTTTATTGGCGATCGCCGGGTGATTAGCTCTCACGCGGCCTTTGACATGATTTTAGGCATTATTTTAGGGGCAACCCTCAGCGGGGCTATCACGGGTGCCACCCCCTTCTTTGGCACGCTCATCGCCGGTAGCGTTTTGGTGGTCATGCACTGGCTGGCGGCGATGCTTAGCTTTCGCTTCGGCCCCTTAGAGCGTCTGATCAAGGGTAAAACGCGGCCTCTAATTCAAGGCGGCGAAGTGATCCGACAGAACATGCGCCGCAGCCACATCAGTAACCAAGATTTAGAAGCGGCGTTGCGTTCTAACGGCGCTTTGACGCAGCCAGACCAAGTCGCCTTGGCCCATTTAGAAAATAACGGCAACATTAGCGTTATTCCTAAACCTGCTCAGCCCCAAATAATTGAGGTCAAGGCTGAAGCTGGCGTGCAGACAATTCAAATACGGCTAGAGTAGCCTCGCATGACAGGGACACTGCTACGAAAGCTGAACTAACTGTGCAATGGCTCTACTTGCCGTAGCACGATAGAGGCAAAGTGACTGAGTAGCCAAAAGTGAGATGAGAATCGATTGGAGTCTTAGGGATTACGTCTTTGCTGCCTTTATGACCATTGGCATGGTGGTTTCGGTCTTTGTAGTGGGGCCATTGGTGCCCCCGTTTTTAGATTTAGTGGCTTGGGCCCCCCTCGGCGGGATTTTTTTGACGCTGGGAATGGCGCGGCTACAGCGGCGGGGTACTATTTTGCTGATGATTTTGCCGCTGGCCGTTTTGCTGCTGCCCCTTTCTCCCGCAATTACGCTTTATTTGGCTTTGACAGCGTTACTCGCAGAAGCCGTTGTGTTTCTGCGGGGTAACTACCGGGTCAAGCGTAATCGGCTCTTGGGCAATGTCACCTTTTTTGTCAGCGCCGTGGTGATTGGCCTGACCAGTGCCGCTCTGATGCTAGGGGGTGAGTTTGCCGAGCTGCTCACCCGGCCCTGGCTGATTGGAGTGTTGGCGATCGCCGCTGGCATCACAGGCTCTATTGGCTGGTGGCTAGGTGAATCTGTGGTGCGACAGCTTAAGCGGGCGGGCAAGCTGGATGCTGACCTCTAAGCGATCATTGCAGTCGCACCAGACAGGGCTGACGCGAATCAATCCCTTCCTTAAAATAGGTCTTTCCTTTGTCCTGATTGCCTTGGCGCTGGTTCTCAATCAAATAGCAGCGCTGTTGATTCTGGTGGGGGGGATGCTGCTACTGCTATCTCAGGTGAGAGTCCCATTGCCGCTACTGCTTTATAGCCTGACGGTGCTGCTAATTTTCACGCTGTCAGCGGCGTTCTTAGCTAGAGACTGGCCGCAAGCGCTGCTGAGTACGCTGCGTTTGCTGTCCCTGCTATTGCCTGCTCCGGTATTAACGCTGACCACGCCGCCAATAGATCTGCTGCGATCGCTGCAGGTTGCCCGTTTGCCCAGCTTTATCACCCTCAGCCTCATGCTGATCTGGCGATTTTTGCCCCTGATGCAGCAGGAACTCCAGCGAATTTGGCAGGCTAACCAGCTACGGGGCCTCGACCTCAGCCGCCGTCCCGACCAGTGGTTTGCCGGGCTGATAGTGCCGCTGATTTTTCAAATGGTGGCCTATGCCGATGAGGTGACGATTGGCCTGCAAACGCGGGGTTATTCGCCTACAGATCCACGCAGCAACAGCCAACCGCTGCGCTGGCGCTGGCTAGATACAGCTTTTTGTCTGGGGGCGATCGCCTGGGTGAGCCTGATTGGCTATGCAGAATGGGGAGGCTGATGCGGATGAGGCACAGTTTCCCTAGAGATGATGTGCCGCTGTTAGAGGTGGTCGATCTGAGCTTTACTCACATAGGCCAGCAGCAGCCAACGCTGCAATTGGTGAATCTGAATCTGGCAGCGGGGGAACTGGTGGTGCTGGCGGGGGCGACAGGCAGCGGTAAAAGCACGCTGCTGAACTGCCTCACGGGAATCGCACCGGAACATACGGGCGGGCGGCTGACGGGTAAGGTGCTGTATCGGCAGCAAGACATCACCCTCTGGTCAATTCGGCAGCGATCGCAGTTCATGGGCATCCTGCTGCAAAATGTAGAAACTCAGCTCTTTACCGATCGAGTTGGAGACGAGGTGATTTTTGGGCTAGAAAACTGGAACCTGCCTCCCGGCCAGATTCAAACCCTAGCTCAGACTGCTTTAGAGAAATTCAACCTGAGCCACCAGCAAACCTGGCCCATCCGTCAGCTTTCAGCCGGGCAAAAGCAGCGATTACTTACGGCCTGCCAGCTTGTGCAGAATCAGACTTTACTGCTGCTAGACGAACCTTTTGCCTATTTGGACGCGGCAGGAACCGTGCTGCTGCTGGAACTTTTGCGGCAGTGCCGCGATCGCGGACAGAGTATCTTGGTGATCGAGCACCGCCTAGAATTGCTAAAACCTCTGTGCGATCGCGCCTATCGGATTGAGGCGGGAGCGATCGCCCCCTGCCAGCTCGATCATCTCCTTGTCTCTCCCCAGGAGGTTTTTACGGCCCCTACCCCCGTTCCGCCTCCGTCCCAAATCTCAAAGGCTTTGTTGACAACTTGCAACCTGAGCTGGGGCGGCTATCCGGCTTTTCCTGACTTACAGGTCAGCGCTGGCGAGGTTGTCTTGCTTAAAGGCCAGAACGGCTGCGGCAAAACCACGCTGCTGAAGCTGCTTTGCGGCCTGCTAAAGCCAGCAACCGGGCGCTTGACGATTTTGGGACAAGTCGCGACGCGGCAGAGCGTCGTTCAAATTGCTCAAACTGTCGGTTTTGTGCTGCAAAATCCCAACCATCAGCTCTTTGCCGAAAGCGTCTGGCTAGAGCTAAAACAGCCGGGAGTTGCGGATGAGACAGCCAAAATCCTGCTGCACCAGCTCAATTTAGCCCACTGCGCTGAAAAGCATCCCCAGGCGCTTTCCCAGGGCCAAAAGCGACGTTTAGCATCGGGCGCTGTCTTGGCCCGCCAGCCGCAGATCTGTCTGCTAGACGAAATTATGGTGGGGCAGGATGCCAGTTCTTTAGCGCTAATGCTACAGACGCTTCAGAGCTTTACTGCCCAGGGCGGTGCGCTAATTTTTACCTCCCATGATCCGGGCGTCGCAGTCGTACTCAAGCCTCAAGTGATCACGATTGGAAGCGGCTAGCCTGTATTAGGCCGCTTCCTCAAACACGTCAGCTGCGAACATGGCGTTAGTGGCGCTGAGATAAGGTTTGAGCAGGGCCATTTGCGCTTCGTCCAGCAGGATACCAAAGTGCTTCTCTAGCAGCACCAGCATTTGCCTGACCAAGCCCCAGCGGACATTCAGTGTTGGATAGAGCATGACACACAGGGGAAAGAGTTCTTGCTGCACAGCGCTGACATTATTTTCCAGCAGGCAGACCCACAGATAGGTTTGAAACATCTCAGCATCCCGCAGGCTAGAAGTGCGTACAGTAGGATTGCTCAGCGGCCCGCTATAGCAGCGATGGTGCGGATTGGCCTGCATAATCTGATTGACGACTTTCTGGGCGATTGCGCTGCTGTGGGGCAGCAAAATTTGTACCACTTTCAGCACCGGAGAACTCATGGGGTGGCTAGCGGCGGCGCTGTAAGCCCGCTGCAGTGGCATATAGAGGTGATCGTCAATGGCCTTGAAGTAGAGCCGCAGCACGTCCTGACGTTCAACAGCAATCAGCTGGAGCAGCAGTTGGCCTGTGTAATGAAACTGCATACTGACAAAGCCTATCACTCTGGGATCGACCAGCGTATATTTGGCCCGAATTAGACCCAGTTCAGGGGCTAGATCGGTAGCAAAGCGCTCAGGGGCTGTGCCGTTGGCGTAGGCGGCGAAAGCCTTTTCGTAGATAACGTAAACATCTTTGGCAATGGCCCAGGGATCAATCAGCTCCCCTTTAATTTGGTGGCGCACCACCTCTTTAGACAAGAGCGCCTCAGTCTGCGTCCAGGCTTGGGCGCTGACGGTTCGCAGCTCCTGATTGAGATAGTCTGCGATCGCCTGCCGAGCGTCATTTTCGGTGACTACATATTTAGGGGAGTGTCCAGTATTATCTTTGACCTGCTGTATATAGCGTTTGGCCCAGGCTTTGGAAAAGGAGTGGAGTTGATTGAACGAGCTAGACAGCGGGCGATCGAGACTTCCCCAGGCAATTTCCATGACCAATACTCCCTTTTCAAAGTAGATACCCCGGCGCAACCGCTATAGACCAAGCGGGGTTTGATCAGTATCATCGGGGAAAATACTTAATCTTTGCTTAACATGTTTATATTTCTTTGAAAGCTACAGACTTTTGTTGCTTTTTGTTGCGAAGTGAAAAGGGCAGTGGGTAGCAGTCACGGCTGGCTGGGACTGTGCTCAACCAGCCTGATACGGCTACGTCAGCAGACTGTATGCCAAGGCTATAGGCGCAGTTGAGAAAGGGCTACTCCATGCCGGCAATGGGGGCAAAGCCCTGCCGCTGAATGTTTTCCGTCACTACTCTTGGCTCTAGGAACTGGAGCAGATAGTCTGGCCCACCCGCCTTGGAGCCGACACCGGACATCTTGAAGCCGCCAAAGGGCTGGCGGGCGACAATTGCCCCGGTGATGTTGCGGTTGATATAGAGGTTACCGACGGCAAATTCTCGCTGCGATCGCTCAATATGAGAGGGCGTTCTAGAGTAAAGCCCGCCGGTGAGGCCGTAGTCAGTGCCGTTGGCGATCGCCAGTGCTTCGTCAAAGTCCTCAGCACGGATGACGGCTAGTACCGGGCCAAAAATTTCTTCTTGAGCGATGGTGTGATCGGGAGAGACGCCGGTGAAGATAGTGGGACTGACGAAATATCCGGTTTCAGGCACCGGCATCTCTAAGGCCACTTCAGACTGAGCTTTGCCCGTTTGAATATACTCACGAATCCGCTCTTGGGCCTTGGCGTCAATCACCGGGCCAACCACGGTGCTGGGATCTTCGGCGGGGCCAATGTTGAGCGATCGCGTCGCTTCTACCAGCCGCTTGACGAAGGTGTCGTAAATCGGCGCTAACACAATTACCCGCGAGCAGGCCGAGCATTTCTGGCCGCTGTAGCCAAAGGCCGACTGCACCACGCCTTGAACCGCCTGATCCAGATCAGCGCTTTCGTCCACGATAATGGCGTTTTTGCCCCCCATCTCGGCAATCACCCGCTTGAGATGCTTTTGACCCGGCTGAAGCTGGGCCGCCGTGGCGTAGATTTGGCAGCCCACTTCCCGCGAGCCGGTAAAGGCAATCAGGTGTACGTCTGGGTGCTGCACTAAGTGCGCCCCCACCGTGGAGCCTCTAGCCGGTACGTACTGAAAGACGCCTTTGGGCAGGCCCGCTTCGGTGAGAATTTCGCTAATTTTAGCGGCGATGACGGTAGAGGTCTCCGCTGGCTTGAGCAGGGTGCAGTTACCCGTCACCAGCGCTGCCACAGTCATACCGGTGGCGATCGCAATCGGAAAGTTCCAGGGAGAGATGACCACAGCAATGCCGCGCGGAAAGTAGCGGTAGTGGTTAGTTTCCCCGGCTAGGTCATAGTCATAGCCCCGGTCGAGCCGCTCCATTTCGTCAGCGTAGTAGCGGCAAAAGTCGATGGCTTCAGACACTTCGGCATCGGCCTGCTTCAGCGCCTTCCCCACCTCCAGCATCACCCAGGTAGACAGCTCATCGCGGCGGCGCTCCATAATGTCACCAGCGCGGCGCAGAATAGCGGCTCGTTCCGTCGCCGGGGTTGCCTGCCACTGGGGGAAAGCGGCTTTGGCAGCGGCGATCGCCTCGTCTGCCTGGGCCTGACTCAGCAAGCCAATCTTGCCAATAATCTCGCTAGGATTAGAAGGATTTACCGACTCTACCTGCGTTTCAGTTTCGACAAATTCGCCGTTGACTAGCGGCAGATAGGTCTGGCCGAGCTGCATCCGCACCTGCTTTAGGGCTACTGCTGCCGCGTGGCGGGCCTCAGCTTCGGCGTAGTCTGTATCGGGGGCATTGGGAAAGTCGGTGGTTTCCCCTGCCACCTTGGGCCGCTGGCCGTCTTGGTCAATGGGAGCAAATTCAGGCGAACTGAGCAGTTCTTCGATGGGCCGCTCCTCCAGGTTTTGCTTGAGGAAGGAGCTGTTGGCGGTATTTTCCAGCAGGCGGCGAATCAGGTAGGCCATGCCGGGAATCAGCTCTCCATAGGGCGAGTAGACCCGTACCCGGTAGCCGCGATCGCTCATGGCTTTCGCCAGCTTGTCGGCCATGCCGTAGAGCACCTGGAGCTCGACGGCTCGCTTAGGAATATTGAGAGTTTCGGCGATCGCCATTGCATAGGCTTGCGATCGCACGTTATGACTCCCGATGGCGGCGTAGAGATAGGCATGATTTTCCAGCAGCAGCCGAGTCATGCGCTCAAAGTTGGCGTCAGTCGATTCTTTGTGGCTATAGACGGGCTGGGGCCAGTCGTGCTGCACCGCTTTGATTGTTTCTTGATCCCAGTAGGCTCCTTTAACGAGCCGCACGGTCAGCGGCGTGCCCCGCTCCTTGGCCCATTCCACCAGGTCTTTCAGGTCGCCGTAGCTGTCACGCAGATAGGCTTGCAGCGTCACACCAATATCGCTGCGATCGCGGAACTCGTCTTCTAGCAGTACCTTTTTCAGGGTCGCTAGGGTCAGCGTCTTGTAAACGTACTGCTCCATGTCGAAATGCACTGCCGCCCCCAGCTCTTTAGCTCGGCGCAGCAGGGTGCGCATCTGCTCGCTGACCTTCTCCTGACTGCCCTCGGCATCGAGCGGATCAAACTGGGAATAAAAGGCCGTCAGCTTCACAGAGACCTGCACGGGCGGCAGCGTCTCCCCGTCGGCCTGATCGATGGCAGGCACCGTTGACCACTTTTTCGCTGCCTGGGTCAGCTGCTCCATCAGCGTCAGGTAGCCATTGAGATAGTCCTGAGCTTCTGCCTCGGTGATCACCGCTTCCCCCAGCAGATCCACCGTGAAGGTCATTTTGTCTTTGCGCAGACGCTCAACGGTTTTAATGACCTGCTCGATGGTTTCCCCCGCAATATACTTGTGAGCCAGGGTTTCTACGGCTTTGGAGAAGGTCGTCGCCGCAATCTGCCCCGGCATGGAGTCCGGGTTGGCAAAGTTCAAAATGCCCTTGAGGGCTTCCGGCAGTTCTACAGACGGATCGCCTAGATATTCCTGCAGATGCCGGGCAATTTCGGCCTTGCTGTGGAGTGCGGGCAGGCAGTCAATGAAGCGGAAAAGCTGTACTCGCAAACCGGGATTATCCATAGCGATCGCCAATAAGCGATCGTCCCAGCGCATCTGGTCGCGCATTTGAGCGAAAAGGGAGCGCTTTTCCCGCGTCGCCGAAATAAGTTCTTTGGCAATTGTCTGAGTTTTTTGCTCGTAAGTGGACTGAGAAACCTGTGCGACCACGATAATGAAGCCTCGATGAAAAGTGAGTCTGTATCTACCATTGTGAAGCCGAAATTCTGGCGGAACTGCGGCACTTTAAGCTTTGTATCACAAGTCCCAGGCCTAAACAGCGCGATCGCTTACCAAACTGGCTTTCTGGAATCTGGGCTATTTTTAGTGAAGACATCAAAGATATTTGTTGTTAGCTCCTATGCATCGTGGAAAAAGCACTCCTCTCTTTTTTACGATTTTGGCGGATGCCAAATACGCTGCTCTTTTTTATCGTTCTTTTTCTAATTGGCTTTTTAGCAAATTCACCGGCCCTATTCGGGGCAAGCATGGGTTTGCTAGCGTTTAGCGGGCTGTACGAATTGGTAATTCGCACTCTTAAGTGGCTTCTGAGCGAGAAACAATCTCTTGAAGACAGCAGTCCCATTGCTTATCTACGACAAACCCTGCTAAATCCCATCGCTTTCACCCTATATGGAGGAAGCTTTATCCTGCTCGCCTTTAATACCAGCGTCAGTCAGGGAGCGATCGCCCTCTTTATTGGATTTAGCTGCCTGATTATTGCAGGCATTTGGCGTTTTATCGAGACCAGTTCTTCTAAACCGAGCCAACATCGGCGGCGACGAAAATCGCGTCGGGGTAGCCGCCGTTCCTCATCCGCGTCCGTATCGGCGGGGGGCTATGACCATTCCGGCAGCGATTCTGGGAGTGGCGACTGCGGTGGCGGCTGGAGCTGGGGCGGCGGTGATGGGGGTGGCTATTCCGGTGGTGACTGTGGCGGTTACTCAGGCGGCGATTCAGGCGGTGGTGATTGCGGCTTTTAAGCAAAACAAATCGAGCATTAAGCGCAGTCAAAATGAATCAGACCTATTTGCTTACCAGCCATACAAAGCTGTTAAAACTCAAAACTTAGAACTAGTGTCATGCGACTTTTGATCAAAATCCTGGGTCTTGCTTTTCTGCTTGTCTCTATTTACTTTTTGGGCCAAAACATTATTTTCACCACCCAAACCTCGCCCTACTGGTGGCGAGACATTTCAGCAGCAAGTTCAGTGCTGGCTGTCGCTGGCGGCGTGGCAATGGTGATGTTTTCCCGTCAGACTCGTTCAGCGGGCTGGGCTGTCCTCTGCTTAGGAATTTTACTGGTGTTTGTCAGCGGCGGCGTCATCTTAAAGCCAACAAGCCTATGGACGCTCTTTCTAGCCCTGGTTTCATTTGTTGCAGGACTTCAGCTCATTACTACCGGGCGGCTATCGCTCTAGCGGTTTTGGCGGTTTTGGCGGTCGAGCATCTGGTCGAGATCCTGCTGCTGGGCCGAGGAAAGCGACTGGTAGAACCGATCGAAGCTGGGGCGGACCTGTTCAAAAACGAGGGTGGCTGATTCTGAGAGATCCTGATAGAGTGCCAATTTTTCAGGCGCAGTTTGCTCTCCGGCTGTCATTGCTAGCTCAGCGCAGAACTCATCAAAGGCGATCGCGGTACTGCTCTGCAATGCCTCTTTGACCTGATTGAGCAATCCCTTTTGGCTCAGGGCCAAATCGAGCTGTAGCTCTACAAACCGAGCGCCTGTTTCAATAAAGTCGTCGCGGCGATCGCTGCAGAGAAACGCCAGGCCATTGCGGCTCAGGTTGCGTCCCTGTTTTAGACCGGCTGAGTCGGAAAGCTCAAAAGCTGTCGCCGTCGCGTTGAGCCGAGGTCGCGCTGTCACCAGTACTAGCAGCCCCACTAAAGCCGCATTAGTCAGCAGTGAAAAACTGAAGATCAGACTGCGCTTCATCATCTTTACCTCAACACGTCAGGAGTTCAGGGGTGATGCCCTGGTTTTTATGTCGAGTTTAGCGAAACTGAGGTTCCATTACCCAGCTAGATAGTTGACAACTGCCTGGGCGATCGCCCCATTGCCGTTGACATCAACCGATTCTGGCTGACGCGGCGGCTGAGGTGGCTGCTGCAAAAAGGCCCAGTTACCCGAAAAGAAATCAGCCGCCGCAATAATCTGATGAAAAGCAAAGTCCTGAATGCCCTCCACCAGCAGCGCTGATTCTGCAAAGCCCTGACGAGTGAGAGTCGCCACGGGTAGCCCCAAGCGACAGGCTTCTGAGAAGGTGCTGAAGCCAGGCTTAGACACCACGCGATCGCACAGGGGCATAAAGTCGACCGGGCGATACTGACGTTCTAGGATTTTGCGCAGATTGGGCAAGTCGGGAGCAGCGCGATCGAAGCTGATAAATGTCCACGCCGGGAACTGCTGCAGCGTAGTGTAGGGAATCTTTTGCAGGCCCAGTCCGCCAAAGGAGAGTAAGACCGTCCGGGCGCGGGGGGGTTTAATATCAAAGCGATCGCGCAGTTCGGCTTCGCCGTATTGAGGAGTGCCTCCAGTCAGCCCCACCTCTGTCTTTTGGGGAAAAGCGGGCATTACTTCATGGAAAGGCAGGCGAAAGAGGCGATCGCACTGGCTGAAGCAGTCAGCAATCCAGTCAGCCACAGCCACAAACTCACCGCCCCAGGGCCGGTAGATAAAGTCCCAGCCAAAGTTACTCATCATCCAGCAGGGAATGCCAGCGGCCTGAGCAATGGGCGCTGCCAGCGGTGGAATATCGGCCAAAACTAGCCCCACCCGCTTGGCCTTGATAAATTCAACTTCGACTTGAATAATCTCAGCCTGACGGGCCTGAATCTGCTGAAGCTGGCTCAGCGTCGCCGCGAAGTCCATCGTCATGCTGTCACTTTGAACCACGCCGACATCATAGGCCTGCTGCCGCTGCTCAAAGGAACCGGGGATATAAGCCTGCAGCAGCCAGTGTGGAGCTGTTGTGGTCAAGATGATGGGCAGTTCAGGGCAAAGGCTTCTAACCGTAGCAGCTACTGCCGCCGCGCGGGTGGCGTGGCCGAAGCCATGATTGGTAATGGCGATATAGAGGCTGGGCAGAGACATAAATTAAAGCTGACCAAAAGAAAAGACCCGTTCAATTATGAACGAGCCTTTCCAGATTAGAGAATGGGAGCTGTCAAACCGCTAGATCTGATACGCTAGCTGCTCTTTTTCAGGCACCGTAGTGTACTCAGAGACAATCTGGCGGAACTCATCACCATCAAGCGTTTCCCGATCAATGAGCAAATCGGCGAGGCGATCGATGACTTCGCGGTTCTCGCGAATAATGCGCTTAGCATCGTCATAGCAGTGCTCTACGATTGAGCGCACCTGAGAGTCGATGCGAGAGGCAATTTCATCGGAATACTCGGAGCGGGTCATCCAGTCCCGACCCAAGAAGACTTCGCCCTGCTGGCTCTCTAGAGATAGAGGGCCTAAGTCAGACATGCCAAAGCGAGTCACCATCTGCCGGGCCATGTTCGTCACCTGCTGCAGGTCATTGCCTGCCCCGGTGGTCACTTCCGCGTCGCCAAAGATGACATCCTCAGCCGCGCGTCCGCCCAAAGCGCCCGTAATCCGAGCTAGGAGCTGTGCCCGCGAGATTAGCATTTGCTCCTCGCTGGGGGTGAACCAGGTCAATCCCTGAGCCTGTCCCCGCGGAATCAGCGTCACTTTTTGCACCGGGTCGTGATCTTTCACCAGCGTACCGATGATGGCGTGGCCTAGTTCGTGGTAGGCAATTAGGCGCTTGCTCTTGCTGTCTACCAGCGGCGTGCCTTCCATACCAGCAATCACGCGATCGACCGCATCGTCGATTTCAGTCATGGTGATCGCTTCTTTGCGGCGGCGAGCCGTGAGAATGGCGGCTTCGTTGAGCAGGTTAGCCAGGTCAGCCCCCGTGAAGCCAGGGGTACGACGGGCGATCGCCTCTAGAGAAATGTCCTCAGCCAGCTTTTTATTGCGGGCATGGACTTTCAGCACTTCTAGGCGGCCTTTAACATCGGGCGGATCCACAGAAACCTGACGGTCAAAGCGGCCCGGACGCAGCAGGGCTGAGTCAAGCACGTCAGCTCGGTTGGTGGCCGCGATGATGATGATGCCTGTATTGCCTTCAAAGCCGTCCATCTCGGTCAGGAGCTGGTTTAGAGTCTGCTCCCGCTCGTCGTTGCCGCCACCGATGCCAGCGCCCCGCTGACGACCGACAGCGTCAATCTCATCGATAAAGATGATGCAGGGAGCGTTTTCCTTCGCTTTCTTGAACAGATCACGCACGCGGGAAGCACCCACGCCGACAAACATTTCCACAAACTCAGAACCGGAAATGCTGAAGAAAGGAACGCCCGCTTCACCCGCGATCGCCTTAGCCAGCAGAGTTTTACCCGTTCCTGGAGGGCCGACTAGCAGCACGCCTTTAGGAATGCGGGCACCGACAGCGGTGAAACGCTCAGGCTTTTTCAGGAAAGTAACCACTTCCTGCAGTTCCTCTTTGGCCTCTTCAATCCCGGCCACATCGTCGAACATGATGCCCGTTTTCGCTTCCATCATGAAGCGGGCTCTGGACTTACCGAAGTTCATGGCCTGCCCTGGCCCGCCGGGCACGTTGCTAGAGCGACGGAACAAAAAGAACAGTCCACCAATCAGCAAGATAGGGAACAGCAGATTGCCCAGAACGCCCCAAATAGCGCCATCATTGCGCGGCGGGTGGGAGTCAATGTTGATGCCGGCATCGCGCAGACGGCTAATTAGCTCAGGTGCGTTTCCTGGCAAATCTACCCGCCAGCGCTGGACGCGGTTGTCTAGCTGGGGGTCAACCGCTTCAACGATGGCAGTGCGGCCTCCCTCATAAAGATCAACTGCCGTTACCCGGTCGGCTTCTAGGTAATCTAAGAAGCGCCCGTAGGTCATGCGGGTATTGGCCGCGTTTTGCCCGGTATTGACGGCAGCGCCTGAGAAAGCTCCCTGCCACAGGAAGAAGCCAATAATCAGTAGAGGTAGTGCCCACAGCAGGGCGACTCTCCAGGAAAATTTCATAGTTAGGTGGCCCCTAAAATCACGAATGAAAACTTGCTCGAAGTTTGGACTTTTAGAATCCAAGAACCAACAGTCCAGATAAAGCGGGTTTTTCTTAGAACTTTTTCTAGACGGAACGTGCTGTCGGCTGACAAGGACAGTCACTGGTTCCTTGAATAATTAACTTGTTTATGAGACTTATCTTAACTAAATTTAACGTGTTTGTTTCAAGTAAATCAATCTTTGGCGCGGCTAATTGCCCCAAACCGTAGCTTTTGTCTCTCTTCGGTGGGAACAAACTGACGCTCAACCACCTCCTAAATTGCTTAAGCTAGTCAGCCAGCAGTCTCAGAAATAGGCAATGGCTCCATTATGGAGGAAGGGTCAGGAAATCGCTAATCTGTTTGGCGGATTGTTAGCTGGTAGGGATAGTAGGCCGCTTGCTGGTACGAACCTACCCAAATACTGTAGGTGCCTGCCTGCCACTGTCCGGCGATACGAGGGTTGTGATCGGAGGCATCGTCGTTGCACCACGTACCCCCGCTGCCTTGAATCACCAAGGTTGTATCACGCTGACTAACGGCCTGAATTTCTAATCCTGCAAAGAAATCGCTCAAAACTAAGACGTGATCCGGCTGCTCGCTAATGAAGCCATTGCAGGGACCTGTGGGAGTTTGGGCGCTACCGACGACGGCCTCAGATGCCACTTCGCCGCCGCTGACGCCGCTGCGCTCAGTCGGGTTAGGTTCAAAGTTAGGAGACAGCCTAATTTCTTCAAGCATGCCGTTTGTCTCAGCTAGACCGCGTTCGGGTATCCCCAATAAGAGACTGAGAGATACAGCAGAAAGACTCAGACCTGTCTTCAAAATCCAACTTTGCATGGCGCTAAATATGAGTAAAGGAACTTACAGTCCACCCTGTAGTAAATCTTTACTCTGTTTTAGTTAATCCAGGCCTAAAAGATCTAAGACAAATGTCGGTAAGCGGGTACGCTGCTTGGCGGATAAAAGGTTCTGTCCTACTCTGAGCGACCTGTTGACGCTAGGCTGCTAAATCAATCGCCGCCTGCAGGCGGGGCTGATCAAACCCGCGCTGATGCAAAATCAGCCAGGAATCCACTAGATCCGGCCCTTGCATATCGGCCATTAAGGCCGCTCTAAGCGATCGCATTACCAGTCCCTTCTTCACGCCTTCCGCCTTAGTGACCTGATTGATCAGATTCTTAGCATCACTGCCGGATTGTAGTGGCATGCTCGCTTGCAGTGCCGCTAAAACTGCTTGCAGCAGCGGTGCCACACCATCTTGCTGGAGCTGCTTCTGGGCCGCTTCGCTGAAAGGGAGAGTTTCGCTGAAGTAAAAATGACCTAAATCTACCGCATCGGGTAGGCGCGTCAGACTGGGGCCAATCAGTGCCGCGATCGCCTCTAGCCAGTCCCGATCTGCCTGGTCGTCAAAGGCATAGCCAGCCGCTTGCCAATAAGGAGCAATCTTGTCTAGAAGTGCTCCCGGCGGCACTTCATGCAGGTATTGGCTGTTGAGCCAGTCCAGCTTGTCCCAGTCAAACTTGGCTCCCGCTTTATTAACCCGATCAAAGCTGAATTTCTGGGCGGCCTCTGCCAGGGTAAAGCGCTCCTCCGCGTCCGGAGGTGACCAGCCCAGCAGGGTCATGTAGTTAGCCAGTGCCTCGGCAGTAAAGCCCATCTGCTGAAAGTCTGAGATGGAGGTGACGCCATCTCGCTTGGACAGCTTGGCCCCAGCCTGATTCAAAATTAAGGGCGTGTGGGCAAACTCTGGAACGGTTGCCCCTAGAGCCTCATAGAGCAAAATTTGCTTAGCGGTGTTGGCAATATGATCTTCACCTCGAATCACGTGGGTAATTTTCATATCCACGTCGTCAACCACCACCGCAAGATTATACAAGGGTTGACCAATGGCTTGGCTAGAGGAGGCTCTGGCAATCACCATATCGCCGCCCAAATCGCTGCCCTGCCAGGTCATCGTTCCCCGCACCAAATCGTTCCAGCGGATGACCCGGCTATCGTCTATCTTGAAACGCACAACCGCCGGACGCCCTTCAGCTTCATAGGCCGCCTGCTGCTCTGGAGTTAGATCCCGGTGACGATTGTCATAGCGGGGGGCTTGGCTTTTCGCTTTTTGGGCCTCGCGCATGGCTTCAAGTTCTTCAGGGGTGTCATAGGCGCGGTAGGCTAGCCCTTGATCGAGCAGGGTTTGAATTGCCTCTCTATACAAATCCAGCCGCTTAGACTGAAAGAACGGTCCCTCGTCCCAGTTCAGCCCCAGCCAGGACAGTCCATCCAAAATGTTTTGGGTAAATTCAGGCCGCGATCGCTCCTGATCGGTATCTTCGACTCGCAAAATGAACTGGCCGCCCTGATGACGGGCAAAAAGCCAGTTAAAAACGGCGGTTCTAGCCGTCCCAATGTGAAGATTGCCCGTCGGACTGGGCGCAATACGAACGCGAACAGACATACGTTAATAAGCTAAATTAAACGGGCCTGACGGGATTCGAACCCGCAACTTCCGCCGTGACAGGGCGGTGCTCTAACCAATTGAACTACAGGCCCCCATTCGAGGCGATCTCTATTGTGCAGACAGAGGTTGCATTCTGTCAAACATTTTTTTCACCGCGATGCAGCAGCAATTCGCTAGGCTGTCCAGAAAGCCTGGGCAAACTCGACTAGCCAGGTTTTGATGTAGTATGTCGCCCGGCAGTCATCCTCGTTATAGCGCAAGATGGCCTCTAGGTGGGCGCGATTGCCTGTCGTTAACCAGTCGTCATACCAGCAGATTGACTGGGCACCGTTAGCGCCTGAATCCCGCCAGTCAAAACCAATCCAGCGGGCAATATGCTTGAGGGCATAGCTTTCGATCGGCAGCGTCACCGCATCCGTGAAGCATTTGTGTACGTCCACGAAGCGGCTCAGCAAGGCTTGGGTTTCTCTAAACGGGGCACCGAATTCCTCTGCTAGACGTTTGACCGTCTGAGCTTCGTAGGGACAAAAATGATAAATTGGGGCTTCCGGATATTGCTGCACCAGCGCTCTAAACTGCTCCCAGGCCAACTGTTCCTGAGCGGGTTCTTCCGCTAGCAGGGCGTGGAAGGTTTCGCTTTGTTGGCGGTGGTCAACCACCAGCACCCCATGCAGATAGACCAAATTTTTGTCTGGAGCGGCTTCAATGTCAAAGTACAGCTCCACATCGCCACAGGGTAGATCCGTGGGTGCTAGCGGAAATCCATAGGGGCTATGAGGAGACAGGCGCGCGATCGCCTGATTGTTTAGCACTGCCTGAGCCTGATGAATCAGCTTGGCCGCCACCTGCTCACCAAAGCCAGGGAGGGAAGCTAGCCGTGAGGGATGGGCCTGGGACAGAGTGCTCAGCGTGGTTAGATTAGCCGCTTGCAAATGGGTATAGCGGGCTGGCGTGACCCCTGGAATTAGAGACAGATGCTTTTGCTGTTTTGCCTCCTGATGACAGTGGCTAAACCAGGGGCACAAATCGCAGCGGCTGTGGGCGATAAAGACGTCGGGTACCTGAGACTGATGCAGGGTTTCAATACAGTCCTGCAGCAGTTCTTCCATACGGGGAAGCTGCTTGGGCAGGTCAGTTTCATAGGCTTTACCGCTGCGCAAAATAAGCAGGCTGGTTTCCGGCCAGCGTCCTTGCACTTCTGCCAAGATGTAGGCGTGAAAAGCGGCGATTAACTGATATTCCAGCTTCGGCTTTTTGCCAAATTTGATATCGGCGGGCACATAGTGCCAGTCACCAAAATAAGCATTGCCCGGTTGCCGAATCAGCAAATCAGGACTGCTCATTAGCCGCAGGCTGGGTTCAATCTCGTAGATTAGAACGCCTTGGCTGATGTAATCGACGCCCTGCTCCATGAGCTGATATGTGGCTTCAGCTCGCTCTAATCGATTGGCGGCTACGGGTTCATAGAGGGGCTGGTAGTCTTGCAGAATACTTTGACGATGTTCGGCGCTGTCCTGCTTCAGCTTTAGCAGATAGTCGCTAGCCGGATCGCGGCGGCTGGCATCGCCGTGGAGGTCAAGAAAGGCGCGGCGGCTGCAGCGGTGATATTGAAAGAGTCGATTGTCGGTAATCCAGTGGGAACGAGTCCCAGTATTGACTGCAGGCGTCTGTAGATATCGGGGCAGCCTTCTCGGTGGAGCCGAGATGTTCCCCCCAGCTCCTGAAAAATAGGGCAGGGGATGACTAGCAGACAAAATTTTCTATATCAAAACAGATGGGCAGATTGGCTGTTGAAAGCACGTCTGATTGGGAGGGCATAAACACTATTGCAGGAGAAAAGGATTAAGCTTGCCACAATCACCCTTCCCCTAACGATACATCATTCGCTTCCAAATGCTTACCTCCTCACACAGGATTATTCAGCTTCAGAACACAAGTTAAAGTGAAAAGGCAAATAACAGGCTCTTAATTCCCCCCAACCCTATGTCAGTTTCTTCTCCCGCTTTGCCTGGGCCTGCCATCACTAAAATTCATCGCCAGCAGTTTTCGGCGCTGCAGAACAAGCGCTATTTCAACTTCGGCGGACAAGGCCCGATGGCTCAGGCGGCTTTAGAGGCTATCCACGCAGCTCACCAGCAGATCCAGCAGAAGGGACCTTTTTCCCAGGAGGTGAACCACTGGATCAACGAAACGACGACAACTGCGCGGCAAAGCATAGCCACCGAGTTAGGGGCCGCAGCGCCAGCGATCGCGCTGACTGAAAATGTGACGGTGGGCTGCAATATTGCCCTTTGGGGGATCGCCTGGCAGGCGGGCGATCGCATTGTGCTGAGCGACTGTGAACATCCCGGCGTGATTGCGGCAGTTCAGGAGATTAGCCGTCGCTTTCAGGTGGAAGTTGCCGTATGCCCAGTACTGTCTGTGGCCGATCCGGCAGAGGTGCTGGACAATGTGGCTCAGTCCCTCACGGATAGGACGCGCCTGCTGGTGATTAGCCATATTCTCTGGAACACTGGGCGATCGCTGCCTCTTTCAGAAATCGTCGCTCTTTGCCATCAGCATACGCCCGATCCGGTTTGGGTTTTGGTAGATGCGGCTCAGTCTGTTGGCGTTTTGCCTCTGAATCTGACGGAACTCCCAGTTGATTTTTACGCCTTCACCGGCCATAAGTGGTGGTGCGGTCCTGCTGGCGTCGGTGGGCTATATGTTCGGCCTGAGCTGTTGGATTTTCTCCATCCCACTTTTATTGGCTGGCGCGGCATTACCGTAGATGGCGCGGCTAATCCTGCTGGCTGGCAGTCCGGCGCTCGGCGCTTCGAGGTGGCGACTTCAGACTATCCGCTAATGGCTGGCCTCAAAACGGCGATCGCTATTCAAAACCAGTGGGGTACGGCTGAGCAACGCTATCAGCGAATTTGTCAGCTTAGCCAGCGGCTGTGGCAGCAGCTAGGAGAACTGCCCAATCTTCACCGCCTCTGTGCGACTCCGCCACCGTCCGGCCTGGTTTCTTTTCAGCTCGGCTCAGCCGCCGCCCCCAACCAGAAGCTGCAAACTCAGCTCGTACAGCACTTAGAAAAGCAGGGCTTTTTCGTTCGGACGCTGTTAAATCCTCACTGCGTTCGAGCCTGCGTTCACTATCTCAGCCTGGAAACTGAGGTCGATCAGCTCACTCAGGCGATCGCAGACTTTTTAGCAGGTCAGGATTGAGAATGAACATTAGTCAGGCGCTTCGAGATAAAAGCAAACCGATTATTCAAGACTGGATTAAATCGGTCGAGCAAGAAGCAACGATTCAAAGCAGCCATGATTTGAGCCGCAAGTCCATGCTGGACAGCCTGCCCGGTTTGCTCCGGACAATGGCTCAGTGCTTGGATCAGCCTGCAGCCGATCTGCATCAGCTTGCTGAAACCGGCGTTGAACATGGCAATCACCGCGCCCAGCAGGGATTTAACGCCGATGAAGTTGCCACTGAATATCGCCTGCTGCGACAGGTGATTTTGTCTCATCTCGAAGCTGATTTGCTGCAGCTCTCTCAAGTTCAGCTTCTCTCTAGTGTTCGCAAAATTGATTTGCTCTTGGACATTGTGATCGGCCAGTGCTTTAAGTGCTACGCCGACAATCGCCTGCAGGAGCTAGATGATATTCGCGGCCAGCTGCTGCTGACCAATCAGGAACTCGATCGCCTGATCACTTCTCAGCAGGAAGATATTGTTCATCTAGCTCACGACTTGAAAAGTCCGCTGACTGCAATTATTGGCTTCTCAGATCTGTTTCTCCGACAGCAGCGCCAAAGCGAGCAGGCCAGCGATTCCCCCCAAAACCTAAGAAGCATTGAGCAGGTAGTCAGCAATGCGCGGCGGCTGTTGCACATCATTAACGATGCTTTAGAACTGACGCGCTATCGCTCAGGTAAGCTGAAGCTCAACCCGGCGCCTAACAGCATTGCCCTGCTGCTGCATGAGGTGATCGCGGCGCTAGAACCTCTGGCCCAGCGCAAAAATCTGGAGTTGCAGGTGAACAATCTTTTTCCAGAGCAGGCCGTCTGGATTGATGCCTTGCGGTTTCAGCAGCTATTGACCAACTTGGTCAGCAATGCCATTCGCTACACAGAGTCCGGTGGCGTCACTGTCACCTGCCAGCAGCGCCGTGAAGAGCAGATCTTGGTGACGGTGACCGATACGGGCATTGGCATTGCTGCCGCAGAACAAGGCCGCATCTTTGAGCCATATTATCGGGGTGAGTATGCCCTGAGGCTGCCCGATAGCACAGGACTGGGGCTAGCGATTGTGGCTCAGGTGGTTGAACTTCTACAGGGGCAGATCGCGGTGCAGTCCGTCCCAGATCAAGGAACAACCTTTACAGTTGAACTGCCACTGCAGTGGGCTGAATAACCGAAATTAGTCCGCCTCTCCTAAGATTTTCGGCACCTTGAAGAAGCTCTCTTCCCGCTCTGGAGCGCGGCTGAGCAGGTCTTCCCGCTCGGCAAATGACTGTAGCTGATCGCCCCGCGTAATATTGCTCACCTCGATGGCGCGGGTAGTCGGCTCTACAGCTGCGGTATCTAGCTCGTTAAGCTGCTCGAAATAATCCAGAATATCGTTGAGCTGGCCGGTAAACTGCTGCTCTTCCTCAGCCGAGAGTTCTAAACGCGCTAAGTTAGCGACTTTGCGAACCTGATCTAAGTCAATCATGGAGCTGTAAATCTAACGTTTTGACAGATAGGGTTGATAGTCCTCCAGGGCGATCGCCTTAGAGAAGTACCCGGCGCGGATTAGTAGAAAACGTCGGCCTTCATCCGGCCAGTATTTTTCAACCAGTTTTGGGCTTCGATGTAGTTATTAGGAGCAATGGTGATGGCTTCTAGCCAATAGGCTGCTGCCTGATCGTACTGCTCATTGGCGTTTTGCGTATCGCCTTCGGCCTCAGCCTGTTCGCCGCGATAGTGATGGATAACGGCCATGTTGTTGAGCGCCTGAGGTAGTCTGGGATTCAGCTCTAGAGCTGCCTGGTAGCGTTCCAGGGCTTTGTCATGTTCGCCGTTGCTGGCATGAATCAGCCCCATGTTATAGAGAATGAAGCTGCGATCGTAAGGATTTTCTTCCAGCTTCAGGGCTTCATCGTAGTTCTGCATAGCTTCAGCGTATTCGCCGTCCGCCTGAGCTGACATGCCATCGCGGTAGTAGGCAAATGCTTCCTTGGCGCTCTGCTTGGTCGGCATCAGCTTCAGGATCAGATCCGCCATGACGGTAAAAGACTTGTCAATGAAGTTATCGTTGCGCTGGCTCCTGGGCATAGGTATCCTCTGCAGGTGTCCGACAAAAGTAGGGGAAGGAAAATGGCTCGGCCAAACCGTGTTTTTCTACTTTAGCGCTGATGGGTGAGGACTGAAAGACTCCGTTACAGAGCTAGGAGGAGATTGGTTCCTGCAGGTGTAAGCCCTGATGCAGGCAGCTGACCAAATCTGCCAGGGTGTGAATCTGGGTTTCATCAAAGCCGTCACTGATATCGACGCCGAAGGTAGCGCAGAAGTCATCACAGAGGGTCATCGCCCAGTCAAACCAGCAGATAGCGGGAAATTGTAGATCCTCAACTAGGCGATCGCCGGGGCGCAGTCGCCCGGTTTCTAAGCCTGAATAGTCCTGCAGATGGGTATAGACAAAGTCAATTAAGTCTGAGGAAAACGCCTGGGAGTTGTTCTCGCTACCCTGCCAATAGCTGCTAAACCACATTTCCAAGCTGAGTCGCTCCCGCGATCGCAAGGCTTGCTTGACCTGCTGCCGCAGTTGTAAATCTGGGCTGAGTTCAGGGTAGGTACTGATACTGGAATAGAGATTTCTGAGCTTTTGCCACATGGGTTAAAACGGCTTTGCACAGGACGTTCAAGCCTCTTCTAGAGTATGCCCCGGTGGCCTAAATCACCAACTGCCCGGCCAATAGTCTGTCGCTTCAATAACCTGGTCGTGAACACGGCGCTATTGCGATCGCAGCAGATTTTGCATGTCCGGTTCTGACAGGGGTGGACTGACAAAGTGGCCCTGCACCATGTCGCAGTCGTTAGCGATCAAGAAGTCTAGCTCGTGGGGTGTTTCGACTCCCTCGGCGATCACGCTTAGCTGTAAATTGTGCGCCATCTGAATCACCGCAGTTAGAATAGCGATGTTTTTGGCATCTGCCGTAACGCCTCGCACAAAGCAGTTGTCAATTTTGAGCATGTCAATGGGCAACTGCTTCAGGTAGCTCAGCGAAGAATAGCCAGTACCAAAGTCGTCGATGGCAATACAAAGACCAATCGCTTTAAGCTCTTGCAAAACTCTTACCGCTGTTTCGGTATCCTGCATCAGCGCGGTTTCAGTTAGCTCTAGTTCTAGGCAGTCGGGACTCAGCTCAGTGTCCGTCAGGATTTGAGCAATTGTGCGGGTCAGATGGGGCTGATTGAACTGAACGCTAGACAAGTTGACGGCAACGCGGATAGGCGGCAGTCCCTTGTGCTGCCAGGCGCGGGCCTGCTGACAGACCGTACGCAAAATCCACTCGCCAATGGGGACAATCAGCCCTGTTTCCTCAGCCAGGGGAATAAACTGAGCCGGAGAAATATAGCCCTGTTCTGGGTGCCGCCAGCGGATTAGGGCTTCTGCGCCGGTAATTTTACCTGACTTGAGCTGCTGCTGCGGCTGATAGTAGACCTCAAACTCTTGGCGCTCTAAGGCATAGCGTAGCCAGGTCTCCAGCACAATTTCGTCATTGGAAACCACGGGCATATCTGTACGATAGAACTGATAGTAGTGGCTCTTTTGCTGCTTGGCCCAGTCTAGGGCCGCATCGGCCTGACGCAGCAGTACGTTGATATCCTGAGTATCTTCCGGGTAGAGGGCGATGCCGATGCTGGTGGTGACAAATACCTCCTGTCCTGGCAGGGAAAAGGGCCGTGAGAGACAGTCAATAATTTCTTCTGAAACTTCTACCACGGCCTGACGATTGCGAAAAGACGTCAGCAAAACAGCAAACTGATTACCCGTCAGGCGGGCAATGGTGGCGCTTTTGGGCAAGCAGGCGGTCAGCCGCTGGGCGGTGGCCTGCAGCAACGTATCTCCGGCGGGGTAGCCCATGACGTTGTTGACCTGCCGCAGGCGATCGAGGCTGACCGAAATCAGAGCGACCCGCTGATTGCGCTGAATCGCTTTTTGCACAGACTGCGAGAGTCGCTGATACAGCAGCCGGTGGTTAGGCAGATCGGTGAGGCTGTCGTAGTGAGCTAGCCGATTCAGGCGTTCGGCAGTGTGCCGCAAAATATTGACGTAGCGCTCGGTGATGGCATTTTGCTTGTCCAGGCGAGCGGCGATCGCCGGTAGGAGTTCTGCGTCAGAAAAGGGTTTGACCAGGCAGTCATCCGCCCCAAGTTCCATACTTTTACGCAGGTAGGCAGCATCGGTGCGATCGCTGAGCAAGATAAACGGCAAGATCGCTAGCTCAGAATCCTGCTGCATCTGAACCAGCACATCATGGCCCGTGATATCCCCGAGCGTCGTGGCGCAAATAATCAAATCAGGGCGCTGCTCTGACGCGAGCTGAATACCAGAGTGGCCGTCTACAGTCGCTGTGACAGCATATCCTTCAGTTTCAAGCAGTTGCTGCAACTCTTCACGAACCGCAGCATCATTTTCGATAACAAGAATTTTCTGCATGGATGCTATTAGATGCTGGAGCCTCCACTGCAGTGATGCAAAGCTAAAAGTTTAGGGACGAAGAAGTAGACGTGTGTGTACACTTGGGCAATTCATCTCTGTTGTTAGTAGAAAAGATCTGTCAGCGCTTCAAGCGTGGTCAGTCGCTAATGAGCCGTACGGAGAACAGAAATCAATTGAGCACCCTTTGTAAGATCTTAGCTAGCCGCTGCCTGATAATACTGAATTAAATTAGGCTGGATGACAAATCTTTGCCAAAGTTTCAGTAAAGTCAGGATACGAAATAGCGGCGGCTTCTGCACGCTGAATGGTTGTAGTCTCCTTGGCTCTAAGGGCCGCTATGGCTAAGCTCATAGCAATCCGATGGTCAGTATAGCTGTCTAGCTGATTTCCTTGAAGGGAGTCTCCCCCCTCAATCACCAGTCCGTCAGGATTTTCGCTAACGGTGGCTCCCAATTTTTGCAGCTCAGCAGCCATTGCCGCTAAGCGATCGCTCTCTTTTACCCGGAGTTCTGCCGCATCGCGAATCGTGGTTCTCCCCTGAGCAAACGCTGCGGCGACCGCCAAAATCGGCACTTCGTCTATCAGACGCGGAATTAGGCTCCCTGCTAACACGCAGCCCTTGAGCGGTCGATAGCGCACCCGCAAATCGGCTACCGGCTCGCCTGTCACTAAACGTTCATTTTCCAGAGTAATGTCAGCATCCATCTGAGCCAGCGCCTCTAAAACCCCGGTGCGGGTAGGATTGACGCCAACATTCTCAATCACCAGCTCTGATCCAGGAATAATCGCCGCTGCTACCAGCCAAAAGGCGGCTGAACTAATATCACCGGGGACAATCACGGTTTGGCCCGTGAGCTGGGCCGGGCCGTGGAGCGTGACGCTGTGGTGCTCTGCGTCAATACTGAGGTCAGCGCCAAAGGCTCGCAGCATTCGCTCGCTGTGATCGCGGGAGAGACTGGGTTCGCTGACAGTGGTTGCCCCGTCTACCATCAGCCCGGCCAATAGAATACAGGACTTGACCTGGGCTGAGGCAATAGGGGAACGGTAGTGAATCGGGCTGAGGACGGTGCCCTGAACAGCCAACGGCGCTAGCGAATCACCCTTACGCCCCCAAATCCTTGCGCCCATCTGGCTTAGAGGCTTGACAACGCGAGACATGGGACGCGATCGCAGTGAGTCATCCCCGGTCACGGCAAAAAAGCGCTCCGGCTGAGAGGCTAATAGCCCCAGCATTAGCCGCAGCGTAGTGCCAGAGTTACCGGCATCTAAAACCTCGGCTGGCTCTTGTAGATTGCCAACGCCTAAGCCTTTAACTTGGATCCACTCTGCCTCCAAATCGGAAATCTGCGCCCCCATTGCCCGAAAGCAGCGGGCGGTACTGCGCGGATCTTCTCCCAGCAGCAGTCCCTTGATCCGGGTTTCGCCCTGGGCGATTGCCCCCAGCATCAAAGCCCGATGAGAAATAGATTTGTCGCCGGGGACTTGAATGCGACCTTGAAGCGCTAAGCCACCGGGCGGCACCGTAATTGTCAGGGTTTGGTGCGGTGGGGCCTCTGTCAGATGAACGATACCGGCAGACATGGATTCACAGCTTTAGATAGGCGCTTGTGATTTTACCGCTTTCTGTCAGAGGTTCTCAGTTTTGGGCGGAAAGTTCATGCTGCCGCAGGGGCATGGCGTCGATGGTGCTGAACAGATCCTCAGGCTGAATTGGCTGGCGATCGCGCCGCTTTACCGTACCGTCCTTGCCGATCAGCAGCACTGCGAACTCTTGCGGATCGACCGCAAACCGTACGCCGAGCCGAGCCGCATCTTTAGCGCTTAGGGGCTGTCCGTTGAAGGTGCTAGCATCAGTCACAAAGATTTCAACTACAAGCAAATCTCGCTCCTGGAGTCCTGGAGTACAGTCAGCCAGCAGCGCTTTTTGCCGCTGATAGGTGGGCGTACTGAAGGCTGGCGAAAATATGAGCAGCAGCCGATTCTGCCAGCGGTAACTATCCAGATGGAAAGGGGTGGCCGGAGTGTTCATGGCAGCAGGTGGGTGAGTGGGCGTCTGTTGGCGGAGAGGGCTGTGACTTCTGCAAAGCAGGGGATACCCCACAGACCAGATTCTCTCTGTTCTAACGAAGTTTGAGGAGAACACCCAGAGTCGCAAGACGGATTTTCTCGCTCCGTGGCAAACTCACTCTCCGGCCTGAGACTGCTGCAAATAGAGAAAAGCTTCAACTTCCGGCGCTGAGGGCTGAGCCGCAATCGCCCCTGCTCGCGTAGTGGTCAAGGCGCCGACAGCGCTGGCATAGGCAACTACCGAGCGAGCAATCGCAGGATCGCTGAGCTGAGCGGGGCTGACCTGTCCTAGCTTGTGGAGAAAACCCGCTAGAAAAGCATCCCCAGCGCCTGTCGCATCTTCACTATCGACGGCAAAAGCCGGAAAGCGATCGGCATGGCCTGCTAGCCAGTAGTAGCAGCCTGCTGCTCCCGCTGTGATTAGTACCCCTTTCAGCGTAGGGAGCTGCTGGGCGATCGCGGTTGGATCCTGGGTATCAAACAGCCAGTGGGCTTCGTCTGCCGAGAGTTTTAACCAGTCTATCCCTGGCAAAATTTCCCGCAGGGTAGCCGGAGCGATTTCTGGCTGCGGCCAGAACATGGGTCGCCAGTTAATATCAACCACGGTCATAACTGAGTGAGCCTGGGCCTGCTGCAGCGCCCACCGCATGGCTGCCCCGGTCAGTTCATAGGCCAGTCCTAGCGTGCCCGTGACTAAAAACTGAGCCGAGTTAAATAAATCAGGACTCAGCGGCTCAACAGCCAGTTGGGCATCGGCAAACTGAGCTGGATTGGGTTGGCTAAATCCGGCAAAGGTGGGGCTACCCTGGCGATCGCGCAGTACATAAACCTGGCGAGTCGGGGCTTCAGGATGCTGCTGCAGGTCAGCACAGTCAACGCCACAGTTCTGCAGCATCGCTATCAGGGCCTCTCCCCATTTGTCAGTACCCACACAGCCGACAAACTGAGTCGCCGTCCCCAATTTAGCCAGCGCGCAGGCAACGTTAGCCAGCGCGCCGCCGGGATAAGGTGTCCAAGATTGAACCTCAGCCAGGGAGACGCCAATCTGATCGGCTAAACAATCAATTAACGCTTCGCCTAAACAAATAACCTGGGAATCACTCACGGATACCCTCTGTTTAGAATTTAACCTAGCCTACCAGAGCCAAGTTCGCTGCGTCTCACGGAATTACAGCTCAAGGCAAAACGGCGCTAATGCAGGTGCCAATTTTTAGTGCAGTCGCCTGAGGACATAGTTGGCGATATCCAAAAGAGCCTGCCGCGACTCAGAGGCCGCCAATCCGGCTAGACAGATGTTCGCCTGCTCGATGTGCCTAGCAGCTAGCACCCGCGATCGCTCAATTCCCTGCGTTTCGTGGATAGTCGCAATAGCTTTGTCAAAATCATCGACTTCGGCAAACTCGCGCTCAATGATCTGAGCCAGGGCTGGCTGCTCTTCCATAGCGTAGAGCACAGGCGCAGTTAGATTGCCGCTGCGCAGATCGGAGCAGGCAGGTTTTCCCAGTGTCTCAGTTGAACTAGTAAAGTCTAAAATGTCATCTACGATCTGAAAGGCCAGTCCCAAATTGCGCCCGTAGCCATAAAGCTGCTCTTGCAGGTCATCAGAGACATTGCTGAGTACGCCTGCCGCTTTGGCACTGTTGGCCATCAGCGAGGCGGTTTTGTAATAGCTCTTCTCCAAGTAAGCCTCAATGCTCAGCTCGGTATCAAAGCGATTCAAGCCCTGCTGAATTTCGCCTTCTGCCAGATCCATAATTACGCGGGAAAGGAGCTTGACTACCTCTAAGTTGTCTAGGTTGGCCAGGTACCAGGAAGACTGAGCAAAAAGAAAGTCGCCGGCTAAAACCGCAATTCGATTGCCAAAACTGCTGTGAACAGTCGGCACGCCTCGCCGCATTTCTGACTCATCAACCACATCGTCATGTACCAGGCTGGCGGTGTGGATCATTTCGGTAATCTCTGCCAGTCGTCGATGCTTGGCGGTTAGAGAATGATCTGACAGGGTAGCGCGAGACAAAAGCAGCACCACTGCTGGGCGAATGCGCTTGCCGCCAGCCCCAAACAGGTGATCGGCAGCGGCGTGCAGAATAGGATGACGCGCCCCCACAAGACGCTTAAGATTTTCCGACAGCAAACTCAAGTCTGCTTCAACAGGAGAAAAAAGAGAGATGGCTGAAGTCATGGATAGCCGACTCAGGCAAGTTATTAACGAAATTTTACATTATCTTTCTTCATTCTAAGCTAAGCCCTCTGGATGTGAAATGGCAACGGCAGAGTTTGGCGATCCCTGTGCGTCTGTTGGGGACGGCTGCGCTGAATTGCGGCAATTTTTTATTTTAAGAAAAATTAAGCGATCGCGCCTGAATATTGGCTCAATAGCTGCCCTCAAAACCGAGGAGATCCCTTTTCTGACAGGACTTCTGAGTTTTGTTAAGGCTCACTCATAATTTTGCCAATCCCTAGCAGATGTATGCTAATCTATACGTAAGATTTCCGAAAAACTTAATAATCTATTAGCTCATAAATCATTATGAGTTGAGGTCATAAGGTTTGAGGCGGAGTGCTCTCGCTGCTGCTTGCGAGATGTTACAGCTAAGCGGTCATTAGACTGTACGAGCTGGTTTTCTGATAGGAAAAATCTTTTGCAGACTATCTTGTCAGAAGCAAACGGGCGAGTTTAGACCACTCTCAGTCGGCTGGTAGCAAGCCAAATCGCTTGCTGCAAGTCTGAATCCAAAAATCGCAAAGTCTTTTGCGAAATATCTGCGCATAGATTGTTTGGGCGATTAACAAGCCTCCGGGCTTATTTGATGCCTGAAATGTTTGTGCAAACTTTTTTCCTATGTAAATTTCCCTTTCGCTCTAACCACACGCATCATGAACTACGGCGCTGTCCCCTTCATCATTCCTGTATTAGCCATTGTCTATCTCTTAACAATTTACGGTCTGCTAACTTTGTTCGCAAAGCGATCGAGCCGACAGAGTAAATCTGAAAGCTAGCCGCCACTGAAAACAGCTTTATTCGGCTGCCCCTTCTGCTGAATTCAGGATTACTCGGTGTCTCTGTCCCAGGATAGCGATCGCCGCTTTGACTTGCCGCTGCCGTACTAGCAGATAGTCCGTGTTGTAAGTTGAAACGGCAAAGATGCTGATCTCAGCCTCGGCCAAAGGAACCAGCAGCGAAGCCAGGATGCCCGTTAGGCTAAAGTCTAGCGGGCCAGCCACTTGAAAAGCCTGCCAGGGGCGATCGCAGACTACGCCTTCGGGCACTTGCGCCTCGTCGCAGACAAGCGAAAGTTCTTCGTCAGTGCGCGTAACTGACAGCAGAGACTGGCTAACAGCCCAGTCTGGAATGGCAGCAGTGGCAGCAAGACGGCAGATTGCCAAGCTTTGCGGCAGCAGGATCAGGGTTTGCGGGGCTGCCATTTTACATGCGCTCTAGCACCTGAAGGCCCAGCAGCGAGAGTCCCAGCCTGAGCGTTTTAGCGGTCAGATCGCACAGCATCAGCCGCGAAGTGCGCTGCGGCTCATCGGCCTGCAGCACAGAACAGCGATCGTAAAACTGGTTATACTTCTGGCTCAGCTCAAATAGATACTGGCAGAGGCGATTGGGCATTAGCTCCTGTTCGACTTCGGCCAAGACCTCATCAAGCTGCAGCAGATGCTTAGCCAGCGCAAATTCCGTTTCATCGTCTAGATGAATCTGAGCCTCTTCGCCTAAGGTGTCGAAGTCAATGCCTCCTTTGCGGCTGATGCCCTGCACCCGCACATAGGCATAGAGCAAATAGGGAGCGGTGTTGCCCTGCAGCGCCAGCATTTTGTCATAGCTAAAAATGTAGTTGCTGGTGCGGTTCTGGCTGAGGTCAGCGTACTTGACGGCGTCAATCCCTACCGTTTCAGACACCGTTTGCACAAACGCTTCGGACTCTTGCCGCGCTTCGTCGGCAATGCGCTGCTCTAAATCAGCCTGCGATCGCCGCACGGCCTCATCTAGCAGATCCTTGAGGCGCACTGTCTCCCCTGAGCGGGTCTTAAACTTTTTGCCATCTTCTCCCTGCACCAGACCGAAGGGCACATGCACCAGCTCCACCTCTGCCGGAATCCAGCCCGCACGACGGGCCACCTGAAAGATCTGAGCAAAGTGATTGGCCTGCCCGATATCGGTGACATAGATAATCCGATCGGCTTCGTCCTGCTGAATCCGATAGCGCACGGCAGCTAAGTCGGTGGTGGCGTAGTTATAGCCTCCGTCTGACTTACGCACAATCAGCGGCAGTGGCTCCCCTGACTTATTCTGAAAGCCCTCTAGAAAAACGACCTCAGCCCCCTGATCGGTTTCCAGCAGCTCTGCGGCTGCTAAATCTTTGACCACATCGGCGAGCAGCGGATTGTAGAAAGACTCGCCTCGCTCGGTGATTTCAATCTGGAGGCGATCGTATATCTTCTGAAATTCCTGCCGCGACTGGGCACAGAGAATCTGCCAGGCTTTGCGCGCTTCCAGATCGCCTGCCTGTAGCTCGACGACTGCTTGACGAGAGGTTTCTCTGAAGTCAGCGTCGTTGTCAAAGCGCTGTTTGGCTTCTCGATAAAAAACAACCAGATCGCCTAGATCAATATCACCTGAGTCTGTAATCGCTTCTGGGCAAACCTGGCGCAGATGGGTAATCAACATGCCAAATTGGGTACCCCAGTCCCCGACGTGGTTCAGCCGCAGCACGTCATGGCCCTGAAATTCCAGCACCCTGGCAATGGAGTCGCCAATGATGGTGGAGCGCAGGTGGCCGACGTGCATTTCTTTGGCAATATTGGGACTGGAAAAATCCACAATCACCTTCTGCGGCTGCTTAGCCGGTGCAACCCCCAGTCGCGGATCGGCCTGTACCTGCAGCAGCAAATTTTCTAAATAGTCTGTCTTGAGCGTCAGGTTGATGAACCCCGGCCCGGCAATTTCTGGCGGCTGACACAGGCTACTAACGTCAAGGTGCTCGACAATCTGCTCGGCGATCGCTCTGGGCTTCTGCCTGAGTGGTTTGGCTAGAGACATGGCGACGTTGGCCTGATAGTCACCAAACTTAGGATTGTTGGTGGGGGCCAGAATGGGGTCAGTATTGGCCCAATCAGGGCCAAAAGCCTGCACCATAGCCTGCTGCAGCGCAGTTTTGAGTTGAGCGATCGCAGATTTCATTGATTAAATTACCAGACGGTCAGCCAGTTCAAATTTAGGCTAGAAAGGGTCATATTCATCTATATCTTATCGGCATCTTATCGGGGGGGCGGCGTTGCGGTGCTGGGCAAAGTTGAGGTCGCAGTAGAGTCGGGGATCCCCCACGTCAGATAGACACCACCTAGGCTGAATTTACTTAAAATTTCTTAATAGAAGAATTAATGCTCTGGCCCAACTTTTCATGCCTCTTACCGAGATCAGCTTTTGGCGCGATCGCTTTACTGGGCGATCGCTTTACGATACTTTTCTCAACCTATTTATCTACTCCAATGTCTGGGTTGCCGGGGCGATCGCTTCACTGGTGTTTTTTGTTCAGCACACCCTAGGGCTAGCCTGGCAGTGGCAGCCTATGCTGCTAATTTTCACGGCAGCGCTAATTCCCTATAACCTGGATCGGGTAATTGACACTTACGTCCAAAAAATTCCTGATCAGCGAGCGCAGGCTTTCTTTCAGCAGTCCGGCGTCGTAATTCTGTTGGGGTTAGCCAGTTTAAGCCTAGCCTGGCTAATTTATCAGGCCCCAGTGAGGGTGCGCTGGGTTTGCTTAGGAGGGCTGGTTCCGCTGATCTACGGCATTCCCCTGTGGCCTATCTATCGTCAGTCTGAGTGGCGCTGGTATCGCTTGAAAGATATTCCCGGGGCCAAAGCCTGGATTGTGGCGGGCACGATTACCTATGCGGTTGTAGCCGTGCCGTTGGCTTATACCGAACACCCTTTTGATCTCGCTAGCGGTTTAGTCAGCCTGTTTCTGCTTATTTTTATCGGCAGTAACTCTCACACCTTTGATATCCGTGATGTCGTTTCCGATCGCCATCAGGGAGTATTCACCATGCCGGTTCTGTGGGGAGTTGCCAATACGCGTCGGTTTTGGACAGGGGCCAATCTACTGCTGCTCTGCCTCTTGACGGCAGGCTGGGGCCAAGACTGGCAGATTCCTGCGCCTGTCGTAGTGCTGCCCTCAGTTGTGCTGACGCTCATCTACCTGTGGCAGGTAGAGCCGGAGACACCTCGCAACGCTTACAGCATCTGGGTTGACGGCATTCTAGTTGTGCCTGCGCTGCTATCGCTGATAGATTAGTGCCCACTGATTTTAATATCGCCATACAGGCAGCCCTCTTTCGCAACTAGCTCCAGACAGGAAACCGGAGAAAAGGTGACAGACAGTAGTACAATCGACAGGCATTCCGGCTCGGCGTCATCTTTGGTTGTAGTTAAAAGCAGATAGATTGGTCGCAGGCCGGGCACATAAAGGGTTGCTCTAGCGTCTATCAGAGACGCACTGCGTGAAAGGAGACGAGGACTGCCACCCATGTTGTTTAATCGCCGCCGTCGTCGGTATAGCAGCCGTTATGAGCGTAAATCGCGGAGGTTTCGCTGGCTACCGGCTTTGCTGTTAATTATTGGCATTCCCATCGGGGTTGAGCTACTGGCCCGGCTGGTTGTCAATATGGCAGGACTGACGGACAAGCTTACCCTCGATCAGACCGCGCCTATTATGCAAGCCTATGAGCTGGGCTTCGTTGATCCTGAAGGCGATACCTATGAAAGGCTGCGCAGTGAGGGTGAACTGGCAGCGGCGCGTAATCCACTGCTGGGCTATCGGCTTTTGCCTAGCCAAACCAGTGACTTCTGGACAATCAACCCGCAGGGCTTTCGCGACACGGATCCAGTTACGCCGGAAAAAACTGGGGATGAAGTCCGCATTTTCGTTTTGGGCGGCTCTACAGCCTTTGGACAGCTCAGCACAAACAATGCCGCCACTTTTGCGGAGAAGCTAGAAGCGCAGCTCAACAATCAGGTCGCTCAACAAGCTGCTAACCCAGGTCAGTTTCAGCCTGCAGTCCTGCCTTACCGCGCCGATCAGGTCACAGAGGCACTGGCCTTACCGCCGCGCATTCGGGCCGGGCAGTATCGGGTCGTCAATGCGGCCATTCCGGGCTATGCCTCAGGTAATGAGCTGGCGCTGCTCGTGCAGCATGTGGCTGCTTACAATCCCGATATTCTAGTTGTCATCGATAGCTATCCTGACCTGCTGCTGCCCAGCAATCAGCCCGGTACGGATATTCCAGGGATAGAGTCAGCCCTGCACGATGAGCAAGAGTCGCTAGGTCGTCGCTTCAACCGCCGAGTCAGCCAGTGGTTTAATCATCTTTATAGTGTCCAGCTCGTCAAGTACTACACGCCTCAGGCAGAACGTCCTGACGCCAGCTCAATTCGGCCACTCAATCTGCTGACTGGCGAGGTGGATGGGCCGCTCAGCCAGCAGCTAGCGGCTGATGAGACAGAGCTGAATCAGCGGGTCAACCGCTATCGTCAGCACCTGTTGCAGATGGTGCACTGGACTTCCGGAACCCGCAAGCGACTCATTGTTGGCGTACAGCCAGAAATCACGGGGCGAGCCGCTGAGGCTCTGACAGCGTCGGAGGCGGCCATCGTTGAAGAGCTGGGCGACGACTACACTGAGCGCGTTCAGCAGGGTTATGCCAAGCTAGCAGAGGCTGCGACCCAGGCAACTCAGGCTTCCGAAAATGCCAAAGCCTTAAATCTCTATCGTCTCTATGAGACTTTTGAGGGGCAGGCATTCCATAGTCCAACGGGGCTAACCGATGAAGCGAATACGGTATTAGCAGACACGCTTTATCAGGCGATCGCGGCTGATTTAGCCATTTCTCCTCAGCCTTTTGGCTCAGCACCATAATTCTTTTTCAAAAGGATTTCGTCTTTTTGTGGCGTTTTCGGGGGTGAAAGCGTAGATCCCTCTTGGGAACGATGTTTGTTTGAGGTAACTCCTTAGTATTGGATTTAGTTTAAAAAGCACGTTGATTAATAGAGTTATTCACGTTCTTTTGACTAAGCCCTGATAAAAAAATAGGAGGTGCCATGAGCACACACGACGCATCTAATGATACTTACGATCGCAAAATCGTCCCTGCTGAAACCGCTGCTCGCAAAGAACGGGAAGGCAAAGACTACAAAAAAACGCCCCACGACCAGGGCAAGCCGAATTCTGATGGCTACACGGTCGATAGTGAAGGTTTAACCAATAACTTTGCCATCGAGCCTGAGATGTATGTCGATGAACCCGGCGATTTGCGGAATGAAAAAGAAGCAGCCGCGGCTGAGCGCACTGAAGAAATGGCCGAAGTTAACCAAACCGACGAAGAAGGTCGGCTCAGCTCTGGCTCCGACAAACGTGGCAAGGGTACAGGCGTCATCTAGCGCCATTTGATAGCTGCCGCCTACGGATGCCTTTAGCGATCGGTATCTGAAGCTGGCGGCCTGATTTTAACACCCCTGTAGGTCAGCTCAGGGGTGTTTTTGCTGACTTTGGGGCTGTCAGTTTGTCGCGGTTCGGTTGGGCTATCAGCCACCTTTGATTTAGGCTCTTTGCACCAAGGCTGACCGCGATAAATACCGCTAATTTCAGCCCGCTCGGCGGACTGCTGCGGCTGAATTTTATAGCGCACGCCACGATAAACCAGACCTTCCTTCTGAACGGTGTCTGCCTGCTGCACCGATTTTGAGGTAGTTTTAGGTGACGGCGATCGCCGCTTTGCGTCAGAAGCCATCTCTGGCGCGGCAGGGGGGCGTAGATTGCTCTGCAGCGACAGCCACTGAATTCCCATCAGTACCAGCAGCAAAACGCCCACTACAATGACCCAGGGGGCTGTTAAAATTCCTGCCAGTAGGATTGAAAAAGCAGTGAAGACGGCAAAGGCGATCGCCAAGAGAATCAGCAGTTCCATTGAGCTGAGGCCCCTGATTTAGCGTCATGATATCCCTGATACTAGATCATTTATTGACCAGCAGCCGTTCATTCATTACTTAATCTAAAGTCTTTTGCAGCGCTTTTTGCCGTTTCTGTCCACTGCGGGCCAGCTCATCGGAGCCGGCCCGCTATATGCTGTGCTAGCCTACGGCGCTTGGGGACTGCTGCCCATCTACTGGAAGCTTTTGGGAGCAGTACCGGCTGTTGAGGTGCTGAGCCATCGCGTTGTTTGGTCGCTGGTTTTTCTCAGCGGCATATTGGCGCTGCAGCAGCGACAGGCTGAACTAGCTGAGCTGCTGCGATCGCCCCGGCGGTTAGCCATCCTGGCTTTGACAGCCGCCCTGCTGTCATTTAACTGGGGCCTCTATATCTATGGCGTCAATAGCGATCGCGTTGTGGAAACCAGCCTGGGCTACTTTATCAATCCGCTAGTGAACGTGCTGCTAGGGTTCCTATTTTTTCGAGAACGACTGCGCCGAGGGCAGGTACTAGCCGTTTTGCTGGCTACCCTGGGCGTTGCTAATTTCATCTGGCAGTTTGGGGCCGTGCCCTGGATTGCGCTGGGGCTAGCCTTTTCCTTTGCCTGCTACGGCCTACTGCGAAAAATAGCGCTGGTGGCCCCTATGGTGGGGCTGGCCGTCGAGACTTTGCTAGTGACGCCGATTGCGATCGCCCTGATTGGCTACTGGATAGTCACGGATACTGGCCAGCTCGGTACCGACTGGCGCATCACGCTGCTGCTGGTTGGAGCTGGCGTTACCACCTCGCTGCCCCTGCTGTGGTTCAACCACGCCGCTAAGCAGCTACGACTTTCCACCCTAGGCTTTTTCCAGTACATCGCGCCTTCCCTACAGCTCGCCGTCGGCGTTTTTCTCTATCACGAACCGTTTACCCCGGTCCATGCCGCGACGTTTGGGCTGATTTGGACGGCGCTGCTGGTTTACTCAATCACGGCTCTGTGGCGACGGCCGGCTCTGTGAACTGCCTGATGCCACCAGGCACTCCACCTCATAAGATTACTGGCGCTGAAACAGAGAGGTGAGGCGCTGCCCCACTGCGGCGATCGCAGAAGATACCTGACCGCCAGGCTGCGTAGCCAACTGAATCGGTTCGTCCTTAAACTCTTTGAGACGATAGCCATATTCCAGGTGGTCTTTGTTTTTACGCAGAACCGGGTAGAGGCGAAAAGCGCCCTGGAGTAAATCTGCCTGGCTGGAAAAAATAGCTTTGTTAATTTGCCTGGAACTCTTTGTGGCGATCGCCCCCACCGGATACCAGGTATTTTTTCCCTGAATCCGAATATAAACTTCATAATCTGGGGTGCCATCAGCCTGGAGCTGTTCGTACTGCTTGGCCGCTTTGGCCCGTTGGGTTGCACCTTTGGAGGTTTTTTTGGGCGGTTTAGGCGGGCCGAAGCCAAGTTGGGTAGACATAGTGGTGAGTCTAAAAGCGTCAGGAAGCTTTCAAAGATGAAAATCATTTATAAAAGTTTACAACTTTTTCAGCTTGCTGAACGGCTAATCTGCAGGAGCGGCTTTTTCCTGGCTTAGGAGAGCCACGCTCAAGGTCACAACGCCAACGCCTATTAGCTGCAATCCGCTGAGGCTTTCCTGAATCGCTAGCCAGGCCAACAGTACTGTCAGCGCCGGATTACTGGCCCCCACCATTGAGGCCCGAGTCGCCCCGATTAGACGAATGCCAAAGTTATTCAATAAGTGGCCCGTCAGCGTAAAAATTGCTGAAAGCACGCCGCCTATCCACAGCCCCGTCCAAGCCAAAGACGTGAACTGTTCCCGCCAAAACAGCAGGCTCAGCCACGAAAGCCCCAGCGTAATTGAGAAGCTCAGCCAGGTAAAGGGGACGGGATGCACAGTTTCAAAGCTTTTTTGGGCCGTGACTCCGTATAGGGCATAGGCCAAACCTGACGCGATGCCCAAAGTAGCGCCTAACCAGCTAGTCTGGTTAAGCGTCGTTCCTGTAATCGGTAAGGTCAAAAAGCTGCCCCCTAAAATCAGTGCCATGATCACCCAGCGGAACCGAGAAGGGCGGGCACCAAAGAACCGCCAGTCCAGTAGGGCTGTAAAGGCGGGATAGGTAAAAAACAAAGTTAGGGCTATGCCGGTCGGGATAAGGCCAATCGCGACATAGAGCAGGGCCAAATACAGAAACATAAAAACGCCGCCAGCCACCGCTCGTCCCAGCAAACCTCGCTGTTGGGGCGTTGCTAGCTGCCGAATCTCTGGCCAAGCAGATGCATACAGCTTTGGCATTAGAGTGGCTAGCAACGGTACCACTACGACCGTGCGCATAAACAGCAGCAAAAATGAATTCTGCAGCGTTGGCTCAACAAAACCGCCTACGGCAACAAGGCCAAAAAGGTTCTGCTGATTAAATAGAATTCTGACGATTACATTCTGAAAGCAAAAAAAACTAGCGGCTAGCAGAACAAGCAAAAAACCGAGCACTACATTGGCCAATAAAGGTCTGCATAACCGAGTTAAGCACGTCTACTCGTCAGCCAACAGCGATCGCTAGTGACTGCAGCGATCGCAGAGGCCATGCACAGTAATCTCGTAGGCTTCGGCCTGAAATGCTGAATCTACCTGGCTGAGGTTTAAATCTGGAAAAGCATTCCACTCAATATCTTGAATAGCCCCGCACTGGCGACAGACGGAATGATGGTGGGCTTCCGTATTGGCGTCATAGCGAGAAACGCCGTGCTCTAGCAGCACTTCGCGCACCAATCCCGCTTCGCAAAGCGCCTGCAGTGAGTTGTAAATCGTTGCCTGGGAAGAAATGGGCAAGTCTCGGTTGAGATCAACTAAAAGCTGCTCGGCGGTCGGGTGATCGGTGCGATCCAATAGGTTGGCATAGATTGAGTATCGCTGAGGGGTGATGCGCAATCCTTTAGATTTAAGTGTTTGAGTGATAGGGTCTGCTAAACGCTGACTCATGGTATAAATACCAGCTTTACCTTAGCCGTTAAGTTCCGCTCTGCGATCGTAACGCAGAAGACGTAGCGTACAGGGCAGCTAAAAGCAACTCTTATATAAAAAAATATATTCTTTTTGAGGACTTATAGTTTTACACTTTTTCTAAAAATAGAATTATTCTAATTTACAGGCATTCAGTTAAGCGGCTGAATCTGCACAGCCTGTAGGCTGAATTAGTTTTTACAGTTAGTGAGGTATTGCATGACAGTTGTTAAGCGCGTTCCAGACGTTGTATTTAAAACCCGTGTCCGAGATGAGTCCGTAGAAGGCCCTAACCCCTTCCGCTGGCAAGATCGCAGCACCCAAGATATTTTTGGCGGCAAGCGTGTAGTTCTCTTCTCTCTGCCGGGTGCTTTCACCCCCACCTGTTCCTCCACTCACCTGCCCCGCTATGAGGAGCTTTACGACGAGATTAAAGCTCAGGGCGTAGATGAGGTAGTCTGCATTTCAGTGAATGACGCCTTTGTCATGTTCCAGTGGGGCAAGCAGCAGGGTGCTCAAAATGTCTTTTTGCTGCCTGATGGCAACGGCGAGTTTACCCGCAAGATGGGAATGCTGGTAGACAAATCCAATCTGGGCTTTGGGATGCGCTCTTGGCGCTACTCAATGGTGGTCAATGACGGCGAAATTGAGAAGGTCTTTATTGAGCCTGATTTTGGCGACAACTGCCCCACCGATCCGTTTGAGGTTTCTGACGCTGACACCATGCTGGCCTATTTGAAGGGCGCTGAAGTTTCCCAGCCCGCTGGCGTTGCTTAATGCGCTCAGCCTGATATCAGTTGGATAATAAGGCTCTCTGGCGTGCGCGGCTTCAATGTCGCGTGCGCCTCTTTTTCTTTCTATGGTGATTTATGGCGATAGACAACTGATAACTGAGAGCAATTCTCTGCCGTGAAGCCCAAGGTTTCGCTGCCTAGACGAAGCCTGCTCAGACAATTTGGCTCGAACTGAGCGCCTCTGAGACAGATCTTATTTACCCTAAGCATTGATGAAGCTCTTGGCATAGGATACAATTTGCAAATCTTAGCAATAGTTATTTATGCTTATTTTGGCTATTGTTAACCCGTTAAAGGTGTAATACAGCACTGCAGCTGAGATCTTTTTGGAGATTTAGGCATTTGTGGTCGGGTCCACTCGGCGCGTGAGACGACTCATGAACTGTATTTGAGAGCGAGAAACTCCAGGTTGGTCAGTCTGTATTCTGGCTGTGTTCTGTGTAAGAGAGTAGAAAGAATGAAGAAAATTTTCACCCGGCAAGCCTGGTTTTCGAATGTTCGAAACGACTTGCTAGCAGGTGCTGTCGTAGCGCTGGCCCTAATTCCTGAAGCGATCGCTTTTTCAATTATTGCCGGAGTTGACCCCAAAGTAGGACTCTACGCTTCCTTCTGTATCGCTATTGTGACGGCCTTTACAGGCGGTCGCCCAGGCATGATTTCGGCGGCAACGGGAGCAATGGCCCTGCTGATGACCACTCTCGTCAGAGACTACGGTCTGGACTATTTGCTTGCCACCACGATTCTGACAGGGCTGCTGCAAATTATCTGGGGCTGGGTGAAGCTGGGCAACCAGATGCGCTTCGTCCCACGGGCCGTTATGGTTGGCTTTGTCAATGCCTTAGCTATTCTCATCTTTAACGCCCAGCTTCCTCAACTGGCAGGAGGTAATTGGGCTGTTTACGGCATTGTCGCGGCGGGCCTTGGCATCATTTACGGTCTGCCGCGGATTACCAAAGCAGTGCCGTCACCGCTGGTTGCAATTGTCGTCCTCACCGCAGCCTCCATTGGCTTTGGCCTCGAAGTGCCCACCGTAGGCGATATGGGAACTTTGCCATCAACTCTCCCCACGCTGTTGTTCCCAGCCGTTCCCTTCAATCTAGAGACGATAGGCATTATCCTGCCCTATGCACTCGCCCTTTCGCTGGTCGGTCTGCTAGAGTCCTTTCTCACAGCCAACGTCATTGACGATCTCACCGACACCTCCAGCGACAAAAATCAGGAGGCTATGGGACAGGGTATCGCCAACATTGTCACTGGCTGCTTTGGCGGTATGGCAGGCTGCGCCATGATCGGTCAGTCCATCATCAATATTCGCTCTGGCGGGCGGACCCGGCTATCGACTTTGAGTGCTGGCATATTCCTGCTGGCCTGCATTTTGCTGCTGAGTGACTGGGTGGCGCTGATTCCAATGGCGGCTTTGGTAGCCGTGATGTTCATGGTTTCCATCAGCACCTTTAGCTGGGTTTCGCTGACGAACGTTCGCAACATTCCTAAAAGCGAAACAGCCGTGACCTTGACAACAGTTTTGGTGACGGTGCTGACCCACAACCTGGCAATTGGCGTCGTTATTGGCGTCGCGCTCAGCGCTATTTTCTTCAGCCGTAAGATTGCCGAACTGATTTCTGTTAGTTCGCAGCTCAGCCCAGATGGCACCAAACGGGTTTATAGCGTTAGTGGTCAAGTCTTCTTTGTTTCGGTTGAGACTTTTCTCAATGCTTTTGACTTCCGCGAAAAGCTGGAGTACATCGTGGTCGATTTGACTCACGCGCATTTATGGGATCAGTCTGCGGTTGATGCGGTTGACAAGATGGTGCTGCGATTTCGGCGGCGCGGAGTTCAGGTAGAGCTAATTGGTCTGAATGAAGCCAGTGCTACCCTGCTGGATCGTCTAGCTATTCACCAAAGGCCAGACGCTTTAGACGAGGCTCCTTTGCATTAATTCGAGATGGTTTTCTGAGCAGCGCTGCTCAGAAAACGTCGCTCCATTTTTTCTTTCTTACTGCAGAAGATCTTGAGCAACAGGCTGCGCTACTGTACGCGCAGCTTTGTTGTATCTGAGTCTGGGAGAACACATCGTGCGTTATCAAACGACTGGCAGACAGACTTCTTGGTCAAAAATTCTACAGCGGCCATTAGGCGCTTTGCTACTGAGTGCGATCGCTCTGCTGCTGCCCGCCTGCGTCAATGAAGCCGAAGTTGTAGACACCGCCGAGTCAGAGGTTGCAGCCGAACCGGCTGCTGATCCGGCTGAGGACTCAGCCACGGTTGAGCTTGAACCCCCAGAGGTTGTCCCTGCTGACATAGACAATCCAGCCGGGCAGGCGGTGGTGGCTTGGGGAGAGGTGTCTGAAGTTCTCGGGGCGGGCGCTTTTATCCTGCGCAATGAGAAATACTACGCTAGAGAACAGGGATTGCTGGTAGTTGAGCCAACTGGTCAATTACCGCAGTTCGCGCCGGGAGAATACATCAAGATTACGGGCGAGCTACAGGAATTTATCGTCGCTGAGCTGGAACCCCAGTATGAATGGACGCTAGCGCCTGAGTTAGTCACGGCGCTCGAAGCCGAGTATGCGGCAGCGCCTGTAATTGTGGCCCAGCAAATTGATCAGTCGCCAGAAGCCGTTGTCGATTAGGCTTATCCGGTCGATATTCCATTTAGATTTAGCCTGCTCTAGGGGCTGAGAGTCTGCTTAGACTGAGAGCAGAAATAGACTTTGGGAGTCATCATGTTGCAGCTAAAGCGCTGGCAGTGGGTTGTCTTGGGGCTACCCGTAATCGCGATCGCCGCTTTCTTGCTTATTTCAGCCGGATGGAAAATCCATGATTGGGGGCTGAGCTGGATTTGGGCCGTCTTTACGCTAGTTTTGGTAGGCTGGCGCTGGCTGTTGGTGAAATGGACGCGCCCAGCCACTCAGCAGCTAGAAGCCGTCATCGCTGAGGTCAGCGACGATTTAGAGACGGCACTCGAACCTGCTGCTGGCACTCCTGACGATCTGCAGCAAGCAGAAGCCGCCCTGCAAAAAATCTTAGACGCGGCCCGGAGCGATCGCCCCATTTGGGAAGACTGGGCTACCTTTTGGCAGCGCTGTCAGGATACAGTCACCGCGATCGCCCATGTCTACCACCCCGAAGTCAGATATCCGTTGCTCAATATCTATATCCCTCAAGCTTACGGGCTAATTCGCGGTACGGTAGACGACACTGATCGCTGGATGCGCAAGCTTTCACCCGTCCTAAATCAAATGACAGTGGGACAGGCATACCGGGCCTATGAGGTCTACCAAAAACTGGAGCCTTCCGCCCGTAAGCTCTGGCAGGTGTGGAACTGGGTGCAGTGGATTGTCAATCCAGCCGTGGCGGCGGCAAAGGTGGCAACTCGCCACTCTAGCGATCGCGCCACCCAGCAGCTTCTGGTCAATCTCAGCCAGCTTTTGCGCGAAGCCGCTCTGAAAAACTTGGCCCAGCAGGCGATTATGCTCTACAGCGGTATGGCCGCCCCCGGCCTAGAATCAACTGGAGACACCGCCACGATTGCCCAAGCTCAGACCCAAACCTTACGGGAGATTTTAGATCAGGCTGAGCCCGTAGAGCAGGTAGCGCAGAAACCCGTAAGCGTTTTGCTGGTAGGGCGCACAGGTGCCGGTAAGAGTAGCCTGATCAACAGCCTGTTTCGGGCTGAGCGAGCTGCCGTAGACGTGCTGCCCAGCACCGATGAAATCCAGAGCTATCACTGGCAAGCGGCCACTGGCGAAGCCCTGACCCTGTGGGATACCCCCGGCTACGAGCAGGTGCAGCAGTCAGATTTGCGGCAGCTGGTGCTAGATTATGCCACAACCACCGATTTGCTACTGCTGGTCACCCCGGCGCTGGATCCTGCCCTGCAGATGGATGTGGATTTTTTGCAAGACCTGCAGGCAGACGGGGCCGATATGCCAGCGATCGCCATCGTTACCCAGGTAGATCGACTACGCCCTGTGCGCGAGTGGCTCCCTCCCTATGACTGGCAGCAGGGCGATCGCCCCAAGGAGCAGTCCATTCGCGCAGCCACCCAGTACCGTTTAGAGCAGCTTGGCGATCGCTGTGTTCAGGTTTTGCCCGTTGTGACGCAGGATAGCCAATTCGAGCGATCGCCTTGGAACCTAGACGCCCTTTCTTTGGCGCTTATTGACCACCTAGAACCGGCTAAGCAGCAGCGCCTAGCGCGATTTTTACGCAATCAAGAGGCCCGGACGGTGGCGGCTGCCAAAATCATCGACCATTACACATTTCAAATGGCGACCACTCAGGGACTCACTGCCCTGCTCAAAAGCCCGGTGCTACAGTTTGTCTCCACTTTGACGACCGGTTCGCCGACGCTGGCTTACGTTCTAGCCCAGAAAATTCCGGTGGAGGAGCTGCCTGTGGTCATCGGCAAGCTGCAGATGGCCTATGAACTCTTTTCCCTCCTGGCTGAAGGCTCCAAAGCCAGACGGCAGTTTGATTTGCTCGCGCTTTGGCCATTGCTATTGGATAATCCCAGCCGCCCCGATCGCAATGCCTGGGCTTTTGGTCATGCCCTAGTGGAATACTGGACGCAGAATCTCACCGTAGCTCAGCTCAAAAATCGTTTCGAGGACTATCTGCAAGAGTTCTAGCCAGAGAAGAAATGGCCAAATCAGCGGTTGGAACATGGTGCAGGTCGTCGGCTGACATCCTTAGCACCTATGCGAGTGTGGGGTTTCGTTCCTCAACCGCAACCTATATTGACTCTGTTTAACTGCGCCTACCTACTTAGCAAACTTAGCGGGGAAGAATCTCCGTTAAACAGTTAAAACACTTCAGCTTAAAGAAACTGCTAAGTAAGCTCTCGGCAGCCATAACTCAGGAAACAGGCGCAATAGACTAAAAGCATAACCATCAAGTTGTGTGCGTCAAGTTTATTTATCCGCTTTTACAACTGTCACCCTCAGTTGCGGAGAGGACTTCTAAAAACAGGTAGTAGCCACTAGAAATGGGCCTGCCCGCCTATTCTCTATTCCTTCCCGGTTCTGAACTAAAGTCGCTGGTGATAAGGGTGCTTTCAGCCAACCGGGAACAGAGTTAGAAGCAACGCAATAGCTACCGTTTCTCTATTTAACCGTCACAACTGTTTGCAGCAGATTATGTTATGGAAAACAGCGCCTTATCTCAAGGTCGAGGACAGCGTACGCTGGCAGCGATTGTCGTCACCGACGCTGTCGGCTTTAGCGCTCGGATGTCAGCCGATGAAGAACAGACCCTAACCATCATTCAGCGGCACCTGAAGCTGATGGAAAAGCTGTGTTTGCAGTTTGAAGGGCGGGTGCTGAAATCGACCGGAGATGGCCTGCTGATGTACTTTGCCAGTGCCGTACAGGCGGTCAGCTGTGGCGTCAAAATTCAGCAGCAGCTCGTTCAGCTCAACCAGCAAGAACCGCCTAAGCAGCGATTAGCCCACCGGATTGGCATTCATTTAGGGGATGTGTTCTTCAGCGAGTCTGACGTGATGGGTAACGGCGTCAACATTGCTGCTCGGCTACAGACTGTCGCTCAGCCTGGTTGTTTATGCATTTCTCAGCTAGTCTACGACGTGGTTAAGTCGAGGCTGACCTTACATGCGATCGACGCTGGCCCCTTAAAGCTGAAAAATATTCAGGAGGCTGTTCCGGCCTACCACGTTTCTCCCTTTGCCCCCAAGCCGCAGGCTGCTGCTGCCGCCGCCCCGCCGCCCCCTGCGGCTCGCTGCGCAGTAGATATTCCTCAAGGCCACCTAGAAACGGGAGATAAAGTCGCCGGACGATACACCATTCATCGTCTATTAGGGCAGGGAGGCTTTGGCCGCTCTTACCTAGCGGAAGACACGCAGCGATTTGGTGAACTGTGCGTCCTCAAAGAGTTTGTCCCAGCCGCCGCCAATCGCTCTAATCAGGCGCTGCAGAAGGCCCTGGATTTATTTAAGCGAGAGGCCAAAACCCTCTATCAAATCAATCATCCCCAGGTGCCTAAGTTTTTGGCCTGCTTCGCCCAATCGCAGCGGCTATTCATTGTACAGGAATACATTGAGGGGGTTACCTACTCTCACCTCATGCAGCAGCGACGACGACAGCGGCGACCTTTTTCAGAATCCGAGCTAACCCAGTGGCTACAGCACATGCTGCAGGTACTGGATTATCTTCATAGCCTCAAAATTGTCCACCGGGATATTTCCCCCGACAATATTATTCTGTCGCAGCAGCGTAATTTGCCGGTTTTGATTGATTTTGGCTTGGTTAATGACGCTCTCAATCGCTTCTGCTCCGGCATGGAAACAGCACCTGAGAAAGCCGCCTCTATTGTGGGCAAGTTTGGCTATTCGCCCCCGGAACAAATTCGCTTGGGCCGCTGCTATCCCTGCAGCGATCTCTATGCTCTGGGAGTGACGGCTATTGTTTTGCTGACCAACCAGTATCCGCGACAGTTAATGAATCAGGACTCGCTGGACTGGCAGTGGCGATCGCAGGTAGACATCAGCCCAGGGCTGGAAGCTGTCCTCAATCGCATGTTGAAGCCTCAACCGAGAGACAGATACCAGTCAGCCCCTGAAGTTCTGGCAGCTTTAGAATCCACAGGCATCTCACCGATTACGACTACCTGGGCAGCGTCATCAGCCGATCTAGTCCCCACTCGACTCAATCCTGACCCCGCTTTTGAGTTTGCTAGTTCAGAGACGCTGTTGCCTGCCAGCGTATTGCAGGAGCATTCCCAATTTTTAGATCAGTGTCGCCAGGAGCTAGCCCGGTGCGTCGGGCCGATGGCGTCTTTGCTGATTGAGGATATGCTGCAGCAGTATCCCGAAATTTCGCCTCAAGGACTGGTGGAAGCCCTGGCCTCGCAAATCTCCAATGCCAGTCAGGCCTCTGATTTTGTCAACCGCATCCAGCTACCTGATAGCGCTGGCTTAGGATCGGTGTCTTTGGGCCGAGTTAGTGCCGCTAGCGAGGCTAAAGACGCAGAAGCAAGCGCTACTAGCGCTGCTGCTATTGACAATCTTTTCCTAAGTCGCTGTCAACAAGCTCTAGCTCGCTGTGTGGGGCCAATGGCTTCCTTCTTAATTGAGGAAACCCTGGCCGATCATCCCAACATAGATGACCAGCAGCTAGTTTCCCTACTATCGGCAGAAATTCCTGATGCAGCCAAAGCTCAAGAGTTTCAAAGTCAGCTATCGTGACGAGCCAGAGCTACGACGGCCTGAGCGATAGCGCTCCAATCGCTGCATCGCCATTTGTAAACTGAGGCGCATCCGGTTAAAGGACTGGGCTAGCTGACCAACCTCATCCTTTGAGGCTTGGGTAAATTCGGCATCGGTATCGCCTGTGCTGACGGCTTCTGCCACCAGTGCCATCCGGTTGAGGGGACGGACGACGTAGCGGTGTAGCCAAACGTTGACTAACAAAATGGCGATCGCAAACACGGCCACAAAAATACCCAGAATCAGCAGCAGTGATTTACGAGCGCTGCTGAGCACCGTTGCCGCTGGCACTGAGATCACCTGCGCCCCGACGATTTCGTCCATCTGCCAGTCAAACCCATGTTCGCTGCCATAGCGGTCAATCAGACTCACTGGGGCCGCTGAAGCCAGTCCGTGACATTCCAAACAGCTCTGTTCAGTAATTTGAATGGGCCGAGCGATATAAAACAGTTCGCCGCTTGGCGTTGAGCGAAATCCGTTCACTTCTTTAGGATTACTCTGCGCCCGAAAACCTTCGATGATGCGAGTCTCAAAAGCATCTGCTTGATCCCTAGGGTTAGTGGGATTTAGCGTGGCTTCTTTATAGAAAAAGTCGCTATATAGGGGACTGGAACGAAACGTTTCAAAGACTTCACGGGCTGAATATGAGGGTACGGTTTCAGGTAAAAATTCAGTCGCCAAGCGAGCCGACAGTTCCGGCCTGACCTCGCTGCTGGTGTAGGCGCGAACCGAGTTCATCGTTTCCATCAGCATCAGCGCCTTGGTAGTGACCTGGGCTTGGGCGCTGTGATTTAGCGTTCTAGCCAGGGCCGCGCCGCTAGCTAAAATGCCTCCCAAAAATATCAATACCAAAAGCAGCGTGAACTTTTGGCTCAGTTTCAGATCCTTCAGCTTGAACATGACGACTTTCAATCCAGCATTCCTTTGATAGAGCGAGGTTCAACAGATGTTGCCAAATCAGCTTTAACAGTCTCGGCTCTGCTGATCCATAGTTTGAGCCATCTTGCATCTGTCAGAAGACCCTCTTTTATTAAGCCGCTTCTTTATAAGGACGTGAAAAAGCTTTAGGGACTTTAAACAACTCTTCAAATCGGCTCTACGGAATTTTTATCCGGCCAATGGGTCATGGCATAGAACTTAGATTGAGGCGAGACCGTCATTTAGGCTCTAAAAATCAGAGACAATAAACAACGGCTGCTTGAGCCATCCTTTAAAGAAAATTGTTGCCGGAGAATCACCTATGCTGTCAGAGCACCTAGAACAGCTTGCTGTAATGGGTTTGCCGGTTCACTGGAATCCAGACTATGCCAACTGGCTGTTGCACAATATGCGTCAGGGGCGCGGTGCCCATGTCGTTACCCTCAATGCGGAAATGTCCATGCAGGCCGATCGCAACGCTATCCTGCGCAAAATCATTCAGTCTGCGGAGTTAGTGATTCCAGATGGTGCAGGCATTGTGCTTTACTTTCGGCTAAAAGGCAAACGAATTCAGCGCTGCCCAGGCATTGAGCTGGCTGCTGAGCTAATACAGCGATCGCGGCCAGCCGAATCAGTCTTTTTTTATGGCGGTGCTCCCGGGGTAGCTGAAGCTGCTGTGCAGGCTTGGCAGCAGCGATCGCCTGACTTAGCGATCGCCGGGGTGCAGCATGGCTATCTCAAACCAGAACAGCAGCCTGCTTTTCAGCAACGCCTGCAAGAGCTACAGCCTCAGCTCATCTTCGTTGGCTTAGGGGTTCCCCGGCAGGAGTTTTGGATTGCTGAGCACCGCCATCTCTGTCCGCAGGCAACCTGGGTCGGCGTAGGTGGCAGCTTCGATATCTGGTCAGGTACTAAAACCCGCGCCCCAGCTATATTTCGGAAAAATCATTTGGAATGGCTCTACCGCCTCTATCAGGAACCTTGGCGCTGGCGGCGTATGCTCTCGCTGCCGCAGTTTGCCTGGCGAGCTTTGACTTACCCCCAGTCCTAAAAACTGCTGCAAGTTTATGAGAAGCCAATGCTCAGGACGCAGGATTAGAAATTTCCTATTTCTCAGTGAAGATGAGTAAACCTATATCTGCTGATAGAAAATAGATAGCCAACACAATTCCTTTGCCTTAAACCCTAGAGCATTTGCAGCCAAAGGCTTTCAGGGCTTGCAAGATCTTCTGTTGCCTCTGCAAAAAGTAGACAAAAGCTGTTTCGTAAATCAAAAAATGTTTACAAAAGTAATTATTTGAGATAATCTGTAGAGCAAGCACTCATACGAGAGCTTACAAAAGTACATACTTTTAGGTATTCATTCATCATGACAACGACACTACAGCAGCGCCAAAGCGCTAACCTGTGGGAGCAGTTTTGTCAGTGGATCACCAGCACCGAGAACCGCCTTTACATTGGCTGGTTCGGCGTCCTGATGATTCCGACTCTACTCGCTGCCACCACCTGCTTCGTCATCGCCTTCATCGCGGCTCCGCCGGTTGACATCGACGGCATCCGTGAGCCGGTAGCCGGATCACTGATGTACGGCAACAACATCATCTCCGGTGCAGTTGTTCCTAGCAGCAACGCCATCGGTCTGCACTTCTACCCCATTTGGGAAGCCGCTTCTTTAGATGAGTGGCTCTACAACGGCGGTCCTTACCAGTTCGTCATCTTCCACTTCCTCATTGGCGTCTTCTGCTACATGGGCCGCGAGTGGGAACTGAGCTACCGCTTGGGTATGCGTCCTTGGATCTGCGTTGCTTACTCTGCGCCTGTAGCAGCAGCATCAGCAGTCTTCCTGATTTATCCTTTGGGCCAAGGTTCATTCTCTGACGGTATGCCTCTGGGTATCTCTGGTACGTTCAACTTCATGTTCGTCTTCCAGGCAGAGCACAACATTCTGATGCACCCCTTCCACATGCTGGGAGTAGCCGGTGTGTTTGGCGGAGCGCTCTTCAGTGCGATGCACGGTTCTTTGGTGACCTCCTCTCTGGTGCGTGAGACCACCGAGACCGAGTCTCAGAACTACGGATACAAGTTTGGCCAGGAAGAAGAGACCTACAACATCGTGGCGGCTCATGGCTACTTCGGTCGTTTGATCTTCCAATATGCCAGCTTCAACAACAGCCGCGCGCTGCACTTCTTCTTGGGTGCATGGCCTGTGATTGGAATCTGGTTCACGGCATTGGGCATCAGCACGATGGCGTTCAACCTGAACGGTTTCAACTTCAACCAGTCAGTGATTGACAGCCAAGGTCGTGTGATTGGCACCTGGGCGGACGTATTGAACCGTGCGAACCTGGGTCTGGAAGTGATGCACGAGCGCAATGCTCACAACTTCCCGCTAGACCTAGCTTCTGCTGAGGCGCCTGAAATCATCGGTTAATCCAGCTTGATTGACTGATTGTTTCTAAAGCTTGAGAAGCCCCTCCGCGATCGCGGAGGGGCTTCTCACTATGAAAGCCTAATCAGGCAAATATGCTGCTAAAAGAAACACCTCGGCGATCGCCGAGGTGCTGTTCGCTGGTTATTTAGGAGAAAAGAGTAAAGCCGATTGACGGGTGGGGTCGATACCCTGAGCCGAGTGCCTGACTCCTTAGCATCCTGAGTGTTCACAGGGTTATCTTCGCTGATGCCCGACTTGAGCACAGTGATAGCTGTCTAAAGAACGAGTGATCAAGTGACTGTTGAAGTGTGATCTCGATCAGTGCTAACTGCGATGCTATCTTTTCAGCGGCGATCGCTACCTGATCAGGTATCTGCAGTTATCACGGTTACGGCACAATAATAGTAGATAGCAAAGCCAACTAGAGAAACAGAGGTAATCTGCAATTTATACGCGTCCTTTAGCCCGCCTAATCGAAGAGTTCCAGCGCCTGCCGGGGGTAGGGCCTAAAACGGCTCAGAGGCTGGCGCTTCACGTATTGAAACGGCCTGAATCAGAGGTCAAAGCCTTAGCCCAGGCCCTGATGGAAGCTAAGCTGCAGGTGGGATACTGCTCTGTCTGCTTTCATCTTTCTGCCGATTCGGTCTGCGAAATTTGCCGTGCAGTCAACCGGGAGGATCAAACCGTCTGCGTTGTCGCTGATTCAAGAGACGTCATTGCGATTGAAAAAACGCGGGAATACCGGGGTAAATACCACGTTCTGGGCGGTCTCATTTCACCTATGGACGGCATTGGCCCAGAGCAGCTTAATATTTCGCCCTTGGTGCATCGAGTCAATAAAGAGGAGATTCAAGAAGTTATCCTTGCGATTAGCCCCAGCATCGAAGGAGATACGACAACACTCTATGTAGGACAGTTGCTCAAGCCCTTCACCAAAGTGACCCGCATTGCCTTTGGGCTGCCAATGGGCGGTGATTTAGAATATGCTGATGAAATTACCTTAGCGAGAGCCTTAGAAGGGCGGCGGGAGCTGGAATAGACTCAGGCCGGGGACTGCCGATTAACCAATGAGGACAGTTGCCAGCCAGCAGGCTCCTTGAAAACCTGCTTCTATTTGAGCTTTTGCTTGATAAAAGCCAGCATCTTTGCCACCTGACCTTTAAGCTGATTTACCTCTGTCTGTAGCTTAGTCACCTTGTCGTTTAGCGCTGCAATTTCAGCCGCAGCCGCTCCGCTGTCTGAGTCTACCGAATCTGCGATGGCTGCTGCCGCCGTTGGCTTACGCGGTTTGCGGGCCTTGGCCATAGCCCCCTTGATGGCTTCAATCAGCTCCTTTTGCTCAAAGGGCTTTTGAATGAACTCAAAATATTCAAAAGGTTCGGAAATTTTCTCGGCGACTTCCTCACGACGCCCTGACATGAGCACCAAAGGAATGCGCTGCAAATCTGGCTGGTTCTGAATTTCCTGAAAAACTTCCCAACCGCTCATGCGCGGCAGTAAGAAGTCCAGCATGATTAGATTAGGCCGCGCTTGGCGAATGGTTTCTAACCCTTCAACGCCATCTTTGGCTTCAAGAACTTCAAAGTTCCCTTGAGGAAGCATGTCTCTCACACGCATCCGAATAACCCGACTATCGTCAATGACCAAAATCTTGTGACTTGCCACGACCAACTCCTCTAGCGGTGACTGAAGGTTTAATACAGTTTGAGGTGAATATGCCCGGACTGCAAGGCAGCAGAGAGCAAAATAGGCCAACTTTTAGGGTAAATATCTCAAAATTTAGCCACATCGCTCCGAAAGAGCGTTTGATATAGGTAATTTACCGCACCATGACAATCCTAATAGATCTTCAGAAAACTACTCGTCATTCCTATTTTCAGTATTCCAACCCGAGGCGATTGACTAACTGGCTGAGCTGCATCAGCCTCAGCTCAAGCTGTGAAAGCGCTTACAATGTTTTAGATAATGGTAGCGCTGCAGTTCTAGGTTGCGCTCACGACTGCCTAAAAGTTTAGGTCTTTGGGCAAATTTGTTCTCAGCTACTGCTTCAAGCCAGCTACTGCTTCTCTATGTCTAGTTCTTCTGCCTCATCCCCTCAGGCTGCTGCCTCGACCCGTCGCCCTGAAATTGTCAGTCTGCCTGATTGGCTGCGCCGCCCCCTGGGTAAGGCTAGCGATCTCTCGACTGTGCAAAAGATTATCAAGCAGCGGCAGATTCATACGATTTGCGAAGAGGGCCGCTGCCCCAATCGAGGGGAATGCTACGCCAATCACACCGCTACGTTTTTGCTAATGGGGCCGACCTGTACCCGTGCCTGCGGTTTTTGTCAGGTTGATAAGGGACATGCTCCCATGCCGCTTGACCCTCAAGAACCTCAGAAGGTAGCCGAATCGGTGCGATTGCTAGGGTTACGCTATGTTGTTCTCACTTCTGTCGCGCGGGATGATTTGGCTGACGGTGGCGCTAGCTGGTTTGTCAAAACGATGCAGGCCATTCGGGCTGAGAATTCTGAGGTTCAGATCGAGGTGCTGACGCCTGATTTCTGGAGCGGTTCAATTGAGCAGCAGCAGCAGCGAATTCAGTGCCTCGTTGCGGCCCAGCCTGCCTGCTTCAATCACAATGTTGAAACAGTGGCGCGGCTGCAGGGACCAGTCCGGCGGGGAGCTAAATATGAGCGATCGCTCGCCGTTCTCAGCCAGGTTAAATCTCTCAACGCCGCAATTCCAACCAAATCGGGGCTGATGCTGGGGCATGGGGAAACAGAGGCCGAAATTGTGCAGACGCTGCAGGACTTGAGGGCAGTTAAGTGCGATCGCCTGACTCTAGGCCAGTACATGCGGCCCTCGCTGGCTCATCTGCCTGTACAAAAATACTGGACACCCGCAGAATTTGAACAGCTAGGACAGATTGCCAAAGACATGGGCTTTTCTCATGTGCGCTCTGGCCCCCTGGTGCGAAGCTCTTACCACGCTGGCGAGACTGATAGCTAAGCCTAGATACCTGCGGCAGCAAGCTGGCGTCCAAATCTCCTAGCGGATTGGCCTGCCAGTAGCAAAGTGAGCGGCCCCAAAACGAAGTATGTCCCCCCATAGACCTATGGGCACAATAAAGCGGGCAATCAGGTTGATGGCAGCGAACTGCGAGCATGACTTTTTGAAGGCTCTGAGCTGACGTTAGTTCAGATCAACTGCTGTCTGCTTTGTCTTGCTAGGCTATTAGCCGATGGGCTTTGCCGACTTAAAAAGTTTATCTGCTGCAAAAAGTCATCCGCCAATTGGGGGAGAATCTTCTCCATCTGAGGACTAGTTTTTGCCTGCTATACTCCAGATAAATTTTACTTTTTTGTTACAAGAGCAATAGCACTGTTTGCCAACATCTTTGCCTCCTGCCCAATACAGCCATCACCTCAGCTTTCCTAAAGCCTCATGCTATTAGAATCTTCAGCTACGGGTCGGTCAATTCTCTATCCCCTGTTGCAATCTATCCATCAGGCGATTAGCGAGGCTCCAGACTTCGATAGTGTTCTACAGCAAATCCTCCAGCAGGTCTGTTGCTTCAGTGATTGGGAATTCGGGGAGTTTTGGCTACCCAATGAATCTAAAACGGAGCTGAGATATAGCTCTGTCTGGTATGCAGCCGAGCCTGAGATAGCCCAGTTTGGCGAACTGAGTCAGCAGTATAAATTTCCTATAGGTGTAGGGCTGCCGGGACGGGTCTGGCAATCGCAGCAGGCGGAATGGATGCGGGATGTTTCGGCGGTTTCTGAAGAACAGTTTTTAAGGGTAGGCCCAGCTTTGGCCGCCGGTTTGAGAACCGGAATTGGTGTACCAATCTTATTCGGGAGCGAATCCTTAGCTGTATTGGTGTTTTTTATGCGAGAGGCTCGTAGAGCTAGTCAGCAGCAGGTACAGCTAGTTTCTGCGATCGCGGCTCAGCTTGGCGCGATTATGCGATTGAAGCAGGTGAAGCTGGCTTTAACCGAAAGTCAGCGTCAGCTCAACCAACTCATCAGCACTTTACCCGGCATTGTTTTTCGGACGACAAACGATCGCGGCTGGAGTATGCAGTATCTCAGTCAGGGCTGCCTGCAGGTCACGGGCTATGACTGCCAAGAACTGGCGGGAGCGACCCAGCAGACTAAATATAACAACATTACCCATCCCGAGGATTTACCGCGAGTTTTGGCCGCGATTCAAACAGCGATCGCTCAGCAACAGCCCTACGAAGTTGAGTATCGTCTCTATACCAAAACGGGTCAGCAAAAATGGGTGTGGGAGAAGGGCACGGCTCTTTTTAGCGACCAGGGAGACGTGCTGGGGGTTGAAGGATTTATTACAGATATCACCGGGCGCAAGCTGGCAGAGAAGGCGCTGCAGGAACGGGAAAACTTGCTGCAGCTCGTCCTCAACAATATTCCGCATCAGATCTCTTGGAAAGATCAAGACAGTCGCTATTTAGGCTGTAATCAGGCTTTTGCTGAAGCCATGAATCTAACCTCGCCCCAGGCTATCGTCGGACAGGATGACGATGCAATTCCAGTGTATTCCAGCGCTGACGCTGAATTTTCTCGCAATCGCGATCGCCTAGTTTTAGAAGCTTATCAAACAAAACTGCGGACGCTAGAACAGCAGGCTAACTCAGCAGGTCAGCAGCGCTGGGTGGACTGCTGCAAGCTCCCCATCCACGATAGCGACGGCAGCATTATCGGCGTCCTCGGCATTTTTGAAGACGTCACTGAGCAATTCTGCAGCCAGCAAATACTGGCCCGGCGAGAGCAGTACATGGTGGCACTGGTAGAGATGCAGCGCCGTCTGCTGAGCTTGAACGGTCTGCCCAGTGCGGCTGACTATCAGCAACTGCTCAAGCCTTTGGGGGTTGCAGCCGCTGCTAGCCAGGTATGTCTCTATCACCTAGTTTCTCAACCTGAGGGCGAGATGCTGGCCGTACAGCAGGCTGAATGGCTAGCACCTGCAATACTGGCTCAGCAGTCAGAGCCAGTGACGGCTGCAAGCGTCTATCCAGTTACCCTCTTTAGCAACTGGCTAGAACGGTTACAGAGTGGCTACGCCATCAATCAAACCTGTGATGATTTCACACCAGCTCAGTATCAGGCGCTCACGGAGTCTGCTAAACAGGTTCAGTCGTTACTGCTGCTACCGCTCATTTTTAAGGGCGAACTATACGGTTTGGTGGGGTTCAGCAACTGCCGTGAAGCTAGGCTTTGGCAGGCTTCTGAGATTGATTTTTTGCGCAGTGCGGCGGCAGCTTTTTCCTTAGCCTACGAGCGCTGGCAGGCCGAAAAAGATCTCAAGCAGGCTGAGGCTAACTATCGCAGCATTTTTGAAAATGCAGTAGAGGGAATTTTTCAAAGCACTCTGCAAGGACAATACCTGACGGTCAATCCCATGCTGGCTAGGCTTTACGGCTATGCCTCCCCCGCAGAACTGGTTGCCCAGATTACAGACATTGCCCAGCAAGTGTATGTGAATCCGCAGCGACGCCAGGAATTCTGTCAGCAGGTGCAGCAGCAGGGAGCCGTTGTGGGCTTTGAGTCTCAGGTACGGCGCCGGGATGGCAGCGTAATCTGGGTTTCAGAATCCACTAGGGCTGTTTACAACCAGGCTGGCGAAGTTGTTGGCTACGAAGGAACGGTAGAAGACATTACCCAGCGTAAGCAGAACGAGGCAGAGCTGCATCGCCGCGATCGCCTGCTCCGGGGGGTAGCCGATGCCAGTCTTTGCTTGCTAACTGAGCCCAACTTGTCCCAGGCGATTACGCAGGTACTCTCTGTCTTAGGCCAAGCCACTGAGGCCGATCGGGTCTATCTCTATGAGAATCATCCCCATCCGACCACGGGCGCGATCGCGATGAGTATGCGCTTCGAGTGGACTCGCGTCGGTGTGGATTCTAGTCTAAATCAGCCCCACTGGCACAATCAGCCTTACGAAGCAGCAGGTCTGACGCGCTGGTATCAGGCTTTTAGACAGGGGCAGTCGATTGGGGGACTGGTAGAAACGTTTCCGGTGATAGAGCAGCAGCTTCTGCTCAAAGATCACATTTTATCTATTCTGATGGTGCCTATCTTTGTCAAGGAGGTGCTGTGGGGCTATGTGGGCTTTGATGCCTGTTTGGCACCCCGCTGCTGGACGCACAATGACGAATCTATTTTGGTGGCGATCGCCGCCAGTCTGGGCGGGGCCATCCAGCGGCAGCAAACTGAAGATAAGATGCGCTATCAGGCTTTTCACGATCCCCTGACTGGACTGCCTAACCGGATGTTGTTTAACCAGCGCCTAGAGGCTGCCATTGTTGACAGCAGCCCAGTTCAAAGCGTTCTAGCGGTGATGTTTCTCGATTTAGATCGCTTCAAAACCATCAACGATACGCTAGGCCATGCCATCGGCGATCGCCTGCTCAAGGAAGCCACCCAGCGGCTGCTGACAGTTCTGCGGAGCGAAGATGTGATTGCCCGCTGGGGCGGGGATGAGTTTACCCTCCTGTTGCCTCGGCTCTCTACGGCGGCGCAGGCGGCCCAGGTAGCTCAGCGACTCTTAGATGTGCTAAAACCGCCCTTTTTCTTAGAAGATCAAGAGCTTTATATCACCAGCAGTATTGGCATTACGCTCTATCCCCACGATGGGGCTGATACCGAAGCACTGATCAAAAACGCCGATGCAGCCATGTACCGAGCTAAAGAGGAGGGACGCAATCGCTATCAGTTCTATACATCTACTATTCAGATGCAGGCTTCGCGGCGGCTGACCCTGGAAAATAGCCTGCACCATGCCCTAAAGCGCGATGAGTTTCGGCTACACTATCAGCCCCAGGTCAATTTGACGACGGGGAAGCTAGAGCGTCTCGAAGCCTTACTTCGCTGGCAGCATCCCCAGTTGGGCCTGATATCACCCCAGGTTTTTATTCCCATTGCGGAAGAAAATGGCCTGATTGTGCCGATTGGGGAATGGGTCCTGCAAACGGCCTGCCGCCAAACTCGAACTTGGCAGTCTGAGGATTGGCCGACGCTCCAGATTGCGGTCAATCTCTCTCCCTGTCAGCTCAAGCTACCTGCCCTGACCGCCTCAATCAGTCAAATTCTGCAAAGTACGGGATTAGCGCCGACCTCCCTAGAGCTAGAAGTCACTGAAACTGCTGCTATGCAGGATATTAACAGCACTATTAAGGCCCTAAATCAGCTCCGTCAGCAGGGAATTCGCGTGGTGATGGATGACTTTGGCACGGGCTACTCGTCTCTGAGCTACCTGAAGAAGTTGCCCTTAGACGGCCTAAAAATTGACCAGTCTTTTGTGCAAGAGCTAGCTGACAGTCCTGATGACTTGGCGATGATTGCCGCTATGATTGCCTTAGGACAGGCGCTAAACCTCACAGTCGTCGCTGAGGGCGTCGAAACCCTACAGCAGGTGCAGCAGTTGCGATCGCTTAAATGCCAGGAACTTCAGGGCAACTGGTTTAGCCCGCCCCTGACCACCAACGCCATGACCCAGTTTTTGAGAAACTATGCGCCGCTGCTCCATGAAAACTTTGAAGCTACCGTTTAATCTAGGCCGTCTTGGCAGACTGGCTGGGCTGCAGCTATGCGTCCTAATGCTGACTCTTTTCATCGCGGCACCTGGGCTGGCCGTCGCGGCAGAATTAGCACCGGCCCAGCTCTTTGAGATTCACTGCGCGGGCTGCCATGCCCACGGGGGGAACATTGTGCGCTGGGGCAAAACCCTGAAGCTGAGGGCACTGCAGCGCAATCAGGTAGACTCGGTTGCAGCGATCGCCAATTTAATTACCAACGGCAAAAACAATATGTCTGCCTTTGGCGATCGCCTCAGCGCGGCTGAAATTGAGGCTTTAGCCGTCTATGTGCGCGAGCAGGCAGAACGCAACTGGCGCTAGATTGCTGCAGTCTATATGATGTGGACTCGCTATGACCAGTCGATGGCTACTTCCAGTAATTGCGATCGGGGCTTTGGGGGCGATCGCTTTTGCGGCGCTAACCTGGCGAGAGCAGCAGCAGGTTTATCACTTAGTATTGGCCACGGGCGGCGAAGGCGGTCAGTATTATGCTTTTGGGCAGGCATTTGCCCAAATCGTAGCTCAGCATCACCCCGATATTCAAATTGAAGTCCGCTCGACCGAAGGCTCAGCCCAAAACATGGATTGGCTGCAGACCAATCAGGTACAGCTAGCTCTAGTACAGAACGATACGCCTGCTCTGCCAGCGGCCAAAGGCATAGCCCGCCTCTTTCCAGAGATGTTTCACTTCATTGTGGCTGAGGCGGCCAACATTGACCACATTGCCGATCTGCGGGGGAAGCGCATCGCCCTGATGCCGGAAGGGAGCGGTTCTTATGCGCTGTTTTGGCCGCTAAGTCAGCACTATGGCCTTACCCCCAATGACTTTCAGGCTCAGGCTTATAACCCAGCAGCGGCCCATGCAGCCTTACTACAAGGAGAAGCTGATGCCCTGTTTCGGGTAATCGGCTTGGGCAATGCTTCAGTGGCCGCGCTGCTGCAGAGTGAGCGGGTGCGTCTGCTGCCGATTGATCAGGTAGAAGCGCTACGGCTGTCGCTGCCCTATGTCGAAGCAACCCAAATTCCTAAAGGCAGCTATGACGGGGGACTCCCCATTCCGGCAACCGACCTAGACGTGGTTGCGGTCAATGCTTTACTCATTGCCCATGAATCTCTCAGCGATGATGTTATCAGGCGGCTTACCCAAACCCTCTATGAGTTTCGCAATGAGTTAATTCAAATTTATCCCACCGCCGTGATGATTGCGCCTGTAGAAGGCATTCCTGACCTGGGTATTCCCTTGCACGCTGGGGCAAGGGCTTACTATGAGCAAGACCAGCCTTATTTCCTGGTCGAATATGCTGAGCCGATTGGCTTGTTGATTTCAGTTAGCTTGCTAGTCGCTTCTGGCATTTGGCAGTTTCGGCTTTGGCTGATTGGGCGGCAGAAAAACCGGGCTGATATGTACAATCTAGAAATTTTGCATCTGATCAACCGGGTGCAGGAAACCCAAGATTTAGAAGATTTAAAGCTGATTCGTCAGCAGCTTTTCAAAATTTTGCAGCAGGTTGTCGTCGATCTCGATATCGATCGCATTTCGCCGGAGTCTTTTCAGTCTTTTACTTTTCCTTGGGAAGTGGCAATCAATACCATTCGCCACCAGGAAGTTTTGCTGACGCAGAACTCACCTTTAATTTCAGAGTCGGCGAGAAAAACTGATACTTAAGTGTTGGTGCTGTCTGTGCGGGGGACTGGCTCCCCTCACGTAGGGGAAGTCTGACCTGTATGATATTTGCCTGCTGAGCAAGTCATCACGGACAGTCACTACGCATGATCAGGGTTGAGATCGTTGACTATAGAACGCATAAACAGACGCTGCACTATATTCGCCAGAAAGTTTTTGTCAAAGAGCAAAATATTGACCCTGGCCTGGAGGTAGACGCCCTCGATCCGCTTTCAATTCATGCTTTAGCCTGTTGGGAAGGGCTAAAAGTGGGTACGGGACGGCTGACGCCCCAGGGCCGCATTGGTCGAGTGGCGGTTTATGCGGCCCTGCGACGACGAGGCATTGGCCGCCAGATTATGCTGTGCCTGATTCGGCAGGCCCAAGTACAGGGGCGCGATGCCGTGATGGTTTCGGCTCAGTGTCAGGCTGTGGCTTTTTATCACAAGCTAGGGTTTGAGGAGCAGGGCGATCGCTATTGGGAAGTTGGCATTGAACATATCAAAATGGTTAAACGCCTTGACAAAATGTCTTGAGCCATCAAGCATAGCGCCAGGCCAAAAGTTGTTGCTGCCTGACGACTTTTTTTGGCTATCTTTGAACAATCAAGCCGTGGTTTTTTATGTCTACTGCCATGTCTCGCTTCTCTCGGCTCTCGGCTCTGCTCACTTTGGCATTGCTTGCGGGGTTAGCCCCTCATCTCTGGCTGCTTCCCTCAGCAGCGCAGCAGTCTGCTCCAGTCGATGAATCTGCGTCGCCCTCAGCGCCAGAGTCAACGCCCAGTGCTGCCCCTACAGCAGCCCCGCTAAGGATTCTCAGCGCCCCTGCTGTCGAATTTCTCAGCAGTCCTCTGGTGCAAGCTTTTAATCAACAGGCCGCTACGGCAGAGGCTGAACTAACCGTCGAGAGTTCAGAGACAGCATTGCAGGCTGTTCTGAGCGGAGAAGCTGACTTTGCCGCGATCGCCCGTCCCCTGACGCCGACCGAAGAGGCACAAGGTCTGGTTCAGGTACCGCTGGATCGAGAAGCGATCGCCGTTGTCGTCAGTCAGGCCAATCCGTTTAAAGCCGACTTGACGCTGGTTCAGTTTGCCGACATTGTGCGGGGCGACATCACCGACTGGTCAGTGCTGGGCGGCCCGGTTAGCTCTATTCGCCTGTTAGATCGAGCGGCAGAGAGTCCGGTGCGGCAGGCGCTGAGCCGCTACACGGTATTTGGGCCACAGTTGCTGACCGGGCCGAATACTGAAGTAATCGAAAGCGAAGATTTAGAAACCCTGGTACAGGCGCTAGGAACCGACGGCATTACCTATGCGCTGGTCAGTGAACTGAGCGATCGCCCAGATCTGCGGGTCGTTGCAATCGACAGCAGCGATTTCACCCAGGCAGATTATCCCTTCTCCTTAATTCGCACCCTTGTCTATCAGGAACCGCTGACCCCGGCCAAACAGGCTTTGCTGAGCTTTTTAGAGACGCCGCTGGCCCAAGATACCCTAGAGAGCGCTGACCCCACCGTTGTAACGTCTAGACCCATTGAGCCTAGCGACGCGGCAGCAGATCCTACCGTCATCGCGCCGATTACAGGCGAGGCTGAACCAGAAGCCGCAGTCCCGCTAGAAATTCCGCCCGCCTGGCAGGCTTGGCTGGACGAGCTGCCGACCTGGGCCCGCTGGGCCGTAATGCCGATAGTGCTGCTGCTGGTTTTGCTAGGTGCCGCTTTGCAAGGTAGAAAAAGTGCGGATAAGACAGATCCGCCTAAAATGCTGCCGCCCTCTGCAGAACCCCCCCCGGCAGAAGAGGAAGATGTGCGCATTGAAATTCCAGATGAGATCTTAGCAACCGTTAACGGTGAATCCGTTGCTCCGGCGATCGCTGGCGATGAAGACAAACTGACTCAGGCCCGCTTGGCGCTGGCTGAGGGGATTCGCCAAGCTGAGCTAGGTCATTATGAAATGGCCCTAAGCTGTCTGCATCAGGCGATTGAAGCAGCTGACTTAGAGCGACTCAAAGCGGCTGTTTCTGGGGCTTCAGCCTCTAGCCTGGTAGCGCTTTTGGCCGGGGGGCTGATTCGGCGCGGCATGGTTCTAGCTAAGCTAGGCCGGGCTGATGAGGCTTTAGAGAGCTTTGAAACCGCTCTGAATTTAGAGCCAGGGGCGCTGAGCGCGCTGAAGGGTAAACACAGCCTGCTGCGGCAGACTCACGAGGCAGAAACTCACTTGCCGGAAAATATAGACACCCAGGCAATGACGGACGCTGATACGGTGGCCCTCACGGGTACTTTGCCAGAGCTGCCAGATTTGACCCCGGCTGAAATTGATGAAGCCGCCTCAGAAAATTTGTCTCCGGTGCCGCTCCCGATCAACTGGCCCGATCCGCCGCAGCCAGCGGATATCCAGCCAGCGCTGGAAACAGACGAAATTGCCCGTTTAGAGCCGGTGATAGTCGGCGAAGGTTTGCAGTCTGCCGGGGATATTCCAGAGGCGCTGCTGAGCGCGATCGCGGAAATACCCGACGAAGCCGAAGATCTGTCTTGGCACTCTGACTCAGCCTACCTGGAAGACACCTCCTCTGATGTGCCCCCGGAACTACAGGCGGCTGTCGCTGCTCTCCCAGACGAAGCCGCGATACTCCCTTGGGCTCAGTCATCTGCTTCCAAGCTCTCGCTAGCTAATTCACAGATAGAACCTTCACTGCCCAGTCCAGCGGTTTCCAGTCCAGCAAAGCCGGTCACACCTCAGGCAGCAGTTGCCCTGCCTGAGGTGAAAGCCGATCAGGGGCCGCCTGAGGACATTTTGCAAGCTGTGCAAATGATGCCTAACAGCGTCGGTCTGCCTAGTGCTGTTGCAGCCGCCACAATGAGCAACATGGCTGAGTCCCCCGTATCAGAGGCGATTCAGCCGGATGAAGTGACCTTGAGCTTCAGCCCCTGCGATGCTCAATGGGGCTATGTGCATTGGGATTTACCGGCTGAGTCAATGCAGCAGATTGCCGCCTCAGAAAGCTTACTGGCTCTGCGACTCTATGACGTGACCGACTGGCAGCCTCAACAACCCTTGCCGCGTGACTTTCAGCAGCAGGAGTGCTATCGGATGGCGCGGGACTGGTATTTGCCAATTCCGTTAGGCGATCGCGATTATCTGGTCGAACTGGGCTATTTTTCTCTAGACAAGCGCTGGCAAACCCTGGCGCGGTCCGCCCTAGTTCACTTTTGAGCGGTGCGGTTAGGCATTGAGAGAAACCGGAGAGCGATCGCCCGTATCGGACGCATTGTTCTCCGCCTCCTCTCCCCCCGCTTGAAGCTGATTCAGGGTTTCTACAAAATCCCTAATCCCTTGAAACTGTCGATAGACTGAAGCAAAGCGAACGTAGGCAACTTCATTGAGCGATTGCAGATGCCCCAGCACCCGCTCTCCAATGTCGCGGCTGCTGATCTCCCGCGAAGGGCGCTGCTGCAGTTCAGCTTCAATATCATCAACCATCGACTCGATCGCCGGGTGCGAAACATCGGTTTTTTCGCAGGCTCGCATGATACCCAGCAGCAGTTTGGAATGATCAAACGTCTCGCGATCGCCGCTGCGTTTAATCACCGTAATAGGCACCTGCTCAATCCGTTCATAGGTCGTGAATCGACGACTACAGCGCAAACATTCACGTCGCCGCCGAATACTGCGGCCTGATTCAGCAGAGCGAGATTCTAAAACACGGTTGTCGGTATGCTGACAAAACGGGCATTGCATAAGCAACTCCCCAAAAAATAGAGGCAAACTTCTCAATTTCTCAAGAAGCCTGCCTCTACTTTAATCAAAAACGGACAGTAATCTAAAGATTAGATTACCTGGGTCTCATTAATCTTTGGAAATGCGGGGGGGTTCGCGGAAAGCAATTGCAAAGAAGAGCGTTCCAATCACCAGCGCAAAAATCAGAATGTAAGCGACGCTTTCCATAATTAGAAATCCTGTCTTACTACCTATTGTCTACAGTGTACATCCAGTAGGGTGGGCATTGCCTACCCTACCCATCCACGACTAGGTGGGTTCTGATTTACGGGTAGACTGGTCGCCCACCTTGGCAAAGAAGCCCCACTCCACCTGTTCCGGAGAGAGTTCAGGATCCACACCGGCAAACACGTCGCGGAACAGCGTCCGGGAACCGTGCCAGATGTGACCGAAGAAGAACAGTAAAGCAAAGACCGCGTGACCGTAAGTAAACCAACCGCGTGGACTGGTGCGGAACACGCCGTCAGAATCTAAAGTTTCGCGATCGAACTCAAACGGCTCGCCTAGCTGTGCCTTACGGGCAAAGCGCTTCACAACCGCCGGGTCGTTGAACTCTTGACCGGCAAACTCGCCGCCATAGAGCTTCACCGTAACGCCAGTTTGCTCGAAGCTGTATTTGGACTCAGCCCGCCGGAAAGGAATATCTGCCCGTACGATGCCGTCGTTGTCTACTAATAGAACCGGGAAGGTTTCAAAGAAGCTGGGCAAACGGCGTACCGTTAGCTCTCGGCCTTGACCGTCGGTGAATACGGGGTGTCCTAACCAGGTTTGAGCAATGCCGTCACCAGAGTTCATCGGACCAACGCGGAACAGACCGCCCTTGGCGGGGCTATTGCCCACATAGTCATAGAAGGCTAACTTCTCAGGAATGCTGGCATAAGCCTGCTCCCTAGAGAGCCCTGCCGCCATGTCGCTCTGGACTCGGCGCTCAATTTCCTGACTGAAATAGCTGCTGTCCCACTGATAGCGGGTCGGGCCAAAGAGTTCGATGGGGGTGGTGGCGCTGCCGTACCACATGGTGCCAGCCACTACAAAGGCGGCGAAGAAAACCGCGGCAATACTGCTAGACAGTACGGTTTCGATGTTACCCATCCGCAGCGCCTTATAAAGCCGCTGGGGTGGTCGTACCGTTAGGTGGAAAAGTCCGGCAATGATACCGACGATGCCTGCGGCAATGTGGTGGGCAACCACGCCTCCTGGATTGAAGGGGTTAAAGCCGGCAGGCCCCCACTCTGGCGCAACAGGCTGAATATGCCCTGTGAGGCCGTAGGGATCTGATACCCACATGCCTGGCCCCCAAAGGCCAGTGAGGTGAAAGGCTCCAAAGCCAAAGCAAAGTAAGCCTGACAGGAATAAATGAATGCCAAACATTTTGGGCAGGTCTAGAGCAGGCTCACCCGTACGCGGATCGGTGAACAGCTCTAAGTCCCAATAGACCCAGTGCCAGCAGGCTGCCAGGAACAACAGACCTGAAAGCACGATATGTGCGGCTGCTACGCCCTCAAAAGACCAAAAGCCAGGATCTATAGCAGGGCCGCCAGTAATGCTCCAGCCACCCCAAGATTCGGTCACACCCAAGCGGGCCATGAAGGGCAGCACAAACATGCCCTGACGCCACATGGGATTCAGGACGGGATCGCTAGGATCAAAGGTTGCTAGCTCAAATAGAGCCATCGAGCCAGCCCACCCTGACACAAGGGCGGTGTGCATTAAATGCACAGAAATCAGCCGTCCTGGATCGTTCAGAACGACTGTGTGGACTCGGTACCAGGGTAGTCCCATTGACTACGCTCCTCCTCGATTAGGTTTCAACAGTTGTTTTTAGCCTTAGGTTAGGATGCTAGATACTGATAAGCCTATCAGACTCGCAGCCGCACCAAACCTTCGTTTATTTACTCGTCAAGCCTGTAATTTTCTACCTGTCTCCAGCACTTTAGAGTCAGAGTCAGAATGCTATTAACAACGGTTTGACAACAAAAATGTAAAAATGAAAGTGTATGAAGTAGTGTTCCATAAAAAGCCTTTGCTTTCAAGTGCCCACCACTGCAGTATGGGCGGGGAACACGAGCTAATTCTAGGGCTTTGAGCCTGTGGCCTGCGCCTCATCGTTGGCCTGGATTATTAAAATTCTTTCGCCGAAGCTTTACATTTCGCAAAGAATCGTTACTTTTTAGTTTTCTATAGTGAGTAAATAACTTTCGCGGCGGCAGGCAGAATTCACTTGTCTGGATCAGGGAAAGAACATTCAACGGTGATTTTAAGATTACATTCGGCAGTGCCCTGGGTGACATAGGGGACTCCGGCTTCTCCAGCCACTTTGATGCCAAATTCGAGAGTGACTTTGTCAACGTTGGCTTGGGCTAGATCTTTGAAAGCGTCGAGGGTGTGGGCGGTATAGGCACGGACGGTGCCGCGAATTGCCTGAAAGTTTTTCGCCATTCGCTCATTAATGCCTTTGGGCACGCGGGTAGGACCTTCCGGCTGCGCGATCGCCTCAAACGGCGGCAGTGCGTCTTCAGTTGTTTCCATAAAAATGACGGTGCCGTCTTCGAGGGTGATGGGGGCGAGCTGGGTCATGAACTTTCCTGGAATCTTGCGGGTTTCGGTGTAGTCCCTACTATGCTGGCATATAGCAAAAGGTTGAAGATTAAGGGCAGAGGGATGAAGTAAGCGTTGTAGCTTGGTGTCTGATCTGGATGAACTGCGAACTGCTATAGAAATCGTCGCGCTTTAGGTGTCATGAGTCGAGACGCTTTAGTTGTTGGGATAAATCACTATCAGCATCTTTCTAGGTTGAAAGCGCCGGGAACAGATGCCGAAGCGATCGCCCAGCGGCTAGAACAAGACGGCGAGTTTCGGGTGTGGCGGCTACCGGAGATTGTGGCAGACGGCAAGCCCCAGGTAGGTCAGCAGACAGCGGTTTCGCTAGCGGCACTAAAAACAGCTTTGGTCAAGTTGTTTAAGCCTGATAGCGACCAGTTTCCCGATACGGCGCTGTTTTACTTTTCAGGCCACGGGCTGCGAGAAGATTTAGGCATTTCTGAAGGCTACCTTGCCACCAGTGATGTCAGCCCGTCGCACAATTTTTATGGTTTGTCTCTACGCTGGCTGCGGCGACTGCTAGAAGAAAGCCCGGTGCGGCAGCAAATCATCTGGCTAGACTGCTGCCACAGCGGCGAACTGCTCAACTTTGGCGAGGCCGATCCGGGCGATCGCGGCAAGGGGCGCGATCGCTGCTTTATCGCTGCCTCCCGCGAGTACGAACCGGCCTACGAAGACTTGACCAGCGACCACAGCGTTTTAACTCAGGCGCTGCTGGCAGGACTGGATCCAAGGCAGTTTAGCGATCGCTGGGTGACGAACCTATCGCTGACGGACTTTATCAACCAAACCCTGAAGCAGGAAATCCAGACGCCGATTTGCAACAACTCTGGCGAACCGATCAACCTGACGCGCCAGTGGACAGAAACGGCTGAAACAACCACAGCCACCTCTGCTCAGGACATCTGCCCCTACAAAGGGCTATCCTACTTCGACTTCAATAACGACGACTACAAATATTTCTACGGTCGCCGCGCCCTCACCGATGAGCTGCTAGACAAGGTGCGGCAGTCAAACTTTTTGGCGATCGTGGGGGCCTCTGGCAGCGGCAAGTCTTCCGTGCTGCGGGCCGGACTGCTGCATCAGCTCCAGGTGGGCCGCCGCATCTTCGGCAGCGACGGGTGGGATATTCGCATCCTACGCCCAGATAGTCGCCCCTGTCAGAGTTTGGCGGCTGCCTTCATCGATAACGACCTCCCCCGCATCGAACGCGCCGAGCAGCAGGGCAAAGCCGAAGCCCTGATCAACGAAGGGGCGGACGGCCTACGGCGACTGGTGCAGACCTCAGAAGGCGATCGCGTCATTTTAGTCATCGACCAGTTTGAGGAAGTCTTCACCCTCTGCCAGGACACCGCCGAGCGAGAGCAGTTCTTCGCCACGCTGCTGGGGGCACTGGAGACGACAGACAAACTCTGCTTGATTCTGGCCATGCGAGCCGACTTCGTGGGCAAGTGCTTTGAGCAGAGCTACAGCGGCCTAGCCGAACAGGTGCAGAACAACCTGGTGGCGGTGAAGCCGATGACCCGTGAGGAGCTAAGCGAAGCCATCCTCAAACCCGCCGCACAAGTGGGCCTCACCCTAGAACCGGAACTAGTCAACACCCTGCTCAACGACGTGGAACGCTCCCCCGGCAGCCTGCCGCTACTGCAGTACACGCTGACACAACTCTGGGAAAAGCGCCAAGACAACCGCCTACACCTCAACACCTACGTCCGGCTTGGCGGCGTCACCGGCACGCTGAAACAGCGAGCGGATGAGGTTTATCAGGGCTTTAGCGAAGAGAAGCAACTCACCACCAAACACATCTTCCTCAATCTGACCCAGCTCGGCGAAGGCGCTGAAGACACCCGCCGCCGCGTCACCCAGCAAAGCCTGATCACCGCCCAACACCCCGCCCCCCTCATCGACGAAGTGATCAAATGCCTCGCCGACGCCAACCTCGTCGTCACCAGCCAGCTGATCAGCAAAAGTGACGGTAGCCGAGTAGCGATTGTAGACGTGGCCCACGAAGCCCTAATCCGCAACTGGCCGCTGCTACGAAAATGGCTCGACGAAAACCGCGACCTGCTACGACAGCAGCGCAAGATTGAACTGGCGGCGCAGGAGTGGAAAGAGCAAGGCCAGCCTAAAGGCTATCTGTTTCAAGGACGACAACTTTCTGATGCTCAAGGCTTTCGCAAAAAACAGGTGCAAGACTTGCCTCTCTCAGCCTTAGCAGACAGCTTTATTCGTAAAAGCCTGTGGCAGCGGCGCTTAACCCTAGCGATGCTCAGCAGCTTTTTGCTAGTGCCCTTGATTGCCGTGGAATCTTATCTGCGCGAAAGAGCCGTCAAAGAAGATTACAGCCGACTCTACAGCGACAGCCCTGCAGAGGTACGCCAAGCTGTACTGACTCTGGTGGAAGGCTGCAATGAAATTTCCCACTGGTCTAACTGGAGCAAACGCACAGGCGAAAAGCTATTTGGCAACTGCCGAACGCTAGCATCTCAAAAATCCCTAACCAAAGCCCAACTACAAAACGCCGACCTCAGCTCCGCCGACCTCCGCGACGCCGTCCTCCGCGACGCCGACCTCAGCTCCGCCAACCTCCGCGACGCCTACCTCAGCTCCGCCGACCTCAGCTCCGCCGACCTCAGCTCCGCCAACCTCCGCGACGCCAACCTCCGCGACGCCTACCTCAGCTCCGCCTACCTCAGCTCCGCCGACCTCAGCTCCGCCGACCTCCGCGACGCCGTCCTCCGCTTCGCCGTCCTCCGCGACGCCGACCTCAGCTCCGCCAACCTCCGCGACGCCAACCTCAGCTACTCTATTTTGCTGAATACAGACTTCCGTGGCGCGAAAAACCTAACCAGTGAGCAACTGGAAGGAGAGAATCCGCCGCTGCTTTGTAATGCGGCGCTGCCGCCAGAACTTACAGCCTATAAGGACAGGGATTGTGAGAAGTTACCGCAAGTTTTGGTAGATAGGGGGGGTTGGTTTGAGTCAGTTGATGAAGCTGAAGCTTTTGTTGAAGAAGAGCGACTGAGGGAGTGGGAGTAGGCTTCGACAGTGCTTAGCTGGATGGGGGGAGGGAGGGAGATGGCGGAGATGGGGAAGGTAAGGAGGGTGGGGGAGATGAGGGAGATGGGGAGGATGGAGGAGTCTGTAGGATGGCTGTGGCGATGGTCATGATAGGGGGATAGGGAGAAGGGAGATTGGGGAGGTGAGGAAGATGGAGAGGCTGAATATTACCGCTCAGCTCGTTCTAGGTTAGGTCAGCGTGATTGTCAATGCTGGACAAAAATACCTACCATTGATCTGATAACAGGTTGAGGGACTGAGAATGTGCAGCTAGGACTGATGCACCCAGCAAAGTGTCCGAGTTCACGGCTGACGCTTCTACTGTTACAATTCTGTTACGTTTCCTTAAACTAATTTTGTAGTCCTTATCCAGCAAGCTCCTGACACAGTTGTAAAACCCCTCGATTGAGCATGAGGAATTTTATCAATGGCAAATATTAAGTTTATTAAAGAAGATAAGGAAATTGTCGTCGCCAACGGCGCTAATCTCAGATTCAAAGCGCTTGAGAACGACGTAGACATCTACACCTTCATGGGCAAGATGATGAACTGCGGTGGCTACGGCCAGTGCGGTACCTGCGTAGTAGAGATTGCTGAAGGGATGGAAAACCTCTCGCCCCGCACAGCCGTAGAAGAGCGCAAGCTGAAGAAACGTCCGCCAAGCTGCCGTTTAGCCTGTCAGGCGATGGTTAATGGCCCGGTCAGCGTCATCACCAAGCCGGATAAAAAAGCGTCTCACGAGCGGTATGAAGAGGCCAAGTCCGCAACCTGACCGCCGCCGCATGGCAATTTCTCGGCGATCGCGATCGCAATCTGAGTTATATTCTGAGTAACGACTGAATTATTTTTTGAAGTTTTTTTGAGAGTAGAGGCTGGAATTCATGGAAGTTAACAACCTAGGTTTTGTTGCTAGCATCCTATTTGTGCTTGTGCCGACCGTCTTTCTGTTGATTCTGTATATTCAGACGACCAGTAAGCAAACGGGCAACTAGGGTTTCCCAACCGCATATTTTTGACTGAATCAGAAAGGGAAGCGATCGCGCGATCGCTTCCCTTTTTTTGCTGAGCGATCGCCCAGTTCCCAACCCCTTGTCTAAACTGGCCTAGTTAGATATCTCCGCCAGCTCAATCACCCGACCGTCATAGTCCTTGACTAAAAAGTTCAGTGGCTGGTCGCGGCGAATCTTGTGCTTGACCCGGCGAAGCTGTACCTGCATCAGCACCTGCTCTAGGCAATCGTGATCAAAGCAGACGTGGCGCTGACGATCTTTGTGACCCAGGCTAGCCCCCGTGATGACGTGGAGCTGAGTATTTTTCTTGAGCTGATACCAGAGACCATCCGGGCTGCCAATAGCGCGATCGCCGCCGAGGCTGCTTGACATATACATGGGGTCAAGGCCAGCGGTGCCCAGCGTCTGCTCATAGTTGTAGTAATAGTGCAGCGGCACATCTGCCGCCGGTAGCCCCAACATGCCTTCATAAAACCGCCGTGCCATCTCCAGGTCTGACACCATCATCGTATGAACCTTGGGGGCACTGGTTAAAAAGAACCACATCGCCCCGGCATAGGCCACCAGCAGCATCACCATGATGCCCTGGGTTGAGAGCAGGCTATCTAAGGGCAGACCCGGCCAAAAGGCACCAAATAGAGAGGGCATAGCGGTAACAAGCGATGAACAGCAGTGATGCATATTTTGTCTGAATTGAGCAAATAGCTGCGAGCTAGCAGCGACGAGCTTACAAAAAATTAATTTTTCGAGGATTCTCTTTTTAGTTTATCAAGCCCAGATTTGTAAAAAATATGTTCACGGGAGAAGACAGTCGGTATAGTAGGAGCAATTCATTTTTTGACTGGCCTACTCTATATAGACACTGCACCCGTGAAGATTCCCCAGTTTCCTGAAAGCAATCACGAGCTGATTCGAGCGCTCAGCCCGCTTAGCGACCAAACCCTGGTCGAGCTATTTCAGCGACATCCTGATTCGGGTAAATACTTCACCGCAATTTTTTGCCGCTACAGCCCGATTGTCTATACGCTGATTCGGCACTCCGCCAAGTCGCCGGTTCAAGCCGACTATCTCTTCGCTCTCACCTGGCGGCATATCCTCCACGAGCTAGGCGGTCTAGAAATTCCGGCCCTCAGCAGTGCCACACCGCAGCAGCCTGCCTTTTCTCTACAAAACTGGCTGATCAACATCACGGCTCTCTGCATCAATCAGGCCGTTTTGCCTCCGGTCGAATCTATTCATTACTCCCTCGCAGAAGCCTCGCCGCCGCTGTGGTGCTACATTGAGCTGGCCCTAGATCGGCTCCACCCGACGCAGCGACTGATCGTGGTGATGGCCCAGACTTTCCGCTGGAGCGAAACCCGGATTGCCGCTTATCTGCAGGCAGAAGGGGAGCGAATTACCCCGGCTCAGGTGCGATCGCGGCGGCGGCGGGCCTGCCAGGAGCTAGAAGCGGCGCTGCCAGAAGATATCCAAGAAATTTATTTGGCTAGCGAACCGCAGTCAGAGGAGACAGCGGCTGAGTCGGCTGACCTGATGCCAGCTCTGTAGTCGGCTGAAAAATCTAATTCGCCATCGTCTATTTCACCTAGCAAGCAAAACGTCATGGGTAAGCTAAACCGTTGGTCAGTTTCTCTGTTGCCGGTTGTTTTGGTGGCGCTGATAGCCAATGTCAGCCGCCCAGTCAGGGCAGTTGAGATTGACGAGCAGCTTGCCATTCCCGCTTTTAACGGTACTGAGGGACGGGCGCGAGATGTGGCTGACCAACTGATGCGACTAGGAGCGCAGCAGCAGCAGGACGGCAGCTACCAGCAGGCGATTAACTCCTGGTTTCAGGCGATCGCCATTTATCAAGAGCTGCAGGACTTCAGCGCAATGGGATTGGCCTATGACCATATCGGCCTCACCTATACCCAGCTAGGCCAGTTCGAGGCGGCTGAGGATGCCCTGCGGCGGCGACTGGCGGTGGCGCGAGACAATGACGATTTGCAAGGTCAGATTTTTGGCTGGAACAACCTGGGCAGCTTGTTTTTGCAACGCGGCTATCTAGGCACAGCTAGGGATTCGTTTGAGCAAGCTTTGAATATTGCCCAAAGTGTGCGGAATTTTCAGGGTATTGGCCTCAGTCTTAGCAACCTAGCTCTGGTGGAGCGCTCAGCCGGCAATCTGCCAGAAGCAGCAAAGCTGTATGAGTCAGCCGCCAACTTCCGCTATCAGGGCAACGATTTAAGGGGCGAAGCCAATACGCTCAATAGTCTGGGCGATGTTTTCTTGGCCCTAGACGAGTACTCCAGTGCGGTGGGTGCCTATCGCTTAGCCCTACGCTCGGCTAGGGAACTGGGCGATCGCCCATTGCAGCTACGGGCGCTAGACGGGTTGTTTACCATCTATCTGGCTCGGCGCGATCGCCGCGATTTAGCCGAGGTGCTTGATGCGCGGGTAGCGCTGACGCTGGACGGCAGCGATCGCTGGCAGCAGCTAATCACCTATCGTCAGCTCGGCCAGTACTACGAAGATCTAGGCCGATTTGCCACGGCTCAAACCTACTACAGACAGGCGCTAACTTTAGCCCGCCGCCTGGAAGAAAAGCAGCAGGAAGTTTTCTTAACCAACAGCCTCATTCGTTTAGGAGGAGGGCCGCAGGTAGATTAGCCCAGCTTATCCTCGAGACTCAGCTAGAGCTTCCGGGCTGCCCTGAGCCGCAGGGGCGGTAGCACTGCCGTTGGCGATCGCGGTTTTAGCGGTCTGTTTGATCGGATTGCGAGCCTCGATTAGCTCAATGGCGCGGGTAACGCTTTCAGGCAAAATCACCACCAGGCCGTCATCGGGGGCTTCGTCTAGAGCTGCGTTGATTGCCTCTACCTCATTGAGGGTGATCTGGTAGCGGCTCTGCTCCCCGGCTGCTTTGATACCGTCCACAATCAGATCGGCGGCTTCGCCACGCGGTCGTCCGCGCGTATCGTCATCTTCTTTGACAATTACCTGATCAAACATGCCATCGGCTAGCTGGCCCAGGGTAATGAAATCCTCATCCCGGCGATCGCCAGGGCCACCAACTACGCCAACGCACGGCCCCGGCCAGTTCTTGACAAATTCAGCCAGGGCTTCATAGCTAGCCGGATTATGGGCATAGTCAATCAGCGCGTGGAAACGGCCTAGGTCAAACAGGTTCATTCGGCCCGGCGTCTGATCTGCCGAGGCTTGGAACGTTTGCAAGGCATAGCGGATGGTTTCAATGCTGATATTTTGGGTAAAGGCAGCCAGACTGGCAGCCAGCGCATTGGCAATCATAAAGGGCGCTCGTCCCATCATCGTCAACGGTACGTTGACCGCCTGCTCAATTCGCAGCACCCAGTCGCCTTTGAGAATGCTCAAATAGCCATTTTCGTAGACAGCCGCCAGTCCGCCCTGTTGGGTATGGGCTTGGATCAGCTCATTGTCAGGATTCATAGAAAAGTAGGCCACCTGAGCCTTCACCCGCCGCGCCATCGCTGCCACCAGCGGATCATCCGCATTCAAAACAGCGTAGCCGTTTGGTCGGGCTGCTTCCACCACAACGCTCTTGAGGTGGGCCATTTCCTCTACGGTGTCGATGTCGCCTAAGCCTAGGTGATCCGCTGCCACATTGAGTACCACCCCCACATCGCAGCTATCAAATCCCAGGCCAGAGCGCAGAATGCCGCCTCGCGCCGTTTCCAGCACCGCTACTTCGACTGTCGGATCCTGCAGAATCACCTGAGCGCTCTGAGGTCCGGTGTTGTCCCCTGGCTCTACCAGGTAGTCGCTGATGTAGACGCCGTCGGTGGTGGTGTAGCCCACGACCTTTTGAGTCTGCTTGAAGATATGGGCCGTGAGCCGGGTAGTGGTGGTTTTACCATTGGTGCCCGTCAGGGCAATAATCGGTACCCGGGTGGGCTGACCGGGGGGGAAGAGCATGTCAATCAGCGGCTCGGCTACATTGCGGGGAATGCCCTCACTGGGGGAGAAATGCATCCGAAAACCGGGGGCGGCATTGACCTCGACCACAACGCCGTCAGTTTCACGCAGCGGTCGAGTAATATCCTCTGTAACCACGTCAATGCCGGCAATGTCTAGGCCAATAATTTTGGCAACCCGCTGGGCTAGCCAGATATTCTGGGGGTGAATCTCATCGGTGCGATCGATGGCAATGCCGCCAGTGCTGAGATTGGCTGTGGCCCGCAGGTAGCAAATTTCGTCTTGCTCTAAAACAGTTTCTAGGGTGTAACCTTTTTGATCTAGCAGCTGCCAGCTTGTGCGATCGACTTCAATTCGCGTCAAGATATTGTCATGTCCCTCGCCTCGACGCGGATCGCGGTTAGTGGCGGCAATTAGCTCCTCAATGGTGGAGCGGCCATCGCCTACGACATGGGCGGGTACCCGCTCGGCTACGGCAACGACTTTGCCATTGATGACCAATACTCGGTGATCGCGTCCTCGATAAAAGCGCTCAACAATCACCCCTTTAGAAACGGCTCTGGCTGCGTCGTAGGCCGCTTCTGCCTGTCCCCAAGAATCAATATTGATCGTGATGCCACGGCCATGATTGCCGTCTAGCGGCTTGATCACAATCGGGAAGCCCCCCACGGCCTCAACCGCTTCTTCAAGTTCATCTAGGTAGTGAATGACGGTGCCGCGAGGGACGGGAACGCCAGCATCCTGCAAAATTCGCTTCGTCCCTTCTTTGTCGCAGGCTAGCTCAACCCCCAAAATCCCGGTTTGGCTGCTCAAAGTAGCCTGAATTCGCTTTTGATAGGCGCCTTGCCCCAGCTGAATCATGGCGCGGCTGCGCAGCTGTGCCCAGGGAATGCCTTTAGCCTCAGCTTCTTTGATAATCGTCTGGGTGCTGGGACCTAAGGCAGCATCGGCCCACAGATCTTTGAGGTCAGAAAGATCCTGCTGTAGTTCGTCTACCGGATAGTGGCCTAGGCTAATTAGACTGCTACAGAGGCGAATCGCGGCGCGGGCCGCGTATCGTCCCGCCTGCTCATCTAAATACTCGAAGACAATCTGCTGCACGCCAGCGGTGGAAGTGGCGCGGGTGCGGCCAAAGCCGACCGCCATTCCGGCTAAAATCTGTAGCTCTAATGCGACATGCTTGATCACCTGCCCTAGATCGGTGCCCTTCTTTACCTGCTGCAGAAAACTATCGGCATCGCCTGATCCCCGGTGATCCGCTAGGGTAGGGAGCGCTTCTACCAGTCCTTCATAAAAGTCTGGAATGTCAGATGTGGGCGTCTCGGCCACGTCTTCTAAGTCCAAACGGATAACAATTAGCTTGTGATAGCTGGTACTCCAGTAGTTGGGACCGCGTAGGGTTTGGGTTTTCAGAATTCTCATGGTGGTTATCTAGCCAGCAGCGGAATAGCAGATGCGAAAAAGCTCAGTCTTGATTCAGTAGGCGTTGTAGGGTGCAGTCTCACTCGCAAACATTCATCTGTGAAGCGCTGAAAAAACTGGAGTAAGCTGCGGCCTTGTAAGGTTAGAGAACGCTTTTGGGGCGAGGCTAAGTCTAAAAACAATCTAAGGAAATTTGTAGTCATCATTTATCTACCTAAAGCCTAGTCTGAAATTCTTCAGTCAATGACTAATTAAGAATTCGATGGTGCTCCAAGTCGTAGCGATCGCCGTGAGTCAGTACATGAACTCGTAGATTGTGTAAGCTCAGCGGTTCAGTGGCATCAATATCAGGCTCATTGGTATAGGTGACTTCAACCGGATCCACTACCGTCACGGTGCCCTTACCAATCACCCCAAAAACGCTATCGCCTTCAAACAGAGCGCAGGTATCCTCATCTATGCCAATGCCAATCTGATCCGGCTGCATGGCAACGGCGCTGACCAATCGAGCCATACGATTGCGGTTGTGAAAATGCTGGTCAACTACGATATTGGGCAAAATTGCCAGTCCGGTTGCCATGTCAACCAGGGAGCGATTGGGAGATTCGCCGCTACCGCCACCGGCAATCATGTGTCGGCCCATCACAGCGGCACCAGCACTGGTGCCTGCTAGGGTCATTTCTCCTAGCTGGACTTTGCGCCGGATATGTTCAATGACAGGCGTATCGGCCAGTAGACCGCAGAGCCGCACCTGATCGCCGCCCGTCATAAAAACGCCCGTACAGTTTTCCAGATGCTTTTCCCAAATCGGATCTTCACCCTGCTGGCGATCGCGAATGTCCATCGTCTCAATAGTTTTGGCCCCCATTTCGTCAAAAATGCGCCGATAGCGATCAGAAATGAGACTCGGCTCGCGCGAGGCGCAGGGGATAATAGCAATACTGGCATCACGTCCACCTGCTCTTTCAAAGAAGGCGTAAAGAATTTCTTTGCCATGAACCTTATCTTCTGCGCCTCCGATGACCAAAACTGCTGACTTAGTTAGGGGAGGCATCTTCTGCTCTAGCGAAGATTCTAATTGCTGCATGATAAGCTTTCGGGTCACACTTTGGTCAATTTCCCCAGCAGTCGTAAAAATGCAAAAAGACCTTCTGACTTTGGCTTAGACATTGCCACGGGGAACCCACGCTTGCAAGAGTGTATCACCCTTGCTGACCTAGGCTGGTATAACAACCATCTGAGTCCTAGATTGATACTGAGGTTCAACCTAGCTCGTAAGATGATTCAAACAACCATTATTTCAGACCATTTGCCAATTGTTTACTTCTGTTGAGTATTTTCTGCCTGAATTTGGAGCCGCTAAGACCCAGTTTTTGCCTATCCTATGATCTCATCTCCGACAGCCTCTCTCCGATTTGACATCGTGAGTCTTTTTCCCGACTTTTTTACCTCCTCTTTGCGCTCTGGGCTGCTGGGTAAAGCCCTGGATCGAGGCATTGCCGAAGTCCACATCACCAATCCCCGCGACTTCACAACTGATAAGCATCACCGGGTTGACGACGAGCCTTATGGTGGTGGCGCTGGCATGTTGATGAAGCCAGAGCCGATTTTTGCGGCGGTGGAATCCCTGCCGCTTTTGCCGCCACGGGACATCATTTTGATGACGCCCCAGGGAGAGCCACTGCGGCAATCTCTTATGCAAACCCTGGCCACTAACTATGCTCAAATTGTTATTATTTGCGGACATTATGAAGGGGTAGACGAACGGGTTTTGCAGCTGGTGACGCGCGAAGTTTCCCTGGGAGATTTTGTTCTCACCTGCGGTGAGATTCCGGCGCTGGCTTTGATCAACGGGGTGACTCGTTTAAGACCGGGCACGGTTGGGAAAGCTGACTCGCTTAAGTACGAGAGTTTTGAGGCCGGGCTGCTGGACTATCCGCAATACACCCGGCCCGCTAGCTTTCGTGGCTGGCAGGTGCCTGAAGTGTTGCGCTCAGGCAATCACGCCGCGATCGCTCAGTGGCGGCAAACTCAGCAAATTCAGCGCACTCAGACCCGTCGCCCTGACTTATATCAGCAATGGCTGGAACAGCAATCTGATTTGGAATCTTCCTAATGAACATTCGCATTGGCAACGGATACGATATTCACCGTCTGGTGAGCGATCGCCCCCTCATTCTCGGCGGCGTCAAAATTGAGCACGAAAAGGGGCTGCTGGGCCACAGTGATGCTGATGCCCTAACCCACGCCATCATGGATGCGCTGCTGGGCGCTCTCAGTTTGGGCGATATTGGACTTTACTTTCCCCCCAGCGATCCCCAGTGGCAGGACGCCGATAGCCTGGTTCTGCTGCAGCAGGTACATCAGCTAGTACAGGAACGGGGCTGGCAAATTAGCAACATCGACAGCGTGATTGTGGCTGAGCGGCCTAAGCTGAAACCTCATATCTCAGTCATGCGCGATCGCCTAGCGCAAACCCTGTCGTTGGAGCCAGAACAGGTGGGGATTAAGGCTACGACCAATGAAAAACTAGGCCCTGTTGGCCGTGAGGAAGGGATTGCTGCCTACGCGGTTACACTTCTACATAAATTTTCCTAACTCAGTTTATGTATTAAATTAACTTTTTTAATGGATTAAACTGACTTGGGCAGAGAGATAAGGAAAAATAGTGTAACCCATTATTCTTGGAACCAGTCCCAGACGATTAGCTCCGAAGCATCACAGCCTTCACGTCTTAATCTTTTCCTAAGGTTTGGGTGCTTAAGTATTACAGATGAACCGTGCTGATCTAGCCGCTATTTTTCAGCAGTTTACGCCGAGCGGTAGATTACACGGTGTCGGCGCAGACCTATACAATTTGCTAGCTGGGTAACAGAATCCTCCTCAAAAAATCGTAAAAATACGTAAATATCCGATTTTTTAGTGAAGATACTGGTCGAAGTCTTGCTGGATTTCTGCTTTGACTTCTCGACGTAGCTTCGGGAGACAGCGGCATCAGCTAAACCTTTGTCCTTGTCAGAGTGCGGATGTGTGTTCCCAAGCAAATTTGAAAATCTGCCCCAAGACGGTGGGTCAACGCTGTCTTAATTATTTTTGGAAGGTGATCGCTATGGGTGCCTATGAAGCTGCCTATACATCTAATCAAACTGTCATAGGAGGGTGCGCGATCGCATCGGTGGTATCAACCTCTGCTAGAGCCTGGTACCTGTCTATTCCGCCTGAGCGGGTTGGACTCCGGGGAGAATACGACCATCAGGGCTTAGCAAAGCGAGTTCAGCGTCAGTTCCATAAAAAGTTTGAGTCTGCCGCTGCCGATGTGGCGGTCCGTCAGCGAGGCCGCATCGTAATCCTGCGGGGGAAGGTCGCTTCCAAAGAGCTGCTAAACCGTCTAGTGCGCACTGCTATGCAGGTGGAAGGTGCTGATGCAGTTGAGCTGCATAACGTGGCTATTGGCTCCTAGAAATAACCGCTAGAATCTGCCGCTGGCAGGAAAGCCAGCCTCAGCAGGGACAAGCCCAGAATCAGCAAAAACAGAACTAGGCCAATTGTGCAGGCATAGTTAATTTCCAAAGACTGAAATGCCTGCTCATAGACGTAATAAACCACCGTTTTTGAGCTATTGCGCGGCCCTCCCTGAGTCATGATGAAGACTTCTTCAAACACCTTGGTGGCTGAAATAGCAGAAATGACGCTGACCAGAAAAATATAGGGACGCATCAGCGGCAGGGTAATATCCCAGTGACGCTGCCAGCCATCTGAGCCATCAATTGCTGCAGCCTCATAGAGACTGGCCGGAATCGCCTGTAGGCCTGCTAGATAGATCACCATGTAGTATCCCAATCCTTTCCAGATGGTCACCAGCATGACGCTGGGCAAAGCTAGTTCAGGGCTAGTCAGCCACGGCACGCCTGACTGACTCAGCCTTAGCCCAGTCACAATCTGGTTGAGCAGACCGTTTTCCGCGTAGAGCCACTGCCAGGCAATACCCGCCACCACCATTGAAATCACAACGGGGGTGTAGTAAGCCACTCGGAACCAGCGGACGCCTCGCAGCTTTTGATTGACTAAAATAGCCAGCAAAAGCGGTGCGATCGCCAAGACCGGCACGACCCCAATGAGATAAAACAGCGTATTTCTCAGGGTTTGCCAGAAGACCGGATCCCGCAGCAGCTTATGAAAATTGGCAAAATTGTTCCACTGGGGTGGCTGAGTGAGGTCGTAGCCGAAGCTAGTAAAGCTGAGATAAAACGCCTGCAGTGCGGGACCGAAAACCGTCAATCCTAGAATAATCAAAGCTGGCAGCAAGAAAAAGTAGGGTGTCCCCCCTCGCTGCCAGGCTGAACGCTCTTGGGGCATAGGACAAAATTAAAACACTTTTTGCAAGTGATAGCTTACAGGAATCGCCGGAAGTCTTGCCCTAAAAATAAGGCCCGTTCGGCATTGCGGCGACGGGTGAGTCCCGCTAATACGCGGCCTCCAGCCCGATTCCAGCGGGGAAACTGGTCAGCGGCTCCTTGAATGTCGTTTTGATTGAGCAGCCGCAGCAGCGTGGAGCTGCGAAAGGCTCCTGAACCAACGTTGTAGGTAAACGATACCAGCGCCGAAAACTGATTGTCATTGACAGTGACCTTGACGGCGTCCTGAATGGCTCGCTCAAACTTGTTGACATCTCGCTTCAATAGCTGCTCCGCTTGCGCCTGCGTAATCTCCATGCCGGGCGTGACGCCCTGAGTGGTGCCGTAGCCAATTGTCCAGATGCCCACAGCATCCTGATAAGCCTTAAGGCGCAGGCCTTCGAATGACTTAATCAAAAAGAGGCCATCTTCATTGGTCTGACGAACGCTGGGCTGGGTTGGCGGCGGCGGTGGTGGCAGGGGCAGCGGCTCTTTGCTGCCGGGAGAGACTGTCATTCCCCTGGGGGCGTCATCGCGCAGAAACCAAGAGCGGATACCGCGAATATTGAGAATTTTTTCGTTGGGATTGTTTTTAGAAGGGTACTTAGAAATCTTGGATAGGTAATATCCTCCCTGCATGAGGTAAATGGCGTTGTCGGTTTCTTTAATCCAGGTTCCCATCTGAAATAACCCCCTGACTACACAAGCTTTAAGTGGGCAACGGCGCAATTCTCCATCAGAGATAACAGATAGAACAACTAACATGGATGAAGAAAGTTATCTCTTTAAGACTATATGTATTCCACTCTGGCTGCTCCGGCTGCGGATTCCCAGCTTCATCTGCCCGTCATTCAAAAATTATCTAATGGTTTAACCCTGATTGTTGAGCAAACACCAGTAGAAGCTGTCAACCTGAGTATTTGGTTAGGCATTGGGTCAGCCGTAGAGTCAGAGTCAATCAACGGCCTAGCCCATTTTCTCGAACATATGATTTTCAAAGGCACCGCTGAGATTCCCTGCGGTGAGTTTGAGCGGGCACTAGAAGCTAGAGGGGCTGTCACTAACGCGGCGACCAGCCAGGACTACACCCACTACTATGTAACGGCGGCTCCCCAAGACTTTGCGACCCTAGCCCCGCTACAGATTGAGCTATTAATTAACTCTAGTTTGGCTGCAGACGCTTTTGAGCGTGAGCGTCCGGTCATCCTAGAAGAAATTCGCCGCTCTGAGGATAATGTGCGGCGGCGTAACTTTTACCGCTTTACAGAGCTTGTGTTTGACCACTTGCCCTACCGACGGCAGGTGCTGGGATCTGCTGATGTAATTGCCAATTTGACCGTCGAGCAGATGCGGACATTTCATCGGAGCTGGTATCAGCCACCGCACATGACAGCTGTAGCCGTTGGCAATTTACCGGCAGAAACTCTGGCCGAGATTGCGACTGAGAGTTTCGAGCAGGCGCTAGAGCGACAGACAGACACCCAGCCCCTAGCCTCTGCTGCCGCCACGCCAGCCGCCTACCCGCCTGAACCTCCTTTCAGCCAGATCCGCCGCCTGCATTATGCGGACAAAGCTTTGCGACAGGCGCGGTTAATTATGTGCTGGCGCGTACCGGGCATGGACAATTTGCCGCAGACCTATGCCCTAGACGTGATTGCCTCAGTTCTGGGCCAAGGCCGCACATCTCGTTTAGTCAGAGAACTGCGGGAGGAGCGACAGATAGTTGATGGCATTATGGCTAGCAACATGAGCTATCGCCAGCAAGGACTGTTCTCAATTTCGGCCCAGCTACCCGCAGAGCATTTGCCCAGCGTGGAAGAGAGCATTGTTAGTCAGATTGCGCGGCTGCAGACAGAGCCAATTGCGATCGCTGAGCTGCAGCGGATTCAGACCCAGGTGGCTAACCGCTATATCTTTGGCAGCGAAACCCCCAGCGATCGCGCTGGCCTCTATGGCTACTACCATGCTCTGACTGGCGATATTAGTCACGCCCTGAGCTACCCGGCGAGCATTCGCGCTATTACCCTGGACGAACTGCAGCAGGCAGCCCGGCAATATCTATCGCCTGAGGCTTACGCCATTATGACGGTTGTGCCGGAATAGGAATATGTCGAAGTTTCAAAGCAATGCCTATGTGGAATGCGATCGCTCAGCAGATTAGCCAAAAAATCGGTCAGCCCTTTGAAGTTCGCGATCGCCGCTCAGTCGGCGGCGGCAGCATCAATCAGGCTTATGCCATCAGCGACGGCGAGCAAACCTTTTTTCTGAAGCTTAATCAGGCTAGCCAGGTGGCTATGTTTGAGCGCGAAGCCCTAGGACTGAAAGAGATTGCCGACAGCCATACAATTCGCGCCCCGCGTCCTCTCTGCTGGGGGACTGCCGATAGCTCGGCCTACGTTGTGATGGAATGGCTAGATCTGGGCGCTGGCAACAATCAGGCTTGGCAAAAGATGGGCCAGCAGTTAGCAGCCATGCACCGGGTAGAGAGCGATCGCGGTTTTGGCTGGCATCAAAATAATACAATTGGCTCTACGCCGCAGCCTAATCCCTGGACAGCCGACTGGCTAGCCTTTTATCAAGAGCACCGCCTGCACTATCAGTTTCAGTTAGCCAAGCGCCGGGGCGGCCATTTTCCCCAAGCCGGGGCGCTGCTATCGGCCTTACCAGAACTGCTCGCCGGACATGATCCCCGGCCAGCCTTGGTACATGGAGACTTATGGTCAGGCAATGCGGCCATTACGGCGGCGGGTGAACCCGTGCTGCTAGATCCGGCAGTTTACTACGGCGATCGCGAAGTAGATATTGCCATGAGCGAACTTTTTGGCGGCTTTCCGGCTGCCTTCTATCAAAGCTATAACGAGGCTTATCCGCTGGAGTCAGGGTATTCGCGCCGCAAAGTGCTCTACAACCTGTATCACATCCTCAACCACTTCAACCTGTTTGGCGGCGGCTATGGCGCTCAAGCAAGCCGTATGATTGACCAGCTTTTAGGTTAGGGCTGAACTAAACCAATTGATTAGACTCAATCCATAGATGGATGACAATAGTTTATATGAGCTGGTATAAATGTTGAGTAATCAAATTCCATAGGAGTCTATGAAATATAGCGTCCAGCTAGAAGGTAAAAACGCCGAAGAACTACAGCAGAATCAGCCTTATGCCCTAGAGGTTTTTGCTGACCATAAGCAAGAGGCTAAGACGATTGCCTTGGTCAGAGCACAGGCGGCAGGTATTGACGTCAATATATCTTCCATTGAAGTGACTACGAGTCGCTAGTGATGGCTATCTAGGCCGAGCTGATGCTTCTTAGTCAGCTTGTGCAGCTTTTAGCCCCTATAAGTGCCTAATCCCCTCGACTCTACGACTGCGAGGGGATTAGGCTGTTTGGATCTTCGTTGAGGCTAGTCCTGCTGGTGAGAAAACTGATAGGCTCCGACGAAAGACAGGGCGATCGCCACTATGAGCAGGATGGGAATTGAGTACCAGGGAAAAGCGTCTAGAGACTGGTAGGCGGCGGCTCTCAGCCCCATCGTAGTGTAGGTAAGCGGCAGTAAAAAAACAATCACTTTGAGGGCGATCGGCAGCGCCATCGGATCAAAAAAGGTGCCGCCCAGAAAAGACATCGGTACAATCAAAAAGTTGTTGAACAGGCCGACGCTCTCCAGGGATTTGACGTTAAGACCGACAATAACGCCTAGTCCCGCAAACACAGAGCAGTTTAAGACCAACAACAGCAGGAACAGCGGATTGATAAAGCTCCAGGGCTGCCCGGTAAACAGCACTGCCACTATAATCACTGATGTTGCCGTCATCATGCCCCGCACCACCCCCGCCAGCATCTTGCCCAGATGCAGCGCTAGCGGATGTACCGGGAACAGCAGCATTTCTTCAAAAGTTTTGGTAAACAGGCGATCGCCACAGATCGAAAACGTCGTGCCGCCGAAGCTGATCACCATTGACGATAGGGCGACCATCCCCGGTAGGATAAACTCCAGGTAGCTATCGCCAGCGCTGGGTTCGGCCACGCGATCGATGGAGCTGCCCAGACCTAAGCCAAACGCTAAAATATAGATCAGCGGTGATACCAGCCCCGAAGCAGCCACTTGGGGAATTCGTACGCGCAAATCTAGCCAGTCTCCCCAGAAAACGGTCAAACTGTCCGACAAGATGGTTCGCAGCGGAAGTGTAGGCAGGCGTTTCACAGTCATCAGCGCTAACAGCTTTATTTTTACTTTATCTTTATTATTCCGCCTCAGGCTAGATTCGCTATGGGAAAAATCAGCGTTAAGTTTTGTCCGAATTTGGAATCTTAACGGCATACTGGAAGAGTGCGGTCTTTAATCACTAACCGATAGTTTCGGCTGAAATCGTGGGTTTATGAAACGCAAGTCCTCTCGCTATGCACCTCCGGCAGAACCTTCCCGCTTTTCCAGCGGCGGAGAGCGGAGTAGCCCCTTCAACTATTTGACGATTGCTGTGCTTGGAGGCATTTTTATTCTGGGCATTGCTCTCGGCATCGTCTTTAGCTCTTCAGCCAGCTTTAGCCCTGAGAATATCGCTTCACGCGAAGCGATCGATCGCAGTGCTCCTAACCCAGAACTTTGCGCTCGCTATGGCGCCAGTGCGGTGGTTTCAGATATGCGCATCTTTCTCACTTTTAATCCCTTCAACGTCTATATCTCTCAGCCGCGCATGACGCCGGGCTGCGTCCTCAGACGCAACAACTGGGCTGTTTTAGAGCAGCGCGATTTAGTCAGCAATACAGACGTACGGCAGTGCCGCAACCGCATGAACACCTTCGGCTATACCGGCGATATCGGCGACAGCCCCAACATCGACTGTATCTACCAGAACGATGCGGCAGGTAATCTATTCCTTAATCAGCCTGGCTTTGGCGCGCCGCCACCGGAATCAAATCAGTTCTAAATGGGCTGCTCAACTAAATCTTCTAGCACCTGCACCTGAATAATCTGGTTGGGTTGAATAATCACCGTCTGGGGCGAGGCGGCATAGGCTGTGGCTGCTCCTATCGCCGCCCCAGCCACTAGGCCAATGCCGGATAGCCCAGACAAGACTGTCACCGCCGCTGCGCCAACGCCTGAGTTACGCAGTAGGCTGTTGCCTGAAACCTGAGACTCCCCCAGCAGGGCAGATTCTGCTGCCAGGGGCAAGTTTTGACCTTGGAGGCTGATCGCTTGGGCAATGAAGCGTGGCGTAGCTTCGGTGAGGTCAAAGCGGCCCAGGACTAAAGCTCCTTTTGGGATCAGCAGCTCGTCGGTTTGGCTGCTGCGAATATCTTGGTTAAGCACCAGCACTTCCTGGTAGCTGATGGCATCGTTCAAGGCCAGCGGATTGGGCTGGGTATACTGCAGCGGCAGCACCGTCCCGGCTGGAATTAAGACCGGGCGATCGCGGCGCTGAGCAATTTGGCTTGACAGGGGCAAAGCTGACTGCTCGGTACTAGGCAAAGGCTGGCCAAACGGAATAGTTGGCGGTTTCTGCGGGCGGGCTGGGCTAGTGGGCGGCGGCACAGCGATGGGGGGTGTCGCTGGGGAGGGCGTAACCGCTGGGGTAACTGTCTCAGCGGCAGCAGCCTCTAAAAATGGCGGATTATCTATATCAGGATCGGTTTCAGCAACCGTTTCAGCAGCTGCAGAGGCGTCCAGTTCTGGCAGTGGCTGGGTCGGAACCGAAGTTGTAATCGGCTCTGCGGGTTCCTCTAGAAAAGGTGGAGCAGGCGGTACCGCGATCGCCGCTGCAGACTCCGCCTCGTCCGGTGGCGCTGCTGGAAGGGTGGGTTCTGCTGCGATCGCGTCAGAGACAGGTGCGGTAGCAGCCTCTGACGCTGTTTCACTGCTGACTTCTGGCGGGCGGGCCGGCGCAGGCGCGATCGCGCCTGCGCTTTCAGACCTTTCAGGGATAGCGGGACTAGCGCTTGGCTCGTCGGTATTGAGCGGGGGCACTGTCACTGATGGAGCCGCTGCCGAGAGAGGCGGGACGCTAACCGTGGCCGAGGTTTCTGGTAAATCAGTCGTTACGGTCAAAGGGGTTTCTGGCAGCGCGTTTTGAGAAAGCAGGTCTGGCCCAACTAGCAGACTAGCCGCAGAAACCCCAATGCCCTCTGAGTTAATTTCTGGAAACGGGTCGGGGTCAGCGGCAGTAGCCGGCGGATCTAGCGGGGAAATAAACGTCTCATCGATGACCGCGGCGGTTCCAGGCGAGGAAGATAGAGCTGGCGTGGGGGTGACGGTCGCCGTAGGCGCAGGCGAGGGCGGGGCGGCAGGGGCGATCGCGGCGGGTTCGGCAGAGGCGGGCGCAGGCGGAGTGGTGGCGATCGCAGCCTCACCAGCGAGGAGGGGCTGTAAAATCCAGCGATTTTGGCCCTCGATTTCTGTGGCGGCGAGGGTGGCCTGCTGGGGATCTAAAACAACTCCTGGGGCTAGCTCCATGACAATTCGAATTGTGTCGGTTTCGTACTGCGAAACTCGAATGCTGCGAACCGGGCCTGAATAGGTCTGTACGGTCGGGACGGCCCCTACCTGCGCCTTGGGAATGTCTAAAACAATTCGTGCTGGTTCGGCTAGCAAAAAGTACTGGGGCGTTAGATCGGCAGGCAAGCTTAGCTGGAGCTGGCGCGTACTGGGATCAAAACTCCACTGAGAAAGGACTGCCGCCTGGGCCGCAGCTTCGGCCGCGACCGTAATGACTGCAGTAACGGCCAGCAGATTTAACATTCTTGCAGCGGGCTGAAAAGGCCCAAAACTCAGCATCATTGATTGTTTTCCCACTCCTGACAACGACAGATTGACAAGCTGTTGGATAAAGGATACGCCGGATACTGAAAAATGCACAAAAAATTGCAGCGCTGCCAAGAACTGCTTTTTAGGCTTTGCTTAACAAAGATCCCTGTCGCTACGGCCCCAAATTCGTCATCATGGACTTAAATCTAGCCTTACGGACATCCCAATGGAACTGAACGAACTGCTGACCCTAATCTTGCTGCTAAGTCCCGGCCTGCTGCTCTCGATTCTGGTAATGACGGCCTTTGCGGCTGGAGGTTAGTTCGGCTGTGGTAGAACTCAAGACGAGCGATCGCAATTGTAGCTTTGTGAGCATAAGAGAGGTTTTGACCTATGGTGATGGTTGAATCGACGATGCTAGCGTTGGGAACGTCAGCACCCAAGTTTCAACTGCCTGACGTGGTTTCAGGCAAAACAATCTCACTAGACGATTTTGCTGATAAAAAAGCGCTGCTGGTGATCTTTCTCTGTCAGCACTGTCCTTTCGTGAAACACGTCAAGGCCGAGCTGGCTCGTTTGGGCCAAGATTATGGGCCTCAGGGCGTGGGCATGGTTGCCATTAGCGCCAACAACGTTGAAACCCATCCCCAGGACAGCCCAGAGCATCTCAAAGCGATGGCGCATACCGAAGGCTTTAATTTTCCGGTCTGCTATGACGAATCTCAGGAGGTTGCTAAAGCCTATACGGCTGCCTGTACGCCTGATTTCTTTCTCTTTGATGGCGATTTGAGGCTAGTCTATCGAGGGCAGCTCGATAACAGTCGTCCCAGCAGCGAAACACCAGTAACCGGCAAAGATTTGAGAAACGCCATTGATACAGTTCTAGCAGGACAGACGGTTTCGCCAGAACAGCGCCCTAGCGTAGGCTGCAATATCAAGTGGAAGCCCGGTAATGAGCCAGCTTATTTTGGCTAGACATTCTCGCTCAGCCTTTTCCATCTCAGCGATGTCGTAGTCGGTGCTGGTTTCGACATATTATCGGATGGCGCTATGATGGGGTAGAAACAGGTTTGATGGTTAAATCTTGGCTCATACAAGTAGGCCAAGCGTTTAGGTTTGATGTAAACCGTTAAAACAGTCAGGTTTCCAGCGATAACATTTGCCGCTTTGCTCAACTGTTATTGCTGTTGTTGCAGCTAGCCGTCAAATCAGATTTTCAATCTTCTGGCAATCGGGCAGGGGAAGCCTTCCTGCCTTTTTTAGTGCACTGGATTGACCCGGAGCCTAGAGTCTAATCATAAGGCCAGCTTTGGCTCCCAGATAGCCGCCAGAACAGCATCTCGCAGAATTTTTCAGATACTAAACAACTAGGAGGAAATTATATGGCCCAAGTGGTCGTTGGTGAAAATGAGCAAATTGAGTCGGTTTTACGGCGATTTAAGCGAAAGGTTTCTAAGGCAGGTATTTTCTCGGACATGAAGAAAAACCGGCACTTTGAAACGCCTGCCGAAAAGCGAAAGCGCAAGGAAGTGGCTAAGCACCGGCAGCAAAGACGTTTTCGTAGCCGCAGCAAACAGAATTAGACAGCGAACCCTCTCTACAGCGGTTCTCGCTGTGCCCCAGCAGTCCCTCGCAGAAAGATTCAGATCATGACACAAGCAAAATCGGGTGATACAGTCACCGTACATTACACAGGCAAGCTACAAGACGGCACTGTTTTTGACTCCTCAGTTGAGCGGCAGCCTTTTCAGTTTGCGATTGGCGGCGGAGAAGTAATTCCGGGCTTTGAGCAGGCCGTCGTTGGCATGACGCCAGGAGATGAAAAAACGGAGGTGATCCCCTGCGATCAGGCTTACGGGCCGCATCGGCCAGAAATTGTCTTTGAAGTGCAGCGAGAGCAGCTACCGGCTGAGGCAGAAGTTTCTCCAGGCCAGCAGTTTCAGCTCCAGCATCCCAGCGGCCAAACCATTCCGGTGATGGTGACTGAGGTTGAGGAGAGCAAGGTCGTTTTAGATGCCAATCATCCCTTGGCGGGTGAGGATCTCACCTTTGAGATTCAGCTAGTCGATATTGCCGCCTAAAGAGCCTGCTGCCGGCGACTGGCTAAGACCCCGGCAAGTCAGCCCGTGGATTAAAGGTTTCAGTACGGCGCAGTTCTTGATAAAGCTCTTTTTCGCGATCGCTTAAAGTGCTAGGCACCGCGATTTCCACCTGCACAATTTGGTCACCACGGCGGTTTTGCCCAATTGGATAGCCCTTGCTGGCTAGCCGCAGCCGCTGGCCTGACTGTACCCCGGCTGGAATGTTCATCTTGACTAGGCCGTCTAAGGTGGGCACCTCAATCAGTCCTCCCAAGGCGGCCTCACTGGGCGTCAGCGGCACCTGGCAGAAAATATCATCTCCCTGCAGCTTAAAAAAGGAGTGGGGCTGTACCTCAATACGCAGATACAGATTACCGCCGCCAATTCCCTGACCTTTGAGGCGAATTCGCTGTCCGGTGATCATCCCTGGAGGCATATTCACCTCTAGGGAGCGACCGTCTTCTAAGCGCACCCTTTCCCGCCCGCCCGAATAGGCTTTTTCTAGCGGCAAAGTGAGGCTCGCCTCGGCATCTCGACGGCTGGCGGTTTTTGACTGGACAGTGTAAGCCGTTTTACTCTTAGCGGGGCGGTAGGGATCTTCGGTGACGGTGCGACCGCGCTGGGGCTTAGCGCCGTTACTAGCTTCTCGCCGCCGGTTGAGGAGCTGATCAACAAAGCTATTAAAATCTCGAAACTCTCCAAAGTCGAGATCTTCAAGAGACAGTCCTCCCCGGCCATTGGCCCCTTTGCGGCCCCGAAATCCCTTTTGTTTCCAAAAGCTGCTGAATTCTTCGTACTGCGATCGCCGCTCTGGATCTGAGAGCACTTCATAAGCTTCGCCAAGCTGTTTGAAGCGCTCCTCTGCCGACTTATCCCCCGGATTCATATCTGGGTGATATTGCCGCGCCAAACGACGATAGGCCCGCTTAACTTCTTCAACCGAAGCGCCTTTGGAAACTTCTAAAATTTCGTAGTAGTTCCGAAAGTTTTGCATGAATACCGTCTAAAAGAACTCGGAATTGGGCAGATGCTCAGTCGCAGTAGGTCAAGTCTGGACTCAGCTAAGACCTAAAACCATTCATCATCGTCTCCCCAGTCTTCGGTTTTATAGCCGTCGCCATAGGCGTTCGAGTCAGCCGCAGGCCGCTGGGGCGGATAGTCTTGGCGGCGATCGCGGCGGGGGGGATAGGCTGCATCAGGTTCTGAGCGCCGGGGCGAAGAATAGGCGCTCTCCGGCGGTTCCGGGCGACGGCGGGGCGGATAGCTATCGCGGCGGGGTTGCCGCGACTCTGGCGGATAGGGATCAGGCTGATCGGCGCGGCCATAGGCAGGATCGCGGTCATAGGGATCGCTGTAGTCGCGGGGGGGATAGCTGTCGCGGGAGTAAGGATCGCGGTCATAGGGATCTCGGGGGGGCAGCGGCGGCTGATCGTAGCGATCGCGGGGAACGGGCGGGCGCTGGTCATAGCGATCGCTGCCCTGCCGGTAGGGATCTCTAGCTGGGGTGCGTTCATAGCTGTTTTCCCAGCCCCAGTCATCATCTTCCCAGCGGGTGTCTCGGTTCCAGCTACCGCTGCCGCCGTAGTCGTAGTCATCTAATTCGCGATCGCCCTCACCGGAAAAGGTGCGCCGCAGGGTGCCGCCAATTTGGCTGAGCAGATCTTCGTCGTCACCTTCCTCGTCATAGAGGTAGGCTTCCCGGTTTAGCTCGTAGACTTCATCTTGAAGCTCTGCTTGGGCAATATCAATGCCGCGCTCATCGCCGCGCTCTAGGCTATCTCGCAGCTCTTGAATCAGACCTTCAATGCGGCGACGGCGATCGCGGCCAAACTGCATCCCAAAATCGAGCGCCACTTCTCGCAGCACCCGTTCAGCCTGGTAGGTCAGCGCTTCAGCCCGGTTACGCTTTTCCACCCGTTCCCGCTGCAGCCGGTCAGTTTCAGCGTTCTCTTCAGCTTCGCGAATAATCTGCTGAATTTCCGCTTCGTCTAGCCCGGTGGTGCCCTGCACCGTAATTGACTGCTCTCTGCCGGTGGTTTTATCAAGCGCTGACACCTGCAGAATGCCGTTGGCGTCAATATCAAAAGAGACTAAAACCTGGGGCACCCCTCTAGGGGCGGGGGGAATGCCCATCAGCTTAAATCGGCCCAGAGACTGATTATCTGCTGCCATTTCCCGCTCGCCCTGCAGCACATGCACTTCTACCATCGTCTGATTGCTTTCAGAGGTGGAAAACACGTCAGAGCGCCGCACCGGAATGGTGGTATTGCGGGGAATCAGCTTTTTCATGACGCCGCCCACAGTTTCTAACCCTACTGACAGGGGCGTCACGTCCAGCAGCAAAATATCCTGGATTTCCTGGTTGAGAATGCCAGCCTGAATCGCCGCTCCTACGGCCACCACCTCATCGGGATTGACGTTTTGATTTGGCTCTCGCTTAATCAGCGATCGCACCAAATCCTGCACCATCGGCATCCGGCTAGCCCCGCCTACCAGCACCACTTCGTCAATATCAGCCGGGGTCATGCCGGCATCATTGAAGGCTCGCTTTAGCGGCCCCCGTAGCCGTGACAGCAAATCGCCACACATTTCCTCAAACTGCAGGCGGCTGAGACGGGTTTCTAGATGCTTTGGCCCGTCTGCCGTTGCCGTAATAAAGGGCAGGTTGATTTCGGTTGAAGCCACTCCCGACAGCTCAATCTTGGCTTTCTCAGCCGCTTCGGTGAGCCGCTGCAAAGCTTGGCGATCGCGCCGCAAGTCTACGTCTTCACTGGCTAAAAATTGCTCGGCTAGCCAATCGACAATTTTTTGATCAAAGTTGACGCCTCCTAGTTGAGTATCGCCGCTAGTAGACTTGACTTCAAAAACGCCGTCTCCTACTTCCAGCAGCGAAACGTCAAACGTACCGCCGCCCAGGTCAAACACCAAAATAGTCTGACGATACTGGCGATCGAGTCCGTAGGCCAGCGAGGCCGCCGTTGGCTCATTGAGGATGCGTTCAACTTCTAGTCCGGCTATGCGGCCAGCGTCGCGGGTCGCCTGCCGCTGAGCATCATTAAAGTAGGCCGGAACCGTAATAACTGCGCCCGTGACAGGCTCACCCAGGTAGCGACTGGCCTCATCTGCCAGCTTACGCAGCACCATCGCTGAAATTTCTTCTGGGGCAAAGTCTTTTTCTAAACGAGGACACTTAATCCGAATACTGCCGCTATCGTCTCGTCGAATGGTATAGGGAACTCGCTTGGAGTCGGGGCTAAGCTCTGAGTAGCGGCGTCCCATAAAGCGCTTAATCCCATAGAACGTGTTTTGGGGATTGAGAACTGTCTGGCGCCGGGCCATCTGCCCCACTAAGCGCTCACCCTCTTTGCTGAAAGCCACCACTGAAGGGGTCGTCCGCATTCCTTCGGCGTTGGCAATCACCAGCGGCTTGCCGCCCTCCATGACAGCGACAACTGAGTTCGTGGTTCCCAGGTCGATGCCAACTACTTTACCCATGCGATTTGGTTTCTCCCGGTGTACTCGACGACTAAGCTTGCAGCGCTGAGTCAATTCTGCTCTAGCCTACCTGATGTTGCTCCTCGAAGTCACAAACTCTCAGGCCCAGTCGCAACTTCAGCTTGGACTTAACGATCTAAATAGATCGCAAATTACGGCTACTCATAACTTAATAATAGTCTGTGAACAGAGGGCTTATTGTTTTGGCCCGTAGATTTCACCTAGCTGTCTGTTCTTTAACGGCCTGAGTCTCTCCTCATCGGCCCAAGCAAATCTCACTTTCTACTATATATAGTGACAATATCTAGAACGACAGTATCTATGCCCTGACGGCGACAACCGACTGCTATGGGACAGGACCAGATTTTTTCTAGAGAGATGGCTAATTGCCGACGTTTCTTGCTACACTAATTCCCTGAACGCGGATGTGGCGGAATTGGTAGACGCGCTAGATTTAGGTTCTAGTGTCTTCGGACGTGAAGGTTCAAGTCCTTTCATCCGCATTTGAATGAAAAGCCAGCTATAAAATTTTTACGATGCGTCAGCGTTTTGTCTGAGGCATCGCATTCATTTATGGAACTGATAGCAGCCTTGGGCCGGATATCCCCGCTCGACCAGCGCTTGTGGCCGCAGGGATGTTGTCTGCATGGCTGGGCTGTGCTGCTGTCTGAGTGAATAAGCTCTTAGCTTCGATAAGTATATGAAGGCGGACACACATCAGGCATGGACATAGCACTTCTCTGACTTCAATGAGAACTCTATAAAATTCATCCTCTCGTTTACAGCGATCGCCAGCATTTTGGTAAGTTGCATCGCTAATTGGGGCCAACCAATGTCGCAGCAATATGGCCCAGCTACGAGCGGAAGTCGTTCACCTCATGTGACAAGCACTGTCTCAGGGCAAGACCTTAGGGCTTCTGCTTAACACATTAAAACTGAGCTTGAATAATTATGACTTTTGATCCAATCCTGAATCTCGCCAACCTCGATGGCAATAATGGCTTTGTAATTGACGGGATAGATGCCAATGATGGGGGCCAGGTTGTCAGCGAAGCCGGAGATATTAACGGTGACGGTATCGACGATATTTTGATTGGCGCTAGCGGGGGGGACCCCAACGGCAATTCTCTAGCCGGGGAAAGCTATGTCGTCTTTGGCCGCCCTCAAGGCTTTGGTACGAGTCTCAACTTGGCTGACCTTAACGGCAGCAATGGTTTTGTTCTCAATGGCGTAGGGCCGGGCGATCGCTCTGGTAATTCTGTCAGCAGCCTGGGCGACATCAACGGCGATGGTTTTGACGACCTGATTATTGGCGCTTTCAATGCTGATGCTAATGGCAACGCAAACGCAGGGGAGAGCTATGTGGTCTTCGGTAGCAGTCAGAGCTTTGACGCTAGCCTAGATTTGGCGGCGCTCAATGGTAGTAATGGCTTTGCGCTCTCAGGGATTGCTGCCTTTGACCTCTCAGGCATTTCTGTGAGCGGCGCAGGCGACATCAATGGCGATGACATCGACGATCTGATTATTGGCGCGAGTGGAGCCAATATCAGCAGCGCTGGAGAAAGCTACGTCGTCTTCGGTAGCAGTCAGGGTTTCGGTACCAACTTCAACCTCGCTAATCTCAATGGCAGCAACGGCTTTACCCTCATAGGAGTTGATCCGGGTGACCAGTCAGGGCGCTCTGTCAGCGGCGCGGGCGACGTCAACGGCGACGGCATTGACGATCTGATTGTCGGTGCCCGTAGCGCTGACCCCAATGGCAGTCTGTCGGGAGAGAGCTATGTGGTCTTTGGCCGCAGCCAGGGCTTTGGCTCCACGCTTGACTTAGCCGCACTCAACGGCAACAACGGTTTTGTGATCAACGGCGTTGCCGCAGACGATCAGTCAGGAATTGCTGTCAGCGGGGCCGGCGACATCAACGGGGATGGTCTAGCAGATGTTGTCATCAGCTCTCCTCTAGCAGATCCAAGTGGCAAGTCCAATGCAGGTGCGAGCTATGTGGTCTACGGCAGCGATCAGGGCTTTAATGCCAGCCTGGAACTGGCTGATTTAGACGGCAGCAACGGCTTTGTGATTGAGGGGATTAGTCCCGGGAATTTGCTGGCATCTGCTGTCGATAAGGCGGGTGATATTAACGGCGATGGGGTTGATGATCTGATCTTAGGGAACAGCAGTGCTGATCCTAACGGTCAGGGCAATGCGGGTGAGAGCTATGTCATCTTTGGCAATCCGCTAGGATTTGGCTCTAGCTTGGATCTGACCACCCTCAATGGCAGTAACGGCTTCGTGATTGAAGGGGTGGTTCCGGGTGATGTTGCTGGCGGCAGCGTCAGCGGCGCTGGCGATGTCAACGGGGACGGAATTGACGATCTGATTGTCGGCTCTAGCGCTAACGCCAACGGCTTAGTGAATTCAGGTCGGAGCTATGTTATCTTCGGTCGTCAATCCAGTCAGGCGGTACCCCTGGTTAAGGGTGAACCAGCGACTATTTATGTCGATGACAGCAATACCATTGTTGGCAATGCTTTCCAAGCAGGAGAAACATACGGCGGTGAACTGTTCAGCAATACTGATGGCACGGCTAATGCTGACGATGTCATTCAGGGAACTGCTGGGGATGATGACATCTGGGCTGGCTCAGAAGGCAGCGACATTATTGACGGTGGCGCCGGTAACGACACCATCGGCTTCGGATCTGGGGATGCCTGCGTGATCGCCGGGACAGGAGATGATTTTGTCTACGGCGTTGAGGCTGGCGGCGGCAGCAACATCATTGATTTAGGAACCGGAAACAACCAATTCTGGGCTGCTGCGGGTGACCACACCATTACCAGTGCAGGCAATGGCAACAATCAGATTGGCATTGGTCTAGGGGATGATGACGTCACTACCGGAGACGGCGACGATTTTGTCTACAGCGTTGACGGTGGGGGCGGCCAAAATAGCCTCGATCTAGGCAATGGTGACAATAGCATTTGGGTTGAAGGGGGCAGCTACGATATTGTCACGGGTACTGGGGCCGATGCGATTGGCTTAGGAACGGGTAACGATACGGTGAGAGCCGGTGACGGTGACAACGTTATCTATACGGTCGAGGCGGCGACGGCAGGGGATAAAGATATCCTCACTGGCTCAGGCAGTGACTATATTCAAACCGGGGCAGGCAGCGATCGCCTTGATGGCGGCTTAGGCAGCCTCAACACCCTCATTGGCGGCGGCGGCGTAGACACCTTTGTGATGCGCGACGGCACCTATAACTATATTGAGGACTTTGAAATCGGCACTGATGCGATCGAGCTAGCAGGGCTGGCATTTGCTGAGCTGAGCTTTAGTCAAGGTACCGGAGATGCAAGTACCGATGCCTTTATTAGCGTCAACGATACGATTGTGCTGCAGGCAGCCAATACGGATGTCACAGCGCTTAACAACGTGAATAACTTTATCCCAGCGTAATTTCGATGCCCGCTCAGCGCTGTTGCTAGCAACAAGGACTGGGCTGCTGCGATCGCGGCAGCCCAGTCTGATGCCTGCCCTAGAGATGGGTCTAGGCGGAGCAATTTCTTTCAAATTGCATAGAATCTGCCGATCATTCCCCGATACTATGAGGTGGAAGCGCATTTTACATGCGGATTCTGTTGCTAAGCTGAGGCCAAACGTGCTGCTCTCTAAAGGGTTTGAAGTTGAGATCTATACTGGGACACCTGCCGGGGAAGTGGTGGGACTCTCAGATCGCATCGTCAGCGACTTGGACGGATTTGTACGCGAACCTGACAGCCGCAATGTCGAGTACACAACGGCCCCTCTGTATCAGTATGAGCAGCTTCTCTGCGCCCTGGTTAGACCCCGGCAGCGGCTGAGAGCCTATCTGCAGCAGCTTGGAGACTATACTCTGATTCCGGGCAGCACCTTATCTTTGGGCGGCAGCGATCGCTTTTATCGCTCTGACCCCAGCAATCCTTATCACACCTACATTGAGCACACCTACGGCACCAAGGTCGTTACAGCCAGCATCCATATCAATATCGGCATTGCTGATCTAGACGTCCTCATGCGAGCCTGCCGTCTGGTGCGGGTAGAGGCTCCCCTCTATCTGGCACTGACTGCCTCTTCCCCTTTTCTGCTGGGACGCCCCACCGGGCATCACTCCACCCGCTGGCACGTATTCCCTAAAACGCCGCCTCAAGTCCCCCTGTTTGAAAGCCACGCTCACTTCGTCCGCTGGACGGAAGAACAGCTTGCCAGCGGTGGCATGAAAAATGTCAGGCACCTTTGGAGTTCGGTGCGCCCCAACGGCGATCGCCGTCCCTATAATCTCAATCGCTTAGAGCTGAGAATTTGCGACCTGGTAGTCGATCCAATCTCCCTTTTAGCCGTAACCGCTTTGTTAGAGGCCCGGCTGCTGCAGCTCATGGCAGATCCGAGCCTAGATCCTTTAACTCAGAGCCAGCTCCCTGAGCGCGATCGCGCCCAAACCCTAATCGAAATCACAGACAGCAACGAAACTGCTGCCGCCCACCGCAGTCTAGAAGCTGAGCTACGCCACTGGCAGAGCGGCCAAAAGATCTTAGCGGCCGACTGGATTCGAGAACTCTACGAACAAGTGTGGCCGATGGCCAAGCAGCAGGGAATTGCCTGCTTCTTGCTGCCCCTGAAAAAAATCCTGCGCCAGGGCAATGAAGCCCAGCAGTGGATTGAGCAATACAACCGAGGACAAGACTGTCAGACAATTCTCAAGCAGGCGATCGCGGCCACTGAACAGCAGGAAGGCGCTTTAGAAACCGATCTGCTCTGCCAGCCTGTTGCCGCCTAAAAAACTGAAGGACTGATGAGTCCCTTCCCAGCGCTGATGGAACTGTGCTCAGCCGCGATGACTGCGATCAGCTTCCGTACCGCCTCTAGATAGGCGCTAGTCACCTAAAGCAGCATGATTCTGCTTTAAACTGCGATCGATAGCGAATCCTGATAGATGTCTTTAAGGAAACAAATCTGTCTGTCGCCTGTCTTCGTCTTGCTCCCCTTTGATACAGACTGCCGTTGGAATGCCCAAAGTTGTTCTAGTTAATCCTCTAATTCCGCCTAATACAGGCAATATTGCGCGAACCTGTGCCGCTACCGGCACGGAGCTACATCTGGTAGGCCCCTTAGGCTTTGATCTCAGCGATCGCTACCTGAAGCGGGCCGGGCTGGATTATTGGCCCTATGTGAACTTAAAAACTCACAGTTCTTTCGCGGCCTTTACAGGCTATTGCCAGCAGCAAGCGCCCGGACGCTGGATTGGTTTCAGCACTTCAGGACGATGCAGCTATACTCGTATCTGTTTTGAGCCAACTGACTGGCTACTATTCGGCAGCGAAACTCAAGGACTAGCTCAGGAGATTCTGCACAGCTGTCATCAGGTTGCTCGTATTCCGATGGCTGAGAAGAGAGTCCGCAGCCTCAATCTCTCTGTCAGCGTAGCGATTGGGCTGTTTGAGTCTTTGCGCCAGCTCGATCAGTTGTCGCTTGAGCCAGAGTAATGTCTGAGATAGATCTGCTTCAACTTTTTCCTTTAGCCGTCTCCCAGAAACAGACTGACTAACTAAGTGGGTGTCATTGTTGGCCTGGCTTAACCACTCTATTTATATATGTTCATTAATCTGCAGCAGAGTCGGCACAGAACTGAGGAGACAGTTTGTAGTCATAAGCAATACCAAAAAAGCAATAATTTCATAAGAAATTTCTATAGACTTCCGGAAGTTGGGAAGTTTTCCTGAAAACCGTTTAGAAAGAAGTTTCTGCTTTTAGGCTCAATTCAAGCTATCAATGTGTCTACATTGGGAAAGCCTTGATTGACGGGTAAACTAAACGGGCTAGCGATAGTGTCACTACTTTTGGAGTCAAGTCCAAGATGCTCAAAGCGCTGGCTGGTGGGTCTTGCAGGAATCAAGTGGGGAGCATCTTCCTTCAATTAAACCCATATATATAAAGTGAAAGAATCCGTCTATTTTTTTAGAAAGCTTGAACTTCTTTGAAACTGCGGACTCGAATCCACTCAACAAAATTCAGCAATGGGTTGGGGATTGAATTTTTCGTTAACTCGTGTAAACTTGCCTAAGTTAGGCTAGCAAGGTAATGTTACTTAGTCAGAATCGTAGTACAACGGTTTTGCCATTTCCTTGCCAAGAGTATGCGCCAAAATTGATTTTTGGTAGTGCATATGGCTCAGTTGAGCCAGATTGTTATCCGAACAACAGTTGAACGCTGGTCATTAGGAGGTCGTTCCTTGAAACGAGCATTTCCACAGGAACCCGTATCTGACTCATATCATTCGCCCTGCTTGGGCAAAGTTTTTGAGCAAGAGGGGCAAGGGGTTACAGGAAGCCAACGCAGAGTCCGTAGATCTGCTGCCATGATTGGCCTAGCCCTCTCAATGGGGGCGTCGGGAGCGCTGCTGCCTCGCCAAGATCACGCGACAGCGGCAGATGTTCCTGCAGCCAAGCTCTCTACTCCAACCACGCCGCTGGCCTTGCGTATCGCATCGATACCGGGACTAAGCGCTGCAGTGGCAATGGCTGCCCCCCAAGCTACCGCGTATCACACTGTCGCAGCCGGGCAAACCCTCTGGCAGATTGCCCAGATTCATGGGGTGAACGTTGAGACAATTGAGTCGGCTAATGGCGTTACTCAGGATACCGTTCTACAGGTAGGCCAGGTTTTACGGGTTCCAGCCAATGAAGCAAGTTCTTCTCCGACAACTTTGGAGATTGCCCTAGCGGGCGAAGCACCTCAGCTTTCCCAGGCTCAAGTCCTGAGCGCTGCAGCCGAACAGGACGAGCAGCTCAAGGTTCAGCAGGAAGCTTCGCTGCAGAACCTTAACCAAAAGCGGGATGAGCTGAGTTCTGCGTTAACTCAGGTAGAGTCTGAGGTTCAGCCTGTCTCTGAGATCAGAGTCCAGACGGGAGAGCCTATTGTTGCCAAGTTTTCTTCAGAAAGCGCCGCCTCAGCGGAAGCTTCCACCAGTGGTGAGGAGATTGCTAAGCACCCTGGTCGCTTAGAGTCAGTTTCCTCGGTGATAGAGGCCGCGGAGCCGGATATGGCGCTGCCTGCTGTAATTGCGGAAGATGAGGCTGAACGGCTTTCTGTTAGTCCTTCCTTACCGCTGCCAGCCGAGGTTGAGAGCCAGGCAAGCGATCGCAGCGCCGAAAATCTATCAGAGCCAACTGCCGACCCCCTAGCTGCTGTTCCTACTCAGCCTTCGTCGGTTGATCTAGAAGCCTTTTCAGAAACTACCCCAGAAACTACCTCAGCGGTTTCTGCGGTGACAGATGAGCTGCCCGTACCAGTGGCAATTATGCCAACAGCAGCTCAAACTTATGAAGTTCGCTCTGGTGATACGGTCGCTTCAATTGCCGAAAGCTACGACATATCGGCTACCGAGCTAGCTAGATTTAACGGCATTGCCGATCCAAACTTCATTGTTGCAGGCAGCGTTTTAGCGGTGCCCCGGGTTAGCCTGAATACCTCATCTGACCTGACGGCGGCTGTTCCCTCGGTGTTTCAACCTGAAGCCACAACAACCGATGAGGCAGAGCCAAGACTCGCCCGCCTACAGGCAACGGTTGTGCGCCGTGTTGATCCAGCTGAAGTGCTAGGTAAGCTACAGCGTCAACCTTCGGTGGCCGAAGTAGCGGCAGCCGCTGCTACCACAGAAACCACTGCTGCAGCAACAGCTGAATTGACCACAGAGCTAGCCGTCGAGACGAGTGATCCCTATGTCTCCAATCTGCTAGCTGATGTCGAAGCTACTCGTCAACTGCAAGCAGCGCCAGAGTCCGCGCAGCCTGAAACAACCGAAGTCGCTTTAGGTGGCGTTGAGTCTCCGACTCGCGCAGTTGTGCCGCTCAATCCTGAGTTCAGCACTCAAACTACAGAGCCGGAAGCGTCCTCATTTCCGTCTTCACTGCCCCAGGCTGAGCAAGCACAGCTTTTCGCGGCTGCGCCCTTAGGGTCTGAAGCCTATGCCCCCATTAACCCCACGCCGACAGGGCGGGTCGTGTCTCCGGCTATGCCCGCCCTGCCAGCGGCTGATGAATTCTTGCCAGAAGCGCCCAACCACTTTAACGGCTATGCTTGGCCGACAACAGGGGTTTTAACCTCTGGCTACGGTTGGCGTTGGGGCAGAATGCACCGAGGTGTTGATGTGGCTGGCCCCGTTGGTACCCCTATCATGGCGGCGGCCCCCGGCGTAGTTGAGCGTTCCGGCTGGAACTCTGGCGGCTACGGCAACCTGGTTGAGATTCGCCATCCTGACGGCAGCATGACTCGCTATGCCCACAATAGCCGTCTGATCGTGGCTGCTGGTCAGCAAGTAGCTCAAGGTCAGCAAATTGCTGAAATGGGTAGTACTGGCTACAGCACCGGACCTCACCTGCACTTTGAGATTCATCTGCCGGGCCAAGGCACCGTCAATCCAATGGCCTATTTGCCTAATCGATAGGCTTAAGTTTGTCTCCGCTACGTCTCAAGATGTTCTCTAGCCGTTCTATGGCTGAGGCATCTTGGGATGTTTTTTCCAAATGGCAGCGATTGGACAAAAACAGGCTTTTTTCTCGGATTCCGGCATTTAAGCGTCTGCTTTTATGCTAAATTTTAAAACTGTGTGATTGGTTCAGGCCTTTATTGATCGGTCACGTATTATTTGGCTCAGTAGCTCAGTGGTAGAGCAGGGGACTCATAAGCCCTTGGTCGCGTGTTCAAATCACGCCTGAGCCATTTATGAAATAAGCGTTTGCCTCTTGTATAGCTGCAGCCCTGAAGGAGCAGCTAATCTCCCTGAAGGCGAAATCATTACGAGTATGATATGCTCTAAAGAGCAAATGTTAACTTTTTTGTCTTCTGGTGATATAGCCTGCTAAGACAATCCAGCTTGGTTAATCCCCTATTGAGACGCAAGTATTCTAGGAGAGTGAACTCATGACTTATCAGGCAGACGGTTGCCTACGTGTCGGCCAAGAAGCTCCTGACTTCACGGCAACTGCTGTAGTCGATCAGGAATTTAAAACAATCAAACTGTCCGACTATCGCGGTAAGTACGTTGTTCTGTTCTTCTATCCGCTCGATTTTACTTTTGTTTGTCCGACTGAAATTACGGCTTTCAGCGATCGCCACGGTGAGTTCAAAGACATCAATACTGAGATTTTAGGCGTTTCAGTAGATAGCGAGTTTTCGCACCTAGCCTGGATTCAAACCGAGCGCAAGGCGGGGGGAGTTGGCGATCTGGAGTATCCACTGGTTTCTGACATCAAAAAAGAAATTAGCAGCGCCTACAATGTGCTGGATCCAGATGCCGGGGTGGCCCTGCGGGGACTGTTCATCATCGACAAAGACGGTATTGTGCAGCATTCAACCATCAACAACCTTTCCTTTGGGCGCAACGTAGATGAAACGCTGCGCGTGCTGCAGGCAGTTCAGTATGTGCAGTCTCATCCAGACGAGGTATGCCCTGCTGGCTGGCAGCCCGGTGAAAAGACGATGAATCCCGACCCGGTCAAGTCTAGAGAGTTTTTCGCCGCCGTCTAGCTGAGACTAGCTACGGATAAGCATGACTGGGGTTCTGTCATGATCTGCTTTAGAGGCAGTGATTTTCAGAACCTCTTTGCTTTAAAGTGCTGATATGCTGAGTCCCAACCGGAATTTATGCTGACCTCTACAGATTTTAGCGGCCTAATCAATCAGCGATTTTTCAAAAACTTTTTGCCGATTCCAGCCCACAGCTCTTTGGCGATCGGCGATCGCGCTCCTGATTTTCACCTGCTGCATGTCCAGTCTCAAGAGATGCTGACCCTGTCAGACTATTGGGGCCGGCAGCCTGTGGTCTTAGCTTTTACCCGTATCTTTACGGAGAATCAGTACTGCCCCCTGTGCTTTCCCCATATTGTGGCGCTCAACAAGGCTTACAAACGGCTGCAGGCTAAAGGGGCGGCTGTTTTAATGATTACCAGCACTGATAACCGTCAAAGCCAGATTGTGCAGCAGGATTTAGGTTTAGAAGTGCCTTTGTTGAGCAATCCTAGCTGTCAGGTCTTTCGCCAGTACGGCACCGGGCAGGCTCTAGGGGCACCCTTACCGGCCCAGTTTGTGTTGAATTCACAGGGCTACATTGTCTATCGTCATCTATTTTCATTTTTAGATGCCAATGCCAGCCTGGAGCGGCTGCTCAAGTATCTTTAATCGCCAGACGATCGCCTACTTTTGCCTGACGACTGTTGCGGTTGGAAAGTTTTTGCAAACTAAACCCCTAGCTTTATCTATATCACCGCAATACATTCAATTTCGACTAAAACATCTTTAGGTAAGCGAGCTACCTCGACGCAGGCCCGCGCCGGAGCCGTATCCCCCTCAAAGTATTGGGCATAGACGCCATTGACCTTGCCAAAGTCGTTCATGTCCTTGAGAAAAATAGTGGTCTTTACCACGTTTTCTAAGTTCGCAGAAGCCGCTTGCAAAATAGCTGTCATATTAGCGATCGCCTGCTGGGTTTGCGCCTCCACGTCTCCGGCCCCGACAATTTCTCCCGTCTGCGGACTGAGGGGAATCTGTCCGGCAACGAAAATGAGCTGACCGGAGGCAGCGATCGCCTGATTGTAAGGGCCAACGGGAGCGGGAGCCTGATCGGTGTGGATGACTTGACGGTTCATGGGAAGGAGGGGTGAGGAGTGAGTGACGGCAGGGTTGGGAGAGAAAGTCAGGCGGTTTGCCCGCTAAGACGCTGATAGACGGTGGCAAGGGCTTGGTCGTCTCCGACGTTGCCGGGGAAGAGCACAACGGGCAGGTTGGGCCACCGGGCGTGTTCGGGTGGGGTCCGGACAATGGAGACACCGGGCAAAATTTGGCCTAGCAGCCGGGCGGTTCGCAAAGCCAGCCCTTGGCTGAGGGTGTCGTTGGAGGTAATGCCGCCTTTGCTAATCAGAAAGCTAATGTCTGCCGGACAGCCACGCAGAATGTCCATCAGCAGCGCAGATACCTGAGCGCCAAAAGCTAGGCGAGCCTGAATATTGTCGAAGGTGAGTTCTTCGCGGCTGGTATAGACAACGGCTGTTTTGCCCTGCTGGTAGGCAGCGGCGATCGCCGCGACTACGTCCTGTAAAATCTGCCCATACTGCTGTGGATCTTGACTAAGGCATACCACATCCACCTCAATGCCGACCACATGGGGAGCAGCCAATAGCGGCCCTAGCTGCTGGGTGGTTTTTTGGACGTGGGAACCCACCAGCACAATTCCGGGCTGCCCGCTGCGGCGATAGGTTGCCATGTCGGCAGCATCCACAGGCTGGGGCGGCAGATTTGCTAGCGCGGTTAAAATGCTGGCCGCACTGCGAAACAAAAACTTTTTGCCCTGGGCAGCGGCAGCTAACAGGTCTTGGGCAAAGCGGTCCAGGTCGGCTTGGGTTTCGCCGTCAACAGCGACGCAGACATTCCCTGAGAGCTGCATGAGGCGATCGCCCGTCCCCTGCCGCATCTCGTCTAGCAAAAACCGCTCCACCTGAGCGGCGGCTATCCTTGCCTCAGTTTTTTCTTCCACGTAGTCTGGCAGATAGCTGTGGTGATAGCCAAAGACGGAATCCTGAGCAAACTCGGTTTTGTGTACAGGCGTTTCAACCCCGTCTATGAGCAGATAGTGGGTGCTGTCACGGGTGATGCGGCCTCCTTCAAAAAAGGCGGGCACTAAAAAGTGAGCATCAAACGGCCCGAGTTCGGCAGCGATCGCGTCGGTTTCAATCGGATAGTGGCCTCGCAGGGTGGAGTCAGAGCGGCTGACGACGAGGTAATCTTGGGTGCCCGTTTGGGCGATCGCTTTTTTCAGATTTTGGCAGACTTCACGGGTGACGGCCTTGGCCTCCGTCGCAGGCAATGCCCGCGTATTGGTCAGCACAAAAAAGATGGGAGAGCTATCCTGCAGTCCTAAACAGAGAGTTTCCACATCCCAGCGCAGCAGTAGCAGACAGCTATGAACCGTCTGCGACCCGGTAGGATCGTCATCTAAAACAATAATCTTGGGCTGAGCCATACTTGCTAGTTGCCGCCATTCTGTTAAGCAGATTATCACGCAGGCTGGCAATCCACGCGATCGCAGTCTATCTTCTTGTCGTCAGAGGGATAGGGGAAAGGAAAAAATTGCGATCGCCGCATCCAGAGAACCGAACCCCGACTACCGAATCTGTTTGCTAGGCTAAATCTACGAGGTTTGGTGTCCCTGAACAACTGGCTGGGGCGACAAACCTTGACTAGCTAAGTCGAAGATTTAAGCGTTCCAACAGCGAATCACTTGGTGAGGAGGACAGCCGATGGCTGCGACTGACTTCAAAGACTACTATGCCGTTCTGGGCGTAAATAAGTCGGCCAGCGCCGATGAAATCAAGCGAGCCTACCGTAAGCTGGCTCGTAAATATCACCCCGACGTGAATCCGGGGGACAAGGCAGCAGAGGCCAAGTTTAAAGAAGTCAGCGAAGCCTACGAAGTTTTATCCGACACTGATAAGCGCCGCAAGTACGACCAGTTTGGCCAGTATTGGAAACAGGCTGGGGGACAGGCGGGCTATCAAGGCACGCCTAGCGACTTTGGCGGGTTTGACTTTGGCGCTTACGGCAGCTTTGAAGAATTTATTAGTGAGCTGCTGGGCCGTATGGGGACAGGTGGCTCCACGGGCAGTCAGCGTCAGTACAGCTATCGCACGACGTCACCCGGTGCGACTGGCTTTGGTTCTGGCTTTTCTGGTTTCGACGGGGGGTTCTCAGCGGGAGCACCTTCTAGCGCTTCGTTAGATCAGGAAGCCAATATTTCTTTGAGCTTGGGGGAAGCTTTTCAAGGCACGCAGAAGCGGCTACGCATTGGCAGCGAAGTGGTGGATGTCAGAATTCCGCCGGGGGCCAAGCCAGGAACTAAGATTCGGCTGCGGGGCAAGGGCAGCTACGATCCGCGCACTCAGCAGCGAGGCGATGTTTATCTCACCGTCGAGCTGCTGCCCCATAGCTTTTTCCAGTTTGAAGGGGACAAGCTGACCTGTGAAGTGCCGATTGCGCCGGATGAGGCCGTTTTGGGCGCCAAGATTGAGGTGCCTACCCCGGATGGCCCGGTTACGGTCAATGTGCCAGCGGGCATTCGCTCTGGCCAGTCCCTGCGACTGCGCGGTAAGGGTTGGCCGAATCGCAAAGGAGGACGGGGCGATCAGCTAGTGAAGGTGCTGATTGTAGCGCCCAAGGATTTAACCGCCTCTGAAAAGGAACTGTACGAAAAAATTCAGGCCCAGCGATCGTTTGATCCGCGCCAGAATTTACGTCAGGTCAGCCTGTAAGCCTCGCAAAACGCAGAATTTTCTACAGTAGCTCACCAAAGTAAACGCTGAAGGCGGGCAGATAAACAGTATCTCCCTGGCGATCGAACTCAAAGCCCAGATAGACACCTTCACAGGTAGTATCCGCTGGTAGCTTGTAAGTCGCCGGGCGATCGCTCAGGTTGAACAGACAAAGCAGGGACTGCTCGGCATATTCACGCACAAAGGCCACGATCTTTTCGTCACTCTCTCGCCAACAAAAGTTTCCGGCCTGCAAAGCGGGCTGCTTTTGGCGCCAATAGAGCAGGCGTCGCCAAGTATTGAGCAAAGAGGTGGAATCGACAGCCTCGCGATCGACGCTCATCGAGTAGTGCGCTTGAGGAATGGGCAGCCAGGGTGCTTTAGCCGTTGTGAAGCCGGCATTGAGGGCTTCAGCCTGCCAGGGCATTGGCGTTCGGGAAGGATCGCGGCCTTTGATATCAGGATAGAACGTCTGTCCCATCGGATCTCTAAGCTGCTCCGGCGAGATGTCTTCAGGAATATCTGCGGTCGTTAGCCCTAACTCGTCTCCCTGATATAGGCAAAAGGCACCGGGCAGAGTCAGCAGCAGCGCCGCCACCATGTGATAGAACGCATCGGGGTAGGGCTGACCGCCCTGGCAGCACCAGCGAGACTTGAGTCTGCCGTAGTCGTGATTGCCTACAATCCAGCAGGTACTACCTGTGGCAAAATTTTCTTGCACATGGTTGATTAACTGATGCAGCAGCGGTGCTGTCAGCGGTTTATCGGCTAGTAAACCCGTGTGATAGGCCAGATGCAATCCTTCGTCCGCTTTGACATAGTCGCCTGCCAGCTTAACGGAATCTTCGCTGATGGCAATTTCACCCAGGGTCATCACGTCGGGATATTCGTTGACTAAGCGGCGAATTCGAGCGATCGCCTCGATATTACAGTCATGGCAAAAGCTGTACTTTAACACTTGTTCCGCCAGCGGATGCCCTGCGGGAACGCCATCAGGCAAGGGCATGTCTTCAGAGCGAGGCGGATTGTCTCGCAGTTCGGGATCGTGAATGTAGAAGTTGACTGCATCCAATCGCAGGCCATCAACTCCCCGTTCCAGCCAAAATCTGACGTTGTCAAGAATGGCGTCCACCGTTTCAGGATTATTCCAATTCAGGTCGGGCTGATCTGCGAGAAAGTTGTGAAGATAGAACTGCTGGCGTGACTCGGACCAAGCCCAGGCACTTTCGCCGGTAATGGCAGAGCGCCAGTTATTAGGGGGTGAACCGTCAGCCTGGGCATCCGCCCAGACATACCAGTCAGCCTTGCGATTATCACGGCTCTGCTGGCTTTCCACAAACCAAGGATGCTGGTCGGAGGTGTGGTTGAGTACCTGATCAACAATGACTTTGAGATCTAAGCTATGAGCTAATTCAACTAGCTGGTCAAAATCTGCCAGAGTCCCAAACTGGGAATCGATCGCTCGCATGTCGCAGATATCGTATCCCATATCTTTCATCGGTGATTTGTAGATGGGACTGAGCCAGATGGCATCTACGCCCAAAGCCGCCACATAATCCAAACGCGAAATAATGCCCTGCAGATCGCCAATACCATCTCCATTTGTATCCTGATAGCTCCAGGGATTGATCTGATAAATGACAGCATTGCTCCACCAGCGGTTTTGCTGATTTCCCTGATGATCGTTTTCCCAACCCCAGGCCCGCCGATTAATTACTGAACTGCGCCACCAGGGGGATAAAGCTGCCATATTCAACGCTTCAAAACAACGAAAGGACTATACAAAAGAAATGCTACACCCACTTCCCTCGCAGGAGGGAGGCAGATGCAGCTTTCAAGCCCGCAAAACTAGAAAAAATTGTGGAGAGAGTATCTCTAGTAAGCGCCTTCGCCCGCTTTTTCGTAGTGCTTGGCGATCGCCCAAACAGCATGAATACTACCTGGTAGCCAAGCCAGCAGCGTCAGTAGAATATTGATTAGCAGCGTAGAACTCACTCCATAAGTCAGAAAAACACCTACGGGCGGCACAAGAATACCCAAAATAAATCGTAAAATTTTCATCTTTTAACTATCCAGAATAATTGCTTTTGATTATTAGTATAAGCTAAGCAACTGGCTTTCTTTCTCTATCACCAGGAAGAGAATTTTAAGCCATTAACAAAAATTTACTTTGGCTTGGGTTATGGCCTAAACATCTTTCCTACTGGATGTTTCGAGAAAAATAGCGTCTGATACAATTTTTCTCGAAAACCCTACCGATTTGCGCTCAAATTCGTATGTAAAGCAGCAATCTGAGCAAGAATCTGCCCTTTGAGAGAGGTTAATCCAGCGTTCTAATTAGACAATTGAAGTGAAAGTTTGCTTTGCTAGATGCTATGTCAGTTGTTATTAATGTGACGAGCTGACGTTGGCTGTCTGAAAAGCTTCATTTTTAAGCTAACTAATTAAACACTGCTTTGAGGTAAAACAAATCTATGCTGAAACTTTTATTAACTGGACTAGTAACAGCGCTGAGCCTGCTGATCGTTGACCTAGTCGTTCCTGGCGTTAACATTGCCACTTTCCCTGCCGCTCTAATTGCTGCTGCCTCGATTGGCGTTGTCAACTCACTAATCAAGCCAATTCTCTCTGTTCTTTCCTTGCCGCTGAACATTTTGAGCTTCGGACTGTTTTCGCTTGTCGTCAACGGTATCTGTTTCTGGCTGTCTTCTGTTCTGGTACCTGGATTTAGCGTCAGCGGTCTGCTGGCGATCATCGCTGGGCCGGTAATTCTGTCTTTGGCTAGCACTTTCCTGGGTAATTACTTGGGAGAGCGCTATCCTGCGATTCAAGGCAGCCCGACTGAAGCTGACGGCTAGTCATGGCTGAGCTTGCAGCACTGCTACGCCCTAACTCGGCGTAAAAGTGAGTGGCCAAGGCCGCTCACTTTTTGATTTTGATATAACCTGACAAGGCTAAGCTTTTTTGTTTTATAGGCATCAGTAGAGAGTTAAGCTTTTGAAGTTAAAAGATTTGATGGCCTTAGTTGCCTTAGTTCTAGCGCTGTACATTCTTTGGGAAATTCGCCTAGTCCTACTGCTGACTTTTTTCGCAGTTATTATTGCTACCGTACTCAACCAGCTCGTTTACCGTTTAGAGAGAGTTACGCATCGAAGAAGCTTATCTGTTTTAATTGCGGTTGCTAGCTTCCTAATTGTTTTATCTATTTTGATTGGCGGTATTGGTCCGCCGTTTGTAGATCAAATCCAAAGTTTTATTCAGCTATTTCCTACCATTATTGGTAGAATCCAGTCTTGGTTCTTTTCTTTAGAAACCGTTCTTCCAAGCGCTTTAACTAAAAATCTACAAGACTTCAACAGTCTATTGCAGCAGCTGCAGTCGCTCGACTTGCGAATGCTGTTTGGCAGAGTCTATACTGTTTTTTCTAATACTCTGTCAATTATATTAAACTTGTTGCTAATTATAGTAGTCTCTATTATGCTGCTGGCGGATCCAGAACCCTATCAGCAGACATTCACTCGCCTATTTCCTAGCTCTTTTCGGCCCAAAATCCATCACATTTTAAGTGAATGCGAAACGGCAATTGTAGGATGGTTTTTAGGGATTATTTTTAATATGAGCGTTATCGCTGTCCTGAGCGGTATCGGCCTGCTGATTCTAGGCGTAAAGCTAGCACTTGCAAATGCTCTGCTGGCCGGACTGTTGGCTTTTATCCCCAATGTAGGCCCTGTCTTGAGCGTAATTCCGCCAGTGGCGATCGCTCTATTAGATGCCCCTTGGAAAGCGATCGCCGTTGTCATTCTCTATATCTTAGTTCAGCAAATCGAGAGCAATATTTTAACGCCATTGGTTATGGAGAAGCAGGTTTCACTCTTGCCTGCGCTGACGCTACTTTCCCAGATCACCTTCACAATATTCTTTGGCTTTCTCGGTCTGCTTTTAGCTTTACCTTTGGCTATCGTCAGCAAGATTTGGATAGAGGAGCTTTGGGTTAAACGCTTTTTAGATCAGCACTGACTTGCAGACCCAGAAGCATTGATTTAGGTCAATTCCTTTTTTTTATTTGCGGTCTTGAACTCGATTGATAATTTTTCTCAAAGAAATTACCTGTCTTACTCTAGACCCCTTAAGCATTTGTTAATATTTTAGGATATAATCAGCAATACTGATTTCAGCTTCTCACTAGGCTTTTCCAAACGGCAAGTCTACGGAACCTGATTCAGCAACGAGATTCCAGCAGGGTTCAGTGCTCAAGGCCATTGAACAAACAGCTTCTGCTCAAAATTTGCAAGTGGTTCAATGCCCCTTCAGATTCCGGAGTGGATATGAGTTCAAATTCTTTAGTATCTGATTCGTCTGTGTCCGCTTTGGATCAGGGTCTTGGAAAGCCGTTGGTTTTGGCAGTTGATGATCATTTAGACAGTCTTCACCTCATTACCTGTGCGGCTGAACTTTTTGGCTTTCGCTGTATATCTACCAGTGATCCCACTCAAGTCTTGACGATAGTGGCGGTTGCCAAGCCCAATTTGATTCTACTAGATATCTTGCTGCCGCAAATCAGCGGTATTGAGATTGTAAATGGACTAAGGCGTAATCCTCAAACACGCTCTATTCCGGTTGTAGCGGTAACAGCCTTGGCCAGCGATCGCGATCGGCGGCGAATTATGGCGGCTGGATTCATAGGCTATCTCTGCAAACCCTACATGTTGGAAGATCTCAACGAGATTCTAGAAAAATATTTATAGTCTAGGGCTTGTAAGACTGCTTAAATCTGCGGTACGCGACTGAAGTTGTCTGAGGCTGAAGCAACCAGCTCTACTGATTAGATTTCAGGCTTTTATACTTGGGAATAACGTGCGGATTGTTAACCGCAGGTGCATCTTGCAGCACCATAATTAAACCCGTCGTACGGCTTTCAAAAGCAGTACTGCTCAAACAGTCAATAACCGCGACGCCAGCCATTTCTTCCAGCAGGTGACTAATGCGAACCTGCAGCGACTGGTTCAAGGCCGCTCTCATGTTGTAAACCGTCTTGGGCTGATCGGCCTCAATTAAAAGCCGTTCTAAATGTGTTACAGATTCTTCCAAAACAATTGCCAATTTCGTTTCAAAGAATTGACAAACAACCTGGCTTGGTTCTTGCCCTAGCTTATTGATATAGAGCAGCTCGATCTCAGAGGATAAGGATTGCTCTAGCTGCTGAGCCGTTTTTTGTAATAGCTGCGTCATCGTCTATTTCCTTCTATTCAGTTGCGCAATGTTTTACATCAGCAGGCTTTCTTTTACAGGAATTTGATCCTGAGATTGTTAAATTTTAGTTTAACAAATTAGAGCTATTTCGTTCTCATGCAGGCTCTAATGTGCTAGTGTTTCGGGTTATACCAAAACTACTTAGACATCAATTTAGCTGAATAATGCCTTCGGGCACACTGTGCTGCTGCGCCTCGCGATGACCTTGCCACCAGAACAGGGTCGTCACCAGCAGCACAGTAAACAAACCCAGATTCAGCAGCTTAATCCAGAGGGGACTGGGCGCGGGCGATCGCTTCACGGGCGGAGCCACCAGTCCCCCCTTCAGCTGCTCCAGCACAAACGCCGCATTGGGAGGACGCTGCCAGAATAGCGGTTCCATCAGGTAGTCGAGCCAGTCCGCTAGCGGTTTAGGCACTTGCGGGGCCAGCAATCGCCACAGCAGTCCCCCGTTTTTTTCGCTCACCTCCAGATCTAGCGGGTGCGCCTGAGTGAGCAGAAATACTAGCGTCCGGCCTAGAGCGTACAGGTCAGACTGGGGCACCGTGCGGCCTGTCACCTGTTCTGGCGCCGTGTAGCCCGGTGAAAAAATGCCCAGCCCCGTGACATCTTTGCCCATCAGCCGCTCAATCACCGTATAGGAAACCTCATGCACCGCGCCAAAATCAATCAGCACCAGTTGTCCATCCGGTCGCAGCATGATGTTAGAAGGCTTAATATCCCGGTGGAGATAGCGGTGCTGATGCAGATGATTGAGAATGTCGAGGAGCTGGAGTAGCCAAGACCAGGCCTGCTCAGGGCTGATGCTCCCCTCTCTTTCAACCAGCGTTTTCAAATTTTCTCCCGGCACCTTTTCCATCACTAGGCAGTGCAGCGGCTTCTTGCGCTGGGGCAGCGAGAACACAAAATAGCCATCCCCAGGCTGAATGTGGGGTAAACCAGGATGACTCAGGGTTTTCAGCACCTCAGCTTCCTGCTGTAGTAAGCCCACCGCTACCGAATTATTTTTCTTAGAAACTTTGAGCACTTTGCGGTTTGGCGCTGCGGGCGATTCCTGGTTAGGCGGCTGGCATAGCAAGTCCTCGATCTCAAAGATCTCGGCATTCCCCGGTTCCTGGAGCGATCGCAGGGGCCGAACTAACCGATAGCGATCGCCCACCCATAACGCTGCGCCGCATCCCGCACAGGTTTCGGCAGTCTCTCGATTTTGGCGCTGTTGGCACTTAGGGTTAATGCAGTAGTAAGCCACAGTTTTGCGATCGCCCGTTCTCAAGCCTCCATTTCTTCAGCCACGACGCTCAGCACTGCCGGGGGCAAATTGAAGCGGCCTTCCGAGGTTTCTAACAGCGATCGCTGCTTGAGCGACTGTAGCGCCTGAATCAGGTCTTGAGGAGAGGAGTCAGGTAGGGCAGTCATCAGTTCGTCTAACGAGAGAGGCTGCTGCTGCTGCACGATCTGCCGCAAAATCTCGGCTTCCACATCCGACACCCGCGCCAGAATGTCTTCTAGATAGTCGCTGATGTCATGGGTAAATAGAGTCGTTTTCAGAAAAGCGGTGACGTTACCGTCAAAGACTTCTCGGATGGTCGTAGCCACCATCTTGAGCATGAAGGGATTGCCCCGATAGCCGCGAATCAGATCGTTCCACTTTTGGGTGTCGCCGCTGAGGCCCTTTTCTGTCAGCAGGTGCTGGGCTTCGGCTGCAGTGAGTCCTTTCAAAGTGAGCGATCGCACAGGTGAGGTTTCTCCTTCTAAAAGTGAGATTTCGGCGGGCTTTTCCTGGCTAGTAATTAACACGCTGCTCTGATGCGGTTCCTGACCCAGCCGCTTAAACAACTCACCGTAATCTTCATAGCCCTCACGGTAAATTCCGGCCAAACGACCGCTCTGCAAAATCGACTCGGCCCCATCTAAGACCAGCAGACAGCGGTGAGCGCGGCAGTAATCGAGCAAATCTGATATTTGGGCTTCTAGGGGCTTCGGAGTTTTACCGTTATGTGAGCCAGAATCTGTCAAAATTTCAGCAACCTGCTCCAAGAGTGTCGATAACACCGGAGCCTGTCGCAGCGACAGCCAGATCACAGCCTCAAACTCAGCGGCAATCTGCCGCGCCAGCTTCACCGCCAGCGCCGTTTTACCTATCCCCGCCATGCCCAGCACGATTACCAGTCGGCACTGTTCTTGCAGCAGCCACTGCTGTAGCTGAGCCAGTTCCGTCCCTCGCCCATAAAACACGCCGCTGTCGGGCGCTTCGCCCCAGTGATGGGCGGGGACAGTTTGGGTGAGCTGAACTTTTATAGGGCCGCTCGCCGAAATAGGCGGCGATACCGCCGGTGACTGCCCCTCAGCCTGATAGCGAGAAACCAATAGCTGCTGCAGTCGTGTGAGCTTGACCGGGCCGCGACCGCTAATCTGAAATTTCTGATAGACCTCGCTCAGTCGCTTACGGACGGCATCGCCGCTAATGCCAATTTCTGCCGCGATCGCCGCTGTCGGCTTTCCCTGCATCGCTAAAACCAGCACCTCCTGCTCGGCCTTGGAGAGATGGTGTTCCTGGGCGATCGCTTCTAGAAAGTCTGACGAAATCACAGCATTGCTCACATCACGTTAAGAACTGGCTTTATCTTAGCTCATTGTCGTGAGCATTTCGGCGGTCTATGACTGCTCAAGCAAGGAAAAACAAGCTCACATGAGTTGACAATCTCACATGAAGCGAATATAACGGTTATAAGCTCACATGAATGATTTAACGAGACGAGACTGTCAACTGATTTAGGAGTCAAGCGATGAAAAAGTTTATGTACTGGCTGCTGGGTGATAAAGGGGGCCGCATTGCGGTCGGTAGCTGGGCTTGGCTGATCGGTCAGCCGTTAGAAGTAGGAGGCGCTCAGACTGTCGCGATCGCCCAGCAGTCCTTAGACGACATTGCCGAAAATGTTGAAAAGCTAACGGAGGCCGTCGCGCGACAGTATGCCGCCCTGCAGCAGGCCGAAAAGCTGCTGGCGGAGATGCAGTCCCAGGCGCAAAACCTAGACCAGCAGGCAGTGCAGCTCGTGCAGCACGGCGAAGATGAGGCCGCTCTGACCCTGCTGGGAGAGCTAGAGGTGATCGAAACAACGCTCCCTCAGCTTCAGGCCCAGGTAAAAACCGCTCAACAGAACTTTGAAGTTGGCAAGCAGCGCCTGGTCGAGCAGCAGCGGCAGCTACAGCAAATGAAGACTCAGCAAAAAGTCAGCGCCTCGCTGCAAAAAGTAACGGCGGCGCTAGAGCAGGCCAATGCGCTCTCAGGGCTGAGTTCTGAAAGTGCTGTCAGCCTGTTTGAAACAGCACGAGACGCGATCGATCGCCGGTCAATCACGGCCAACTCCCAGAGGCAGCTTCAGTCCTTTGGCCAAGAAGCCCAGCGGAAAACTCACCAGCTCAAAGCCGCTGATCGCCTCGCCGCTCTCAAAAATCAAGTTAATCCTCAGCTCACCGGAGACAACCATGCTTAAGCCAAAAAATCAGATGTCACAGACCCGATCAAAAACAGGCAAAAAAGGTTTGCCGCCTATCGCCTATATCGGCGGCGCCCTAGTTATCGCCGTCGCTAGCTGGCAAGGGCCGGAGCTAATTGCGCCATATTTGCCGGATGGCGTTCTACCTGTTCAAGCGGACAATAGGGCGGACAATCAGCTAACCGTATTGGGCGATGGCTTTTCTGGCTATAGCTCCCTGCGTTCTACCGCCTTCGCTGACAGAGTTGCCCAGGCCGATTTGAAAATTCAGTATCAGGAGGAGCTAGATCAGGCTGAGCGGGCTGAGCGGTTAGGCAACGGAGCCGACCTAATTGTCACTACCTTAGACCAGTACCTGACTCATCGCCCTGAGGGCCGGATTGTCGGCCTGATTGACCGTACGGTCGGCGCAGATGCGGTCGTCTTGAATACGAGCCAGTTCCCCCAGCTCAAAAGCCTAAATGACCTGGCAGCGGTGAAAGCGGCCACGCCCAATCTGAAGCTGGTCTACTCCGCCGGAACGCCCAGCGAATATCTAGCCCGGCTGCTAGATATCAAGTTTGAAAAATTTGATCTAGCTGATTTTGAAGTTGTTGAGGCTGAAGATTCAGCTCAGGCCTATGAGATTTTGCAGTCAGACCCAGCCGTGGCGATCGCGGTTTTGTGGGAACCCGATGTCTCTAAGGCAGTGCAGGCAGGCAACAAGGTAGCCCTCAGCAGTCAGGATGTACCCAACGCAATTATAGATGTGATGGTGGCTAGCGATCGCCTGATTGCTCAGCGCCCGCAAGAACTCAAGTCCTTTCTCACCGCCTACTACCGTCATACGGACGCCCTGATCCAAAACAGCAGCGCCCTCAGTGCTCAAATTGCTTCTGACAGCGGCCTGTCAAATTCAGATGCCAGCAAAGTAACAGAGGGCATCGACTTTTTCTCCAGCCTGGAGACAGAGCAGTGGTTCACCCAGGGTGAGCTAGAGAAACGAATTCAGGCCACCCAGGCGATTGTGACCCTAGCGGGCGGGCCAATTAGTCCCGTAGAGGATGCCTCAGCTCTCTATAAAACAGCTTTCATTGAAGAGGCCGTGGCCAATACCCAGCAGGTGATTCAGGCGATCGCCGCTGCCGATCCGGAACTGGCCGCTATGCTCTCAGGGGAGAAATCAACCACGGCTGTCTCCGTGACGCCGCAGCAGGTGCAGGCCGCTCAGCCCATCGGCAATCTTAACGTACGCGGCACCGTTAGCTTTGCCACCGGCTCAGCAACGCTGACGGCGGTAGGCCAACAGACTCTAAACCAGCTAGCTGAGGAGATCAGCGACTTCAGCCCGGTGACAACGGCTCTCAATATCGTCGGCCACACCTCCAAAACCGGCCCAGCCGCGATCAATCAGACCCTGAGCCAGCAGCGGGCCCAAATTGTGGCTGACTATCTCAAATCTCGCGGCGTCAAGCTGCAGATTGCGGTCCAGGGCAAAGGGTTCAGCCAGCCGCTGCCGGGAGTTGATCCAGCCCAGCCCCAAAATCAGCGCACTGAAGTACAGCTCAAACGGATTGGAGGTGAGTCATGAATCAGAGTTTAGCCCCCGCGTATCTAGTCAGGTCTAGCAGGGAAGACGTACGCAGCCAGCATCGCCATTCAAGCCAGAGTTTGGCTCAGGCTTATCAAGCTCTAGAGGGCGATGCCCCCGCTGACATTCCCTGGCTCGTCTGGCTATTAGAAAACCCGGAGAGTCCCCTGGCGCTGGGCGGCAGCATTTCTCTCCGCAACCACGACTATCTGCACATTTTGCTGAGCCGAGGCTTTACGCCAGCAGACGAAGCGTTTGTGATTGGCATGACAATGGGCAACGACCCGCAGACCAGGAGCTGGCACTACCTAATTTTCAAATTTGCGGCTCGCTTTCTCTATCCGAACCCGTATCGGTTCAGCCGCCAGCATTTAGACATTTTTGAGCAGGGGGTGCAGTTTGGTCAGTCCCTGCCGGTCAAAAACCTCAACCGTTTTGACTTCTCCCTAGTTGAGCGATCGCCCGTGCCGTTACTTCGGCAGGTTTTTATGACCCCAGGATCAGAAGTCCCCGGCATCCCTGCAAATTGAAATTGCTCAGCTCACAGCCAATACCGGCTGTAGCCCTAGCTCACCCGCATCTCTGCGTTCGTTTGGGGCGGACAAGGGTGGCCCCCCGTCGAAGAGACCAATCCGGACGGATCTGCCCAGGCCCCAGGTTTCCCTACTCGCTAAATTTAATTTTGTTCCTATGCACATCACTAAACACACCTCTCATCAGCTCATCGTCAAGCAGTATCCTAAGTTTTGCTGGACTGTTACCGGCTTTCTAGGCATCGCCGGCCTGTTCAACCTGCTAGCGCCACTCTTTGGCTCACCCGCCGAAGACTTCCTCGCCACTGCCACCTTGATGCTCGGCATTGCCGTGGTAGTGCTGATGTTTGCCGAGCTGCGTATTTTTGAATTTGACCGCGATCGCGCGCAGCTTCGCATTCGTCGCTGCTGGATTGCACGACAGCAGACAATTGACTATCCCCTGGCTACCCTAATTGCGGTACGGCTCAGTTCTAAAACCGTCAGGGTAGAAGGCTATGGGGGGACAGGCAGCCGGATTGAGCTGGTCTATCTTGACGGGGTTATGAAGCCTCTAACCACTGCCTATTCCTCCGATGCAACTCAGCGACAGGTGGCGATCGCCATTGCCCAGCTATTTAACGTCGAGGCTCAGGTGCCGCCGACGATGGGCGAGGTAATGCAAAAAGCAGTCGGCTGGCTGACGGGTCAGGTGTTTGGCAACTCCTCCAAGCGCCGCTAAAGCCGCACCCGCGATCGCCGCCAGTTAAACCAGTTTTCTAACCAGTCTCGTCGCCAAAAGCCCACGGCTAGGCGGCGAGTTTGCCACTGCTGAGCGGTTTCAACCAGGGCCGCAGTGAGGCCCTGGGGCAGATAGGGCGATCGCGCTACGGATCGGATTCCCTGCTTCGCGGCGATCGCCTGGGCAATGGGCTGTATAAGTTCGCTGGCGCTAGCCCCCACTATCTGCGCCCCCAAAATTTCGCCGCTGCGGTGGGCCACAATTTGGCAAAAGCCGCTGGCCTGATTGAGTAACTGCGCCTGCCCGTTGGCATAGAGCGGCTGGCTGCAAACCCAGGTGTCTTCTCCGTACCAGGCTCGGGCCTGAGCTGGAGTAATCCCTACCCTGGCCACCTCCGGGGTTGTAGACACGCGCCAAACCAGAGCCCGGCGATTCAGCTCAAATCGGGGCAGAAGCAGGGCATTTTTGAGCACTAGGTCAATTTCTGGCGGCGCGATCGCCCGTATCTCCTGTCGTCCCAGGGCGGTACCTAGCGCAAACAGGCGAGGATGGGTGGTCTGTAAGCGATCGCCCACAACCGGGCCGAAGCCATCCTGCTTGACGCCCACCATGTCTAAACCCAGATCAAAACTGCGCAGGCTGGGAGCCGTCGCCACAACCAGCTCATCTACCGTCAGCGCTGCCTGGGATAGCTTGATCTGATGCCCCGCTAGGGCCGAGCTGTCAGCGGTAACCTGATCGACCTCAGCCAAGCATTCCAGCTGAATGCCCTCAGCTTCAAGCTGCGCCACTAGCCACTGCCTAATAGCCACCGCCTGCCGGTGCAGCCAGGCTGGCTCTAGGCAAATTGTGACCTGAGCGCCTAAGCGAGCCATTAGCTGAGCGATCGCTAAGGCCGCTGGCGTTCCGCCCAAGATCCCTATACGTGCAGGCACCGCAGGCAGCTTATACAGGGTTTCAGGCGTATAGGGCGATCGCTCAGCCAGTCCTGAGATCGGCGGCAGCGGGGTAAAAAAGTCCGCGGCCAGCAGGTAGGCTCTGGCCGTCAAAAAGCGCTGCTGAGTTTCAAAGGCTAAGCGCGGCGATCGGCAAAACTGCCCCGGAGCTTGAATGTAGTCAACCCCTTGGGCTAGAAGGACCTGGGGCGATCGCAGCTCGGCCTGCTGCTGGCTGACGGCCTGCGTCCACTGCTGCCAGTGGGACCAGTCTGCTGGCCCGGCCCTTTGGCTCCACTGCTGCCAGGCGCTCACCTGTCTGAGGTAGTCTGCCTGGAGCGATCGCGCCACGCCATCTGCAAGCGGTTCGACTAGGGCGACTCTGGCTCCTTGACTAGTAGCGGCGATCGCCGCCTGTCGGCCTGCCAGCGTACCACCCAAAATTACCAGGTCATAGTCAACTAGCATCGCCAGCGTTAGTCAGCATCCTTGAGTTTGGCGGCGGTGCGGAGAATCTGTCCGGCCAGGATCGCCGCGCCAAAGCCGTTATCGATATTGACAACGCCAATGCCCGCCGCACAGGAATTGAGCATGGTCAGCAGCGGAGCCAGACCGTTAAAGCTAGCGCCGTAGCCCACGCTGGTCGGCACAGCAATAACCGGACAGCTCGCTAGGCCCGCTACCACGCTTGGCAGTGCTCCTTCCATGCCCGCCACCACAATCAGCACGTCGGCTTCGTCAATTACCTGTCGGTGACTCAGCAGGCGGTGAATTCCGGCGACGCCAATATCCCAGAGTCGCCGCACCCGAAACCCTGACAGCTCAGCCGTCAGCGCCGCTTCCTGGGCTACAGCCAAATCGGCAGTACCTGCGGTGAGTACGGCAATAGTACCGGCATACTGAGGCACGATTTGAGTGGGGACAAGGGCGCAGATTCTCGCCATCTCGTCGTAAATTAGGTCGGGAATAACGGCTTTGAGCTGCTGGTACACCTCTGGGGTAATCCGCGTCGCCATCACTACCGGATTGCGCGGCTGTAGGCTGCGGATGATTTGCACAATTTGATCTACGGTTTTTCCTGGTCCCCAAACGACTTCCGGAAAGCCAGTGCGGAGAGTGCGATGATGATCGACTTTGGCAAACTCGCCCACAGGTTCAAAATCTAAATTTTTTAACTTGGTGAAGGCTAGCTCTGGACTCACTTCTCCCTGAGCCACAGATTCTAAGAGCCCCTGCAAGGCTTCGGCTTGATTCACAGATTTCTTGCGCCCTCCGGCGATAAACGACACCTCTTGTCTAGGCTATCGTTTCCCGGCAGCATTGTTGATACCCGGAGCTTTGTCTGATAGTCACTAGCCGCGATGACTAGTTGCGATCGCCCACCATTTCCTGTTCTGAACCATCCTGCTGGCTCAGTGCATAGTGGTCGTTATACTTCTCCTGATTGAAGAAATAAACTGTGCGAATGGGGTAAGGAATATTGATATCCACTTCGTCACAGGCTTTCTTCAGCGCAATCATCACCTTTGTCTGGGTACGACGCACCATTGCCTGCTGGGGGGCTGTCCAGTAGCGCACGACCAGATCAATGGCGCTATCGCCAAAGCCAATAATATCTACTTCGGTCGGTGGATTTTCGAGCACATGCTCAACGCTATTGGCCGCTTTGAGCAGTACGTCCACAGCCATTTCTAGCGGCGTATTGTAGTCAACCCCGATCGCTAAATCAGTCCGACGATACTTTTGAGCGGTTCTCACCTGCACTGAATTAGTGAAAACAATCGAGTTGGGAATGACAATTTCTTCGCCCTGATAGGTGCGAATTTGCGTCGATCGCAGCGCAATTTCCTCAACCGTGCCCTCGTAGTCATTGACAATAATTTGGTCGCCCAGTCGAAAAGGCTGCTGTAGCAGTAACAGTATCCCGGCCAGGAAGTTCTTGAAAATGTCTTGAAACGCGAAGCCAACAGCTACTGAACCTAAACCCAACAGAGCCACAATGTCGCCTAAAGCCAAACCGGGAAAGGCAATAATGGCCGCGATTAAAATACCGACAATCCAGGCGGTAATATAGCCTACCTGAGTTAGCAGGGACTGCAGCGATCGATTATTCAAAAGCCGATCTGATAGGGAAGCCGCCACCCGTCGAGCCAGGTTAGCGCCATAGCGAGTCAGTGCTAAGATAATCAGCGCCCCCAAAATGCCGGGAACAGCCGCTACGCCGCCGCCAACTAGATTAATAAGGGTCTGCTGGATTTCCTGAATAAGACTCTGCATAGGCTTTAGAAGAAAGAGAATCAATAAAAACTGATAGCACCCCCGCTAGGATTCATGATTCTGTAGCGAACGACATCCTTCCCCTAGGGGATTTTTGGAAATGGCAGGCGATCGCAGTTTAAACAGCCAATATCTGCAACGTGGCCGCTAACTGCTGGCGGTAGGCGCTGGTGCTGCGGGTTTGCCCCCTAGCTCAGCCGGAACCTGCTCATCGTAAGATAGCCCCAAAACATCGCTGTAAAGCCTGATATATTCCAGTGCCGATCGCGTCCAGCTAAAGTCTTGCACCATGCCCCGCTTTTGCAGCTCGCGCCAAGGCTGCTTGTAGTGGAAGCCTTCCCAAGCTCGGACTAGGCAGGTATAGAGATCCAGCGGTTCGTAGCGATCGAAGCAGTAGCCAGTGCCAGTCCCTTCAGTGGGGTTATGGTGCTGCACCGTATCTACCAGTCCTCCCGTTTTACGCACAATTGGAATACAGCCATAGCGCAAAGCGATGAGCTGACTGATGCCACAGGGTTCAAACCGAGACGGCATTAGGAACGCATCAGCCCCGGCGTAGATTTTACGGGCTAGAGAGTCGCTGTAGAGCAGATAGGTAGACACCCGCCCCGGATAGCGAGATGACAGCTCCCACATTTGGGTTTCATAATAGCGATCGCCCATCCCTAGCAGTACAAACTGGGCATCGGTGTATGACAAAAAGCGATCGAGCATCTGAATCACCAGATCTAGCCCCTTCTGCTCTACCAAGCGGCCTACAAATCCCACTGTGAAGGCGCTGGAGTTGATCTCTAAGCCCATTTCTTCCTGCAGGGCAATCTTGTTTTTGCGCCGCTGATCGAGGGTTTCTACGCTGTAATTTTGCGTCAGTTGGGGATCGACTTCCGGATTGTAAGACTCATCATCAATGCCGTTGAGGATGCCGCTGAGCTTACTGCTAATAAAAGACAGCAGTCCTTCTAACTCCTCACCATAATTGGCCGTTTGAATCTGCTGGGCATAGGTGGGCGATACCGTGGTCACGCGATCGGCAAACTGCACCGCTGCGGCCATTGTGTTGTGGCCTTCCATATACCAGGGGCACCAGGTCATTTGCTCTAACCGCCAGCGCCACGGTCCCTGATAGGCCAGGTTATGAATCGTGAAAATAGTTTTAATCTCTGGCGACTGGTGCATCCACACCGGAATCATGCCGGTATGCCAGTCATTACAGTGAACGATGTCCGGCTTCCAGTAGTTCCAGGCAAACTCAGCAGCGCCGTTCGCGAAGAAGGTAAAGCGCCAGTCTTCATCGGCCCCCGAATAGATATGGCGGGGATCAAAAGCAGGATGGCCAAACAAATAGATGGGGACATCGGACTTGGGCAGCACAGACTCATAAACCGCAAACTTGTTGAACATTGCGGCGCCCCACCAAATCGGCTCTGCGGGAACATCAATTTTCTCAGAGAGAAAACCGTAGTACGGCATAAAGATGCGCACGTCATGTCCCATTTTTCGCAATATCTTTGGGAGCGACCCAACCACGTCGCCCATGCCGCCCACCTTAGCCAGAGGAGCCACTTCTGCCGCCACAAAAAGAATTCGCATGGTTGACCCTGCTTGAGACTTTCTTTGCTTTCAAAGATAAGTCTAAGGGGGTGTTGGCTTTATGCATAGGGGCAATCTCAGAGGCTGCAGGAATCATCAGCGTTCGCGGGTGTGATAAACCTGCCAGGCAATTAGCGCCAAAATTCCGCCAAAGAAGATAAACGCACCCCAGTCAGCAGAACTACCGGGAACAGGGAGATAGAGCAGAGTAGCTGGTTGAGTCTCTAACGCTGCTGCATTGGGCAGCCAGAACAGAGAGCAAATCAAAGGTAGAACCATGTCTATAGCCTAATACTGCTGCAAAATATCCTGGAACCACTGCTCGAAGCGATCGCCCAAAGCAGACAAAGAATACTCCGCCTCCGCCTGCTGGCGACAGGCTGCGCGATCGAGCTGGCCTAGCTGGGCGATCGCTGCTACGAGTTGATCCACGCTGTCCGGCATCACCAGCCATCCCGTTTTACCCGACTGCACAATTTCCGCTGGGCCACCCCGTTCATAGGCAATCACAGGGACACCGCAGGCCAGCGCCTCAATCGCCACGTTACCGAAGGCTTCCACCCAACGGGGCGTCATTAACAGCGCCTGTCCCTGCCTAAGCACTGCCTGAAGTTTGGCGGTGGGTAAAAAGCCCAGATAGTCTATGGGAGCAGCCGGATAAGCCTGCTGAATCTGCTGCCAATAAGCCTGATTCTCTAGCTTGCCCAGGATTTTTAGTCTTTTCTGCGATCGCTGGGCCGCCTCTACCGCGTCCTCTAGTCCTTTTTCCGGAGAAATCCGACCTAGCCAAACCAGGTAGTCCTGGGGCTGATCACAAAACTCATACAGCACAAGATCAATAGCACTGCTCAAAATCCGAAAGTTTGCCACGCCGGGAAACGTTTCTGCCTGAGTGCGGGTGTAGACGCCTACGCTGCTGGGAAACCGCTCTGCCGTTCGGCAAATGACTGCATCCATTGCCCCCGAAAGTGACCCCATACTGACAAACTGAGCTACGGGTCGCCGCAAAAACGGCATCAGGTAGAAAGGCAGCCAGTCATAGGCAAAGTTAACCAGCAAGTCATAGTCATCCTGCACCTGACGGGCATAGTCCCACATATTGGCCAGCACCGGATTTTCGGGTAAAACCGTGGGGGTCTGTCGCCCTTGAGTATGAGCCGTGGGCTGTAAGGTACCTGAGATCGGCGCGATCGCAATTTCTGCCAGAGCCGATCCCTCAGGAGCCACGACCCGGAGCGAATGCCCCCGTCGTTGCAGTTCCTGAGCAAGATTCATCAGCGTCAGCTCCACGCCGCCGCCCAGCCCTGACCCCAAGGGGCCAACGGGGGTAGAAAGCAAAAGCAGTCTCAAGGCTGAAGCAGACATGAAGATAAAAGGCAGTCGCTCTTTCTAGAGTCACCTCTTCAGCATGACATCAAACGGTTTAAGAGTTGGTCTTCTCACCGGGCAAAAAATCCGCTGGCGAAACAGAATCATAGAGAGAAGCCCGCTGCTCGCTGCTAGGTAAAGGCCGGATGCGGTTGAGCTGTCCCAGCGCCCAGCGGGCTGTTTCTCTCACTTCAGGATCTTCATCTTCAGCTACATGGGCCAGCATCTGACTTACCTGAGCCGCCGCATCATAAATTCGAGTCAAATCGCGAATGGCATTCTTGCGCACTTCAGGATTATCGTCCTGCAGCGAAAGAGCCAGCGCCCGGTTCATCGGCTTTAGCGTATGGGTGCCAATTTCAGATAGAGCCGCCAAAATCAGGCTGCGCTCCTTGGAGTCCGCATCCATAATCAGATTGACTAACGGCTGCACGGCACTGGAGTTGCCCCGCTGCCCCAGTTCCCAAATAGCCTGCCGTCGTTTGGCGGGATCGCTACTCTGCAGCTCAGCCACCAGCGTTTCTACAATATTGAGCTTGGGCAGCCGTGTTGTTTCTTCCAAAGCTGCCGTTGAGTCAGTCTGGTCTTGAATTTCCAGATTCTGCTGGGAACCATTCACTGCGGCTGCACTGTCCGCTATCAGAGCAGACTGGTCAGTTACGTGAGCCACTGGTGCTTGCTTATCTAGCTGTTTGGCAGGCCGACCTGAGCGCAATGACTGGCGATAAACCAGCACAACGCCGCCGCCAATCGCCCCTAACCCCAGCAGTAGAATAGCTGGTATTAGAAGCTGAGACGGGTTGAACTCAGAAACGGCAGTCGGCTCTGCGTCTACTGGCTCGGTTGTAGGCGTAGAAGCGGCTGTCGCTTCTGACTCCGCCTGGGGAAAAGGGGTTGCCGCCGCTGGCGTAGACGCAGTCGAGGGCAAAAAATTGGGAATCTGGCTTTCTGTAGCTGGACTAGGCGACTCAATCGAAAACAGGTTGGGCGTTTGTAAGCGTTGGACGGTGAAGGGATCTACATTGCCAGTAGCCGGTAGGCCAGAATCTTGCTGAAAGTTTGACAGGGCTTGTTCGGTTTTAGGGCCATAGATACCGTCAACAGGCTGACTGTAATAACCAAGCTGCTGCAGCCTGAGCTGGAGCTGTAAAACTTCACTGTTGCTGAGATCGGCTGCTGTCGTTGGGGTAGAGGCGGCTGGATTCGTGGGTACCTGAGCTAAGGTCGGCCAGATTTTAGCGGCTGTAGGCGCTAGCTGGGCAGTTGCAAGGACTGGTAAACCAGTAGGGGAATGAGCCACAGCCCGAACAGCAGCGGGGGAACCTCCCCAAGCTGCCAGACAGGTTATTGCCAGCAAGGTAGAGCGTTGGATCATGTCAGATGGTTGGTCCTTGGTATCCTTGCACCCAGAGTGGCTATCATACTTTGCGACTGCTCTCTTAGCGTTTTGACGCTCGCTTCAACTTGTCTCCACTGCGTTCGTAATCAAGCAATTTTTTCGGCTTGAGCGTACCTCATCTGCTGTCAGACTAGCAGTTTCGGCCCAAAGCCGTTGGGGTACCCGCGATATTGAACCGTGCTATGAGCGTCTAGCTTTCATACTAAATCAGTTTGCATAGCTCACTTTAGGATGCCCGATTCTGGTGCTAGATCTTTAAAGAGGTGTTGACTCAGTAAAGTCTGCGTTAAAAGCTCAGCTCGCACTAATCAGCAGGTCTAAGATTTTGACTCGAATGTTCCTGTCCGGACCGTATTTTCAGTAGACGGTTGGACTGGCTGCGCCCGGAAAAACCCCAGCAGCCTTTCTCGCTGGTTAATCAGACAAATGCTGACCAGCGTAAAGGCAACGCCCGTCCACTGGACTGAACTCAGCAGTTCGCCTAAAAATAGGTTGCCAAATAGCAGGGCAAAAACTGGTGTCAGAAAGGTCAAGGCGCTGAGACTGGTCAAGTTACCCTCAGCCGCTAGATAGAAGAAGATACCGTAGGCTAAGGCACTGCCAAAAATGGTGGCATAGGCGATCGCCATCCAGCCCGTAAGCGATAGCTGCTGCCACTGACCGGTTTCAGCGATCGCCGACCAAGCTACTAGCGGCAGGCTACCTAAAATCATGTGCCACCCGGTCGCCATCACCGGATCCGCATGGCGGCACACATAGCGAATCAGCACTGTGCCCACCGCCATCGACAGCGCCGCCAGCAGCATCAGCCACTCTCCCCGCTGAAACAGCAGGCCCACCATGTCACTACCCGGCGTCCAGCTTTGCCAAAACGGGATTCCCTGCAGCAGGTTCAAAATCCATTCGTCCGGCAGCCCCAGCAGGCTAATGCCGATAAGGCCCAATCCCAGCCCAATCCAGCCAAACATCCCCACCTGCTCGCCAAACAAAAACCGGGCCATGACTGCTACTGCCAGGGGTTGGGAGTCAATCATCACCGATCCCAAACCTGCCCCTGTCCGCACCAGTCCCGCTGCCAAGAAGCCCTGAAACAGGGTGCCATCAATGAGAGCAAATAACCCAATCCACAGCCAAGCTTGCCAGCCCGCAGGCTGCTTGCGGCCCATCCACAGACCGGCTAAGAGTACCAAACAGCCTGCTGGCAGCAGCCGCGTCGCCGCAATGAAAAATGGGGTCGTGTCGTCAATCACCCCCTTCATGGCCACCATAGCCGTTCCCCACAAAAAGAAGGGGGAAATCAGCAACAATGCAGTTAGCATTCGTTTGGGCGGCAGAGAAGTATGACTCATAAAGCTAGCGGATAGTTAAGCATGGCGCAGTTGTATACTTATCTTAAAGAATGTTAAGTCATCTAGCGATCGACACCCTATGATTTGGCCGTTTAAGCCTCGGTTCCGTAAGCAAATTGCCCGCATTGAGATCACTGGCGCGATCGCAGGTTCGACGCGCAAGCGCGTTTTAGAAAATCTCAAAGAAATTGAAGAGAAAAAATTTCCGGCCCTGCTGCTCCGCATCGATAGTCCCGGTGGCACCGTCGGTGACTCTCAAGAAATTTATAGCGCTCTGATGCGACTGCGCGAGCAGGTCAAAATTGTTGCTAGCTTCGGTAATATCTCCGCTTCCGGCGGGGTCTATATTGGCATGGGGGCCGAACACATCGTGGCCAATCCCGGCACCATTACCGGCAGCATCGGCGTTATTCTACGCGGCAACAACCTAGAGCGCCTGCTCGATAAGGTGGGTGTTTCCTTCAAAGTGATCAAGTCCGGCCCTTATAAAGACATTTTGGCCTTCGATCGCGAGCTGACTGAGCCAGAGCAAAATATCCTGCAAGAGCTAATTGACGTTAGCTACCATCAGTTTGTCGAGACGGTCGCCACCGCTCGCCAGCTTACCGTTGAAGCCGTTAAAGAATTTGCCGATGGGCGGATTTTTACCGGACAGCAGGCGCTGGCTTTAGGTGTAGTCGATCGCTTAGGCACCGAGGAAGATGCGCGCCAGTGGGCCGCTGAGCTAGCTGGCCTCAATCCTGAAAAAGCAGAATGCTACACCTTTGAAGACCGCAAGCCCTTCTGGAAACGAATATTACCCGGCAATCGCCAAGCGGCTAGCCAATGGGCCGACTTACCTGTTGCTGAGCTGTCCAATAGCCTCAGTCAGCTAGAGTTTGACCTGACGACCAGCGGTCTGCCTCTCTGGCTCTATCGACCGTAAACTTCCTATACAAGGCTCAAATTCAGCTCTAGGTGGCGATCGCTGGCGGCGCTTATTCAAGCGCTTCAGCGAGGACTGGTACTATGAAAGTTCAAATCTACAAAAATATCTTTTGACTGATTTGCCTTTAGTGAAGAGAAACGGTAATCGACTCTATGAGTAATTCTGATGCGGACTGGCGAGTTCGAGCAATTCGCGGGGCAACCACTGTTTCTGAAAATACAGCAGAAGCGATTTGGAGCGCGGTTACTGAACTGCTTGATGAGTTAGAGTCTCGCAACCGCCTCAACCCCGACGATATTATCAGCGCCACCTTCTCAGCCACCCGCGACATAGATGCGGTATTCCCCGCTCAAATTGCTCGTCAGCGCCCCCAGTGGAACAATGTGCCCCTTCTTGATGTGCAGCAAATGCACGTGGAGGGCAGCCTGCCGCGATGTATTCGCTTTCTGATTCACGCTTATATGCCAGTACTGCACACTGAGATTCATCACCCCTATCTGCGGGGCGCTAAAACCCTCAGACCCGATTGGGAAACTTCGCCCGCTAGCTTTTCTTCTAGCCGGGAATAGCCCTACTCAGCAAGCTGTCTGCTGCCTATAGTCAATAACGCCGGAGTGTCTGCAGACACTCCGGCGCATTTTCAATGTGCATAAATTTTCAGATAGGCAGCCGCCCCCAGGCGAGGGCGCTATATAGACTTTTTTCGTTCTAGAAACTGAAAAGGATGCTTGTGATGTACGCGAATGCCTAGAAAAATGTCGTAGATGAAGCCAAAAAAGTCTTTGCCCCTGAGCAAACCTAAAGACTGATGACAGCCCTTATGATCCAGCAGCGGCTTCATGGTTTCATAAGCCGGTTTGTACTTATACCAGGGAATAGACGGCCAAAGATGGTGGACCAGGTGGTAGTTCTGGCCCATAATCATCAGGTTAAGGATAGCTCCCGGATAGACCCGGGCATTTTTCCAGCGATCGCGTTCCTCAAAAGGGCGGTGCGGCAAATAGTCAAAAAACAGCCCTAGGGCTAGCCCCACCACCAGCGCTGGTGAAAACCAAAAGTTGAAAATATAGCCCAAAAAATCAAAATGAACGGCAGCAACCACAATCAGCGCCACCGTTAAGCGGGATAAAAACCATTCCAGCAGTTCCAGCTTGCGCCAGAGACGCCGCTGAAAAAAATAAATTTCGTGGTAGAAGAAACGGGCCGCAATTAACCACAGCGGGCCACCCGTCGAGACAAAATGATCGGGATCGTTTTCCGGATCGTTGACGTGGGCGTGATGCTGCATGTGCACGCGCGTAAAAACGGGAAAAGCAAAGCCCAGCATCAGAGCGCTACCATGACCCAGCAGAGCGTTCACAACGCGATTGCGGTGAGCGGCATGGTGTGAGGCATCATGAATAACTGTGCCCACAAGATGGAGGGCCAACGTATTGAGACCAAAGCAACACCAGCCTGCTAAGCCCCAGACGAAATAGCCCCATGTAGACAGTGTGACGAGTAGAACCGCACCCAAGAACATCAGCAGATTGAGGCTGATACCGCCATCCGCTTTCAAAAGTTCTGATGGAACCGTTCTAGGCACTGTCAGAGGCGCCGTTGCCACCGACATCAATTACTGTGCTCCTTCTTAAACCATCTCCGGTAGTATACGCTACTGATGAGGAATAATAAAGTTTTGTGACATCAACTCATTTAATCAGGCCCAATTGACCGCACTAGAAAGAGCTATCAGGTTTTACCCAATCGGGTGCAGACAGGCGCTATGGCAATCAGCCAAATTTTAGGCAGCATCAGGTCTAGAGCTTTGCCGCAAAAATGGTTCATGACCAGCTAGCTGTCTACTTTTCGTCAGGTAAACCTTGAGAAAACTCATCTAGGTATGATCGAATTTTATAGTTCTCCAAATAGCTCATTTGTAGCGGTTATCTCGCTTATCTAAACCCAGGTATTTTAGAAATACTCACGAGACAGACCAATAGGCCAGCCATCTTTTATGAGAGCCAAGAGCTGAAATAGCAGTCCTCAAAAGGGTTGAGCCGCAGCCTACCGTATAATCCGGTGGACTAAACATGGTACTATCCGTTTTGCCTCTGCCAAATTAATTTTTTACCCAGTCGCCTGTAGTCTAGCCATGCAACTGCAAACTGCCTTACGTCGGACTAAAATTGTCGCTACCATTGGCCCAGCCACCAGCAATCCCGATGTACTGCGAGCCTTAATTGAAGCTGGCGCGACTACGCTGCGCCTCAACTTTTCTCACGGCACCCACGAAGACCATCAGCGCAGTATTCGTTTAATTCGGCAGATTTCTTTTGAACTTAATCAACCTGTGGGGATTCTGCAAGATTTGCAAGGCCCCAAAATTCGCTTGGGTCGCTTTGAGAATGGCTCTATTCAGCTCAAAAAAGGCGATAAATTTATTTTAACCAGTCGGCCTCTGGCGGGAACTCAGACTATCAGCTCAGTGACTTACGAGCCGCTAGCTGACGAAGTGCCGGCAGGGGCCACTATCCTGCTCGATGATGGTCGGGTAGAAATGCGGGTAGAAGCGATCGATCGCCAGCAGCGTGAACTGCACTGTGAGGTCGTCGTGGGTGGCGTCTTGTCCAATAGCAAAGGCGTTAACTTCCCAGGGGTTTATCTTTCCATTAAGGCGCTGACCGAGAAAGATCGGCGCGACCTGATGTTCGGCCTCAATCAGGGCGTTGACTGGGTGGCGCTGAGCTTTGTGCGGAATCCTCAAGACGTTTTAGAGATCAAAGAGCTGATTTCTGAGGCGGGCAAGCAGGTGCCCGTGATTGTCAAGATTGAAAAGCACGAAGCGATCGAACAGATGGAGGCAATTTTGTCGCTTTCAGACGGCGTGATGGTGGCACGAGGAGACCTGGGCGTTGAGCTACCAGCGGAAGAGGTGCCTATTCTGCAGAAACGCTTAATTGCCACTGCTAATCGTCTAGGCATTCCTGTGATTACGGCAACACAGATGTTAGACAGCATGGCCAGCAATCCGCGCCCCACCCGCGCAGAGGTCTCGGATGTGGCCAACGCGATTCTAGACGGCACAGACGCAGTTATGCTCTCGAATGAGACAGCGGTGGGCAAGTATCCGGTTGAGGCTGTCGCCACGATGGCCCGGATTGCTCTACGCACTGAGCAGGAAAGCCCCAACTGCTCCTTCGATGAGCAAAGCAGTTCTCGCTCAATTCCGAATGCGATTAGTCATGCCGTTAGCCGCATTGCCGATCAGCTTAAGGCGGCGGCTATCATGACGATGACCAAAACAGGGGCAACAGCCCGCAACGTTTCTAAGTATCGTCCTCGAATTCCGATTTTGGCGGTGACACCCCAGGTTGGCGTTTCGCGTCGGCTGCAGCTGATTTGGGGTGTTCGTCCGCTCCTCGTGCTGGATTTACCATCGACAGGGCAAACCTTTAAGGCCGCTATGAACGTAGCTCAAGAGAAAGGTCTGCTGCGGGAAGGCGACTTGGTGGTGATGACGGCGGGAACGCTACAGGGTGTTTCTGGCTCTACCGACTTGATTAAGGTGGAGCTGGTAACGGCGGTATTAGGACGGGGTACTGGCATTGGGGAAGGCTCAATCAGTGGGCGAGCCAGGGTAGCCCACAGCGGTTTAGATATCAGCGACTTTAATCCCGGAGAAATTCTGATTGCGCCATGCACCAGCGCCGACTTTGTAGATGCTATCCGGCGGGCAGGCGGCATTATTACTGAAGATGACAACCTCACAGGCCACGCGGCGGTGATAGGACTAAGGCTGGGTGTGCCCGTGATTGTGGGTGTTAAGAATGCCACTGAGGTGATTCGCGACGGCACTATTCTGACGCTAGATGCGCGGCGCGGCGTAGTTTATTCTGGCGCACTGGGGCCAACTCAGCCAGAAGCTGCCCTCGCGGTTTAGACGAACAGGCTGAAATTCTCCGGTGATTTCAATCACAGGTGGTCACCGTCTAGATCACTGAGAGAGGCAGTCAAAATCACACGGGGATCGGAATTTTATCACCGGGCAAGTGACCAAAACATCCGATATTGAAGTGGCTGCCATCATGACGCATTATGCCCAACTTCAATTCTGCGCTCCCATCTGTTCCGGCTCCATTCTGGGAGTTACAGCGTACCTTTGCTCGCTTAGTGGTAGGTTTAAGCCTGACATTAACGGGTTTAACAGCTTTACCCTATACCAGTACGACTCTGGCCAGTCCGCAGCTTTCAGAAGGAATAGGGCAGACGCTAGCTGATGGGGTCTATCTGTTTGGGCGATCGCCCCAGCCAGCGCAAATTGGAACTGAGTATGTAGTCTTTGAAGTCAGAAACCAGCAAACGGTGGGAGCTTTTTACAGTCCGGCCTCCTCCTTTGACTGTTTTCAGGGGGAAGTCCGGCCCGATCGCCTAATGCTTACCGTCATTGGCAGCTACGAGCAGACGGCCTCTGCCTACGCGATCGCGCTGCAGCCAGCTACTGCCCTGAACGCTGCCCAGCAGGGAGCAGGGGCACCCACGACCCTGACGGGCTATCACGCCATTGCCGAGCTGAGCCAGACCGACAGCCACATTTTGGCAACGTGTCAGCAGGCAATGTCACCACAACAGGCAATATAGGCGATCGCGCCGCCTCATCTATCCCAGCGCCAGAACCTGATTGACTGCATCTACATGCAAATTACCCTATGACCCAGCGACTTAAGTTTCGGCTTAAGCAGATTAAAGATGGCGATACTTTAGTGGGCAGCCACGCAGAGCAAACTGAATCAATCCGGCTGTACGGCATTGACTGCCCTGAACTAGCCCAGCAACCCTACGGCGAAAAAGCCCGTCGCCGCCTACAACAGCTGCTCAAGCCCTACAAAGAAATAGAAGTGATTGAAGTTGACCGCGATCGCCACGGTCGTCTAGTGGGCGAAGTTTGGGTAGCTGACGGCTGCATCAACACCCAGCTTCTCTGCGAAGGCTACGCAGTTGCCTATCGCAAGCATCTGCGAGACGAGTACCGACTGAGATACCTGGCTTCAGAGGCGATCGCTCGGCGCAGCAAGCTCAATTTTTGGCGACAGGTGCGACCCCAAATGCCCTGGGAGTATCGCTATCATCATCCCCGGCGGTAGGGGCAAGCGGCGATTTGCCTGACCGTTTACCCCTGCGTCTATGCCTTCAGCTTTTTAGCGTCCCTACGCGATCGTAATTTCGTCAGACAAATAGACATCCTGAATCAGGTGGAACAGCTTGACGCCTTCCTTAAAGTCACGCTGAAACGTTTTACGACCCGAAATTAGGCCGCAGCCGCCAGCCCGCTTATTGATAACGGCTGTCCGCACCGCCTCGGCAAAGTCGTTCTTGCCCGAAGAACCACCGGAATTAATCAGTCCGGCCCGGCCCGCGTAGCAGTTGAGTACCTGATAGCGAGTCAGATCGATGGGGTGATCAGTAGACAGGTCACTGTAGACGCGATCGTCCGTTCGGCCATACTTTTCGCCAGCAGCCTGAGCCACAGCCGCGTAGCCGCCATTGGTTTCCGGTAGCTTTTGCTTAATAATATCGGCCTCAATAGTAACGCCTAGGTGATTGGCCTGTCCGGTCAGATCAGCCGCTAGGTGATAGTCTTTGTCCTGCTTAAAGACATCATTGCGCAGGTAGCACCACAAAATGGTGGCCATGCCTAGCTCGTGGGCACGGGCAAATGCGGCGCGGACTTCTTGAATTTGACGATTGGATTCAGGTGAACCGAAATAAATGGTGGCCCCGACGGCAACCGCCCCTAAGTTCCAAGCCTGCTCAACCGAAGAAAACATAATTTGATCGGCAGCGTTGGGATAGCTCAGCAACTCGCTGTGATTGAGCTTGACGATGAAGGGAATTTTGTGGGCGTACTTGCGCGAGGTCATGCCTAAAACGCCCAGAGTGGTAGCCACGGCATTGCAGCCACCTGCGATCGCCAAATTGACAATATTTTCCGGGTCGAAATAGATGGGGTTAGGGGCAAAGGAAGCTGCCGCTGAGTGCTCAATCCCCTGGTCAACCGGCAAGATAGAGAGATAGCCTGTATTGGCCAGCCGCCCGGTACTATAGAGCTGCTGCAGACTGCGTAAAACTTGCGGATTGCGATCGCTTTGAGCAAAAATGCGCTCCACCCAGTCGGGACTAGGCAGATGTAGCTGATCTTTAGTCACCTTGGCTTTGTGGGCCAGCAGGCTGTCTGCTTCATCTCCTAATAGTGATTCAATCGATTGAGGCGCGGATACACTAGCAACCACGGTAAGCCTCCTTGCTCTTGCTAATCAACACAATTTGTCGCTGCTCTCAGGCTAGCTCAGTCTGCTTGAGATCACCCTCGCATCGTCACCCATAACTTCAGTCCTATAGGCTCAAAGTGCCATGTCTCTTAGACCACAAGCCGCTTTCCTCACCCTGGCTAGCCCTCACATAGAAAATCTAGTGCAGTTTTACCAGCAGCTTTTTGATCAAAAACCTGAACCTTACATACCCCACAAGTTCGCTGAATTCCAGCTTGCTGGTATGCGCCTAGCTATTTTTAAGCCTAAAGCTGCGAATCAAGCTGAATTTGCTTCGGCCACCAGTGGTCGCCTCAGCCTGTGCTTAGAAGTTGACGACTTGGAGCAGGCGATCGCTCATCTGCAGACTCTAGGCCATCCTGCCACAGACGAAATTATGGCAGCTTCCCACGGAAGAGAGATTTATGCCTACGACCCGGACGGCAACCGCCTGATTTTGCACCAAAGCCACTAGCCCTGCCTACTTGCCGCCTCCTATCCGCTGCCCTTTTTGCTGCCTGCCGCCAAAACCGCCTGCCGAAACCCCAGCACGACCAGAATGTTAGACACGGTTAAGAACAGCTCGGCGCTGCCGTGGAGCCAGTCTACGTTGGCCAGTTCCTGCCCGTAGACCTGCCGCGCATAAATTCCGGCAGGAATTGTAACGGCGACAAAAATCAGCAGTACATAGAAGCCAATTAGGGCCAATCGAGGCGTTTGCCCCGACTTGGTCAAGAACCAGAGAAAGCCTAGATAGGGAAAGAGAGAAACCGCAAAGAGGGTATTTTTATCAAGCATTCTGGAAAAGGTAACGAGGCTAGTAGGCGCATACAGCCATATGCCCTATTCAAGAGTTCCTATGGCTGCTACATAGCATTAGGCGGATCTACAGCTAAGACTTCTCGCTGATTGATTCCGGCTGCGTCTTAGCGCTGCGCCAAATCCACCAGGCAGCGGCGCAAAAGGCCGTATTGCCCACTACGGTCATGGCTGCCTGCAGCACCACTAGCCAGTCTAGAGCAACAGCATTGTCAAAAAAGTGCCAGGTGCAGGCGCACATGGCGCTGATCAGAGCAGGCAGCATAGCAAAGGCTAAGTAGCGCCAGGCCGGGCGATCGCTAACCTCGGCATAGCGCCAAACAAACCAAATGGCCGCGATCCACTCAATCACGCTAGAAATGTGAACCATCCAAGTAGGAATTGACAGGGCGTGCATAGCCTAGCTATCCGCTGGTCGCTGTAGCTGTTCAATATCGCGCCGTACCTGCTCTAGCTCCTGGGTCAAAGCTTCAATCTCTAGCTGCAATCCGCCCTCCACCGTTGGCATGTTGACCGGATTGGCAGGAGCAGAACTGCTGGCGGTAGGAGCACCCTGATTAAATGAGCCAGGCATCTGAGTCATCATGCTATCAACCAGCCTGCGGGCTTCCTGCTCAGCCACCGTGCCTTTACTTTCTAAATCTTCGCTGAGGCGATTCCAGTCACCATTGATCTCAGAAAATTTCTCGCTTTGCTTGGCCGGATCTTGGACGGCCTCAACTAGCGTTGCAGTGGCTCCCAGGGCAATGCGAAAGCCTTTTTGCAACAGTTCGGTAAAGCTATCAGAGTTCATAAAAGTTTAGATATGACAAAACAACAACGTCTCTAGATGCCCAAGTCCGGCATTGAGCTAAAAATCGGGATTGAGCAAATAGTGAACCGTTGCCTTGATTGTATAGTGCTTCTTTCGGAGTTGCTTAGCATCAGGCTGTTTGCTCAAGATACTGGTTGAGATCTTCGAGAATGCGAGTCAGCTCGGCTTCGGTAGTCAGGCGAATCCGGTCATCTCGAATGGTGAGCAGCAGCTTAGCCGCAAAGGGAGTTGGCCAAATATTAGGATTGCAGAAAACCTCTAAAAAGACCTCGCCGGTATGCTGATACTCCAGGGTTTTTTCTGGCTGTGTTTTTTTGCCTGCGCTGGCCTGGGTCGTCGCGATCGCCTTCAGACTCGTCATCAACTCCCCCAAAGCAGCCTGCAGCTTTTGAGCCGCCTCTGGCGAAAAATTAAACCGAACTGAGCCTTCGCCTAAGTTCAATGTCATCTGTGTGGTCATCACTTCAGTTCAGTAGAGCGTCGGCTAACATTTTGCCATTGATTGTCCTGCTTAAACGGTCACTGTTATCCACAGAGGGACAGATTGCGGCTGACGGTCCTGCTGCGTCTCAGTCGGTAGTGACATAAACAACTTTAGTAAACGCCCTAGCGAGTACAAGTCAGTTAAGTAGGCAGGCGCGATCGCGGTGAAAAGCTGGTTGCAGATTTTGCAACTTCGGGGAGAAACTTTGGCCGGGCTGCCAGACTGTGGGTATCGAATTTCCCTAAGCTTATGCCGTTATTGCTATCTCGACCCACCCGTCTGATTATTCCTGTCTTGAGCCTTTTAGTGTTGGCGAGCTGCGGCTCTGCTGAGCTGACGAGTGAAAGGGCAGCGGAAGAAATCGCGGCTGACGCCCCAATGGCCCAAGAAGCTGCTCCCGCCGAAGGCTCTGCTGCTTTGCTGGCAGATACCACCGCCGCGCCCACCGCCCCACCCCAGTTAGCCAAGCGAGCCAGCCTATCGCTGACGGTAGATTCAACCGAGGCCGTGGCTGAACAGGTATCGCAGATACTACAAGCCCAGCAGGGTGATTTGCTCTCGCTGCAGGATCAGCCGTCGCATAGTTTGGGCCATCGCCGTCAAATTTCAATTCAGCTACGAGTACCCCAGGCAAATTTAGAGGCTACGCTGAGCGCGCTGAAAGAACTTGGTACAGTGGAATCTCAGGCGATCGCTGCTGAAGACGTTTCCAATCAGCTTGTAGACCTACAGGCGCGGCTGCGTAATCTGCGCCAGTCTGAAGCTGCTTTGCTAGAAATTATGGATCGCACCGGCTCTATTGCGGAGGTATTAGAAGTTTCCCGCGAGCTGAGTACTGTGCGGCAGTCGATTGAGCAAATAGAGGCCCAGCAAAAAGCTTTTCAGGGCCGCGTTGCCTACTCGGTGATCGATTTGAGTCTCATTGAGGCTGTGCCAACCCCGCCCACCGCGCGTCCCCTGCCGGAAAAACTGGAAACTACCTGGCGAACCGCTACCCGTTCAGTCAGTAGTTTCACGGTCGGCCTAATGCAGATGGGATTATGGCTGTTGGCCTACAGTCCTTATTTGGCGGTAATAGCGATCGCTGCCGCTGTTGGCTATCGCATTCGCAATGCTAGAAGCACCGAATCTTGAACAATCTAGCGTGATCTTTCCGCCTAAAGAGCAATACAAAAATCTGTCAAACAGGGCACTCTAATTTCAGGTGACGAATCGCACAGATGTTGCTTCCGAGTTTTAAGGCTGTCTGCTGACGTCTCTGAAGATTTTAACTGTTGACTAGATGTTCAACGTTTGCCTATGGCTTCTTCGCTGCATCCCCATAGTCCATGTCAGCATTCAAGGGGTGATAGCGATCGCCTGTTAGAAGCCCTGGCAACCACTAGCCATCTCTTGCTCACTGAGGATAATTACTCCCAGGCTATTGACCGTGCCCTAAGCATTTTGGGAGAGGCCGTCAACGTCGATCGAATTTATATTTTTGAGAATCATACCGATCCGGCAACGGCAGCTCCCGTCGCGAGCCAGCGCTGGGAATGGGTTGCTCCCGGCATTGTGCCTGAGATTGATAACCCTGCGCTGCAAAATCTTTCCTATCAAGATCTTTTTCCGCGCTGGTATCGGGTTTTATCCCAGGGTGACTCCATAGAGGGCTTGGTTGAAGCTTTTCCCGCTTCTGAGAGGATGGTGCTTGAAGCCCAGCAAATTCGCTCTATTTTAGTCATGCCCATTCGGGCCAACCATGAATTTTGGGGCTTTGTGGGGTTTGATGCTTGCCGCCAAGAGCACATCTGGTCAGAGGGTGAAAAAGCTCTCTTAAAAGCAGCCATCGGTAGCTTGGGAGGACGTATTCGGCAGCAGCAGACCCAGGAGTCTCTGCAAAAGCTCAATGAAAGGCTCGAAGTCAAAGTTGCGGAACGAACTCAAGATCTACGACACAGCCGCGATCGCTTGTTTAACTTAGCCGATAATCTACCCGGTGTTCTCTGCGAACTACGGCTGAACAGTGCAGGCCAACTCGTATTTTCTTATGTTTCATCCGGTATTCAAAGTCTTCTTGGCATCGGACCAGTGACATTATTGACAGATGCGACAGTGCTAAACCGCTTCTTTGGCACTGACCAGCCCACGCTAGAACAAACCTTACAGCAGGCGGCAGCGGTTAACCAGAACTGGGAGCATGAATGGTGCATTGCTGATGCTGAGGGAAAGCAAAAATGGATTAGAGGCGTTGCCCGACCGGAAAAACAGCCCAATGGCGATATCCTTTGGTATGCCTATCTGTCTGACATTAGCGATCGCAAGCAGTTTGAAGCCAAGCTCCAGCTCTGGCAGCAGGCCGTTAAGGCCAGTAGCAACGCTATTGTCATCAGCGATGCCCGTCAGCCGGAGATGCCAATTATCTACGCCAATCCTGCCTTCGTGCAGCAGACGGGCTATTCTGAAGCAGCTACACTGGGGCGCAACTGTCGCTTTTTGCAAGGGGAAGACTCCAACCAACCTGGGCTACAACAGCTACGCCTCGCGATTCAGGCTGCCACAAGCTGCACCGTACTGTTGCGCAACTACCGCCAAGACGGCACGCTCTTTTGGAATGAGCTGACAATTTCGCCCATTTTCGATGACAAAGGCACTCTGACCCACTTTGTCGGCATCCAAAACGATATCACTGAGCACAAACTGACTGAAGAAGCGCTTAAACGGCAGCAGCTGCAGCTATCCTCACTGCTGGACAACATTCCTCACATTGCCTGGCTGAAGGATGCCGAAAGTCGCTTCATTGCTGTCAACAAGCCCTTTAGTCTGGCCTGCAACAGAAGCAGCACTGCCGAGCTGGTCAATCAAACAGATTTAGACGTGTGGCCACTCAAGCTGGCTCAGCAATATCGCCAAGACGATCAGGCTGTGATGCAGTCCCGTCAGCAAAAGCGAGTTGAAGAAAAGTTAGAGACCGCTGACGGGTCAATCCGCTGGATAGAAACTATCAAGACTCCCATTTTCGATGATGAAGCAGCCGTGATTGGGACCGTTGGCATTGCCATGGATGTGACTGAGCGAAAGCAAGCTGAAGATACGCTGCGCCAGTCAGAGGCTCAGTTTAGGCAGCAGGCACAGGTGTTGCAAAACACTTTGGTGAAACTTCAGCAAGCGCAGTCACAAATGATCCAGAGCGAAAAAATGTCTTCTTTGGGGCAGTTAGTTGCTGGGGTCGCGCATGAAATCAACAATCCGGTCAGTTTCATCTACGGCAACATTGACTATGCCAAGCAGTATGTTCAAGATCTGCTAGAGCTGGTCACGCTTTATCGGGCACAGCCTCCTAACGCCGAGAATCGGCGATTTCAGCAAAAAGCGGATGCCATCGAGCTAGATTTTCTGATTCAGGATTTGCCTCAGCTTCTAGATTCTATTGCGGTGGGTGCTGAGCGCATTCGGCAGATTGTGCTTTCTCTGCGCACTTTTTCGCGCATGGATGAAGCCGATAAGAAAGAAGTCGATATTCATGCAGGCATTGACAGCACCCTGATGCTTTTGGCCCACCGCCTCAAGGCCCAGGCTGATCGCAGCGAAATTGCGGTTATTTGCGACTATGGCAATCTCCCGGCGATCGAATGCTATGCCGGCCAGCTCAATCAGGTTTTTATGAACATTTTGGCAAACGCTATTGACGCGCTTGAGGAGGCGAATGAAAGCAATGGGCTGCCCTATTGTCAGCAAAAAGCCGGACAGATTCGTATTCGCACCGAGCAAACGGCTGCCAATCGAGTGACTATCCGCATTACAGACAACGGCCCCGGCGTGCCGCAGTCAATTTGCTCAGATTTGTTCAATCCCTTCTTTACCACTAAGCCGATTGGCAAAGGCACAGGAATGGGCTTAGCCCTCTGCTACCAGATTATTGTTGAGCGACATGGAGGGCAGCTAACGCTAAATCCGGAAACGCAGCAGGGTGCAGAGTTTGTAATCGAAATTCCTATCCGTCAAACAGCCGCTAGTTCGTAAGGAATATTTGCTACTCCTTTTTACGAATAAACAACGCTGCTTAAGCTTTTACCTGATTTTCTAAAGGCAAAAACACTGTCACAACTTCCCCCTGCTGGGGTCGCTGGCGGACAATCAGCTTGCCTCCGAGAGCCTGAAACAGGTTCTTAGTCACATCTAGGTTTAATGTTAGGCCGCCTGTTTCCGGCTGAAACATCAGGAGCTGGCCAATCGACTTCAGCGGCGAGGCTGATCCGTGAGACTGATGGGTGCAGGCTTCAGCTCCAGGATTAGTCTGCTCACTAGACTGAAACTGCAGCTTGAGCTGATGACCTGCCAGCATGACGCATAGCTGTAGGTGACTGTCGCAGGGCAAACTGTTAGTAAATCGCTCTACCAGCCCGGTTAAGACCTGCTTCAGCATCGTTGGATCGCTAGCGACCATTGGCAGTTTAGGTGGCAGCAAGACTTCTAGCGTTAGGTTGCGGCGGCTGGCCTGTTGCTGCCAGTTGGGAATAGATTCTTGAAAGATTTGAGACAGGGCAATGGGCGTGAGCGGCGACTTGGGCTGACTGCTCGCTTCGGTTTCCAGCTCGACGGCCTTAAAAATGAGGTTGAAGCGATCGATCTGCTGCGTACACTCGCGATCGATCGATCGCAGCCGTTTAGAAACATTAGCCTCTAAGTCGGGGCGACGTAAAAGCGATCGCACTAAAGTCCGGATCGTCGTCAGTGGCGTCCGAATCTCATGGGCCATTGCCTGTAGCAGTTCGGCATCCGGGCTGAGAGAGGGGTGAGAAATCTCTGGTCTAGCAGCAGGGGCCGTAACAAACCGCAGCGGAATTGACGCGGCAGAGAGCTTGTGTGCCAGGGCAGTCACAGAATTATCACGAGGAGCCACATGACCATTGAGGTCCGGGCTGACTGTGGCAGTCGGCTGGGGCAGTGTCGTCAAGCGTGCCGCCGACTGATGCGCTAGCAGATAGCGGCTAAAGCGGGTTACGGTTTGATAGCTCGGTTCGACCACCGGAAACTTTTCTGCTAAGGCTTTCAGCCGCTCTAGGCAATGAGGCTGAACTAACAGTACCCGCGATCGCAGGAGCTGATAGGCCTGCTCTATAATTTCCGGCGTAAAAGAAAAGCGAAACTTGGGTGCACCAGCAGCATCTTGTCCCAGCACCAAGATTAGGCAAAAGTGAGCCGTCAACACCAGACAAAATCGCTCTTGTCCCAGCGGATCGCCTGGCACCAGCGGCAACATCTGAGACGTATGGGCTGTAGGCAACTGACTGAGATCAGCAGGCATGAGCTGCGGCGGCAGCACTGTCTCTTCCAGTAGCTGGGAGTTGAAAATCCAGGTGGAAAACTGCGGCATTAACCCAGGCTGGTTAATCACAGGTAGAGGTCCGGAAAGAACAAGCCCTTCCAAAGGCGGACTGCCATCGGCCTCCGCCACGGGGCTAGCTGCCGCATCAGTTACGATCGCTTGCAAAAGCTGATTGAGCGCCGCGATCGCTCCCTGCCATTCAGCTTCGGCCTGCAGTCCTGACTGATGTGTCGATGCGGCTGAACGGCGAACACCTGTATTTTCCGCTGTATCTGGGTGAGCTGACTGGCTTTGGGTAGGTGCCATTGCCGCTGGTAGGGCTGGTTCATCCAGCGCCACTAGCTCACTCAAAGTTGAAAAAAAGCGGTAGCTCACAAGTTCTCTCCCTGCTGCGCTGCAGTTGTGGCCGAATACCTAACGATAGGTGTCGTGAAAGCGCTTCTGCATTTCAGCGATCCGGCTCATATCTAAAAGCCTACCGGCAAGACAGAGATTAAGGTATGAGTAGAACCGAACGAGAAGAGTGCAGTTTCCCTCGGCGGTCAACCGGTTCAAGGCGTAATTGGTAAAGACACATGAAAGACAGTACCGACGCCGGGCTGACTGGTAAAGGTGATTTGACCGCTGTGGCACTCGACGCACTGCTTGACAATGCTCAGTCCCAGTCCAGTTCCAGCAATTTCTCCTACGTTACTAGCCCGGTGGAAGGATTCAAACAGCTGAGGCTGATCCTCTAAGGGAATGCCAATGCCCTGATCATGAACTTCAAATACAACCTGCTGCGCTTGGGTGCGAACAACCAGGCGGATGAGGCCGTTGGGCGCGGAATATTTCACAGCATTGGAAAGCAAATTAGACAAAATATGATGCAGCAGCGTCGTGTCTAGAGAAATCAGCGGGGCAGCTGCCGGGAGATCTAAAGCAATGTGAGGTGGAGTTGCGCAGCTCAGCCGAAAGTCAGCGATGAGCTGCTGACAAAACTCAGCTAGGTTACACAGGCAGGGTTCAAACTTTAGCTTGCCGACATCAGCCCGGCTGTAAACCAAAGCCCCCTCTACCAGTTCATTCAGTTTGCTAATGGATCTGCGAATCCGCTGCAGCATAAACGCCTGCTTATCAGGATCGTTTTGACTGCGCTCTAGCAGCTGGACAAAGCCAGAGACTATATTCAGCGGATTGCGAAATTCATGCGCCAGGATAGAGACAAAGCGAGACTTCATCTTATCAGCCTGCTGCAGTTCCAAATTGGCCTGGTGTAGCTGTTGCGAGAGCCGTCTTGCTCGCAACAGCACCTCTAAACGAGCCTGCAACTCTATCTTCTCCAGCGGTGTCGTAACCAAGTCGTCTACGCTGCGCCAAAGCTGCCGCGTCGCCAAACTCACCTCGGAACGAGCCGTCAGCAGTACGCAGGGCCAAAAGATAGGTTCAGTCATTTTTCGCTGCTTTTTCAGCCAGGGTTGTAGCTGGCTGAAAGCGGCTCCGTCTAAAATACAGAGCTCAAAGTCTTCAGCCGATAGAGTTTCGAGGGTTTCTAAGCCAGCGTCTATCTGAGGGGCTACTAGCTGATAATGCTCCGATAACCACTGGGAGAGCAGACGGCGATTTTCTTTCTGTTGAAGCAACAGCAGCAAACGGCTCATTGTTCGGGTAGGCAATAGTGCTGAATGAGTTGAATTAGATTCTGGCGGTTGAGGGGCTTCCCCAAGCAGGCGCTAGCGCCATGTAAAAGACTTAGATGATTGAGCTTTGAACCAAATTGAGGAACAAGCACGAAGAAAGGGACATGGCAGACTTGAAGGCGATCGCAATAGCGCCAGACCTGCTGGTCGAATCCGGAAATATCAATTAGCGCAAAATGAACTGTCTGAGCGTGATCTAAAGCCGATTCAAAAGCCGCATAGGTCTGAACTGTTAGCAGGTAGTAGCCAAAAGGCCTTAAAAAATCTGCTAGCAGATTTTGATTGCGAGAGTTGCAGGCCAGACTTAAGATTACAAGCAATTTCTTAGGGCACCACTAGCGTGAATTAGGGCCATCAATCCAGTCCGGCGCGCCGCTTAGGATATTCCGCAGCGTGCTCAGCGGGGCTCCTACCTTGATCCCGTATCGCGTAATTTCGACCTCTCGTAGCGTTCGCTCAAAACCTGAGAGCCGCTTTTTCAGTACACCAATCGCTTTGCGCAATTCGCCTTTTATTTCTAAGTGACGCAGAAAAACAATGTTGTCCGCTAGGTAGCTAACACCCATATTGGTGGCCCGGAAAGTCCCGCCCATAATATCCTCTACCTCATTGACCAGCAAAGCTGCCACCCCCATATTTTGCAAATACCTGCACAAAGCATGAACATGCCGCACAATGCTGCCACTGCGAATAGAAAGCTCATAGCCTGATAGGCTATCAATCATCACAATTCGCGTTTGATACTGTTCCACTTCCCGCCGCACGAGCTGAGCAAACTCGTCAGGGGAATAAAGCAGTGCCTCAATTTCCACAATCGACAAAGTGCCCCGATTTAGCATGGCCCGCACCGGAATATTGACGCTCTCGCAGCGGTGCAGAATGGTTTCTGTCGCTTCTTCAAACGTATAGACAACTGAGCGTTCTCCTCGACCTGCCGCTTCCTTCATAAACTGCAGGCCCAGAGTAGTTTTGCCAACTCCGGTTGGCCCCGTTATGATCGTAATCGCTCCTCGTTCAATACCTCCATGCATTAGTTCATCCAGTTCAGGAACGCCGGAGGAAATGACATCGGGCTGAAACTTACGCTGAAACGTCACCGGACGCAGTTGCGGAAAAACGGCCATGCCGCTAGAGGTCAATCGCAAGGAATGTTTGCCATCCGCAAAATCAGAACCGCGAAATTTAGTAACCGCTAGCAGACGCTCATCGTGTTCATAGCTAAGGCTTAAAACGCCATCACTCATAAACTTGAGATCGTCATCCGGGGCACTTTGACTCCCTTCCGAAGTAAATAGAACCGTGGCATCGTTTTGAGTGAGATAGCGAATAAAGGAAAGCGCTTGCTTATGAAACTGAAATTCGTCAGTTGATAGATAGCGGAACTGGGTGATCGAATCTAAAAAGATGCGGGAAGGTTGAAGAGATTCAATACATTCTATAATTTTTTGCGTGGTCGGTTCCCGCTCGACATCGGCTGGAGAGAAAATATCGTAGGACTGCGACTCTGCAAAAAAGTCTGGTGTCGGGCTGAGATCTAAAAACTCAATTCCGGTTAAATCTATCCCCAGATAGTCGGCATTTTGGCGGATTTGCAGCTCAGATTCACTGAGAGTGATAAAGAGTACTTTTTCCTGCCTAGTAGCCCCTTCGGCTAAAAAGTGAATACCTACCGTTGTCTTGCCAGTTCCAGGGCCGCCACGAAGTAGATAGGCCCTGTTTGTAATCAAGCCGCCGTGAAGAACTTCGTCTAACCCTACAATGCCAGTAGATACTCGCTGCTGCAAAACCTTTTCTCCACGGAGACTTGTTGGAATAGTCTAAAAATACCGTATATCAAGCGCCCTCAACGAAAAGCACTTAAATTAGTTATAGGAAGGCAAACAGAAACCCAGGGTTGTTTTAGGGAATGAAACAGTCCTGAAAAGAAACCTACCTGCCTGAGCTAGTTGGGATAGCTAATATTTGCTTTGACAAATTCTTATAACTTTTCAAGTTTTGCTGATTGGTTTGGTTTTTCCCAATCAATTTTTCAGCTTTTCATGCCTTAAATTTAAGCGCAGTCTTACTGTCTCAAAAGCTATGGAATGTAATCAGTAATGCCCCCACTTCAGCTATCAGTTGCAGAAAACATGTCAGCATCGTCAAACGCTTCTCAAAACTACTTAATTATTTGCCCAGGAATACATTCTTCTGACCTAACGCGAAGCTTGCTGACTGAAATTGACGCTTTCCTGCCGCCTCTACCACTCCAGATACTTTTGTGTCCCCAAGTCGGGATTTGGTCTTTTTCTCCTTTTTTTACACTGCAGTTTTTGCAACAGCAGATTCGACAGCCTCACCAAGCAAACCTAATCTTTTTAGGCTTTAGCGCTGGCGTAGTCGCCGCTATGGGAGCAGCCTTGGCCTGGCACTATCACCGGGGCGGCAGGGTTGAGGCCGTGATTGCGGTAGATGGCTGGGGCGTTGCTCTAGCCGCTGAATTTCCGGTCTATCGGCTCAGTCATGACTATTTCACCCACTGGAGTTCTGCTTTATTAGGAAAAGGGAGCCGCAGTTTCTATGCCGATCCGTCTGTGAGCCACCATCAGCTTTGGCGATCGCCCAGCCAGGTCACTGGCTGGCAAACTGAGTCAGATAATTTGGGGATAGAGCAGCGATCGACTGCGACAGCCGCAACTTTCCTGACTCAGCTCCTGCAGCGGCATAGTCATTAGGCCAGGAAAAGGGGGCGATCGCCATTACTAAACTTCAAATTTTGTAGGATTGCTAACATTTTGCAGCTTGCCGAGGGGGAAGGGGTTCTTTCCTGCAGAGTAGCCTTGTAGCCGCTTGCGCCAGCTAGAGCCGACTGCCTAGCTCTGAGAAATTATGCCAAGGCTGTCTGCAGAAGCTCAGGCAAAAAGATAGGATAAGAGCTAATGAATATCTGACCTTCAGATATTCGTTCTGGTTTAAGTAGTACAGTTGAAAGCTATCCCTTAAGAGTTCGGCAACAGTGAAATGATGTCTCCTGCGCAAGTTCAGCAAAAAGTTGCACCCAAACGGGTAACGGGTGCATTTGCCCTCATTGACAGTCTGGTTCGACACGGTGTAGAGCATATTTTTGGCTACCCTGGCGGGGCAATTCTGCCAATCTATGATGCCCTCTATGAAGCTGAGGCCGCCGGGCAGGTGAAGCATATTCTGGTGCGCCACGAGCAGGGAGCTTCTCATGCCGCAGACGGGTATGCCAGAGCCACAGGCAAAGTCGGCATCTGCTTTGCCACTTCCGGGCCTGGGGCCACTAATCTAGTCACCGGCATTGCCACCGCTCAGATGGATTCAATTCCAATGGTGGTGATTACGGGTCAGGTTCCGCGGGGAGCAATTGGCAGCGACGCCTTCCAGGAGACAGATATTTTTGGCATTACTTTGCCCATCGTTAAGCACTCCTATGTGGTTCGCGACCCGCAGGAAATGGCTAAGGTTGTGGCAGAGGCTTTCTACATTGCCCAGACCGGACGCCCCGGCCCCGTCCTGATTGACGTGCCTAAAGACGTGGGTGTTGAAGAATTTGATTACATTCCAGTTGAGCCGCGTTCGATCAAGCTGCCCGGCTACAAACCTACCATCAAGGGCAATCCGCGCCAGCTCAATCACGCCATTGAGCTGCTTAAGCAGGCAGAACGTCCCCTACTCTACGTAGGTGGCGGCGCTATTACCTCTGGTGCCCACGGCGAAATCAAGGCTCTAGCCGAGCATTTTCATATTCCCGTTACGACGACGCTGATGGGCAAGGGGGCTTTTGACGAGCACCATCCCCTTTCGGTGGGCATGTTGGGGATGCATGGGACGGCCTACGCCAATTTCGCCGTGAGCGAATGCGATTTACTGATTGCCGTAGGTGCCCGTTTTGACGATCGCGTTACCGGCAAACTAGATGAATTTGCCTCCCGCGCTAAGGTCATTCATATTGATATCGATCCGGCTGAGGTCGGCAAAAATCGAGCTCCCCAGGTGCCGATTGTGGGCGATGTCCGCCGGGTTCTGCAAGATCTGCTGCAGCGCATAGAAACCGAGGGAACCCCAGGAAATTCCCAGCAAACTCAGGCTTGGCGCAACCGGGTCAACCGCTGGCGGCAGGAGCATCCTCTGGTGGTGCCGACCTACCCAGATATGATTTCGCCGCAGGAAGTCATTGTAGAGCTGAGCCAGCAGGCACCTCAGGCTTACTACACCACCGATGTGGGTCAGCACCAGATGTGGTCAGCTCAGTTCCTGAAAAACGGCCCACGCCGCTGGATTTCCAGCGCCGGACTGGGCACAATGGGCTATGGTTTACCGGCGGCTATGGGAGTGAAGGTGGCGCTGCCGGATGAACCTGTTATCTGTATTAGCGGCGATGCTAGTTTCCAAATGAATCTTCAGGAACTAGGAACGCTAGCCCAATACGGCATTGCGGTTAAAACCGTGATCATCAATAACGGCTGGCAGGGCATGGTGCGGCAGTGGCAGCAAGCCTTTTTTGGGGAGCGCTATTCTTCCTCAAATATGGAGATAGGGATGCCGGACTTTGAGCTACTAGCCCAAGCCTTTGGCGTTAAGGGCATGGTCGTGCGACAGCGGGATCAGCTCAAAGAGAGCGTGGTCGAGATGCTGGCGGCAGACGGCCCTGTTCTGATGGATGTGCGTGTGCGCAAGGACGAAAACTGCTATCCAATGATTGCGCCGGGTAAAAATAACGCTCAGATGATTGGCCTCCAGTCAGCTTCTAAGCTAGACCAAGCTATTGAGCTGGTGTACTGCTCAAACTGCAACGCTAAAAACCCATCGACCAATCGCTTCTGCCCGGAGTGCGGCACTAAGCTATAGCGATCGCAATGATCTGTAATAACCTGTCGGGCCATCCTCTATTGCTGTTATGGCTCAGGCAGGTTACTATGTCGCCAATCTGGGACCTTGAGGCACAGCCCACATGACGGCGCATTCCGCCTGAAGGTTGGTTCCTGACAGGTTGGTTGAGCAAGGTGAATCCGATTGAGGAGTGGAGTGCATGGCGGCAGCCTTGAAACGAGATATCGAAAAAACAGCGGGGCGGCGGCGCAGTCGCAGCGTGGTGCCGATGCTGGCGGCGGCTAAGCGATCCCATTCAGTACCAGTCTCCGCTGAGCCAGGGCCTGCCTTTGCCGCGCCGCAGCGGCCTCTCTGGTTACAGCTACTGCTGGGGCTATATCAAGGCACCACGGTGCTGTCGGGCGGCCTGCTGATAGCAGTTCTCGCTCTCTATGGCTCTACGGTCTATGTGGACAAGTCACTGCAGGCAGGAGCGCAGCGTTTAGAAGCCCTGCGCCGCAGCCAGCACCAGCTCACAACCGCAAATGAGGTGCTGAAGCAGCATTTAGCGGAACAGGCAGAAGTGCCAGGAGCCGCTTTAGAGCTGCCCCAGCCCAACAGCCTAATTTTTTTACCCCCTGCGGCAACTGAAGCCACTGAATCGGCTGCTGTAGAGACAGAGGTTCCGCCTCATCCGGCTCTGGCTCACCCCCTCGGCTACTAGGCCAGTTCTCCTGACTATTGCCCTTTGATAGCCCTATGTCCTCCCGTCCTCGCTTAGCGGCGCGATCGCGCCGCCCTATGGCTAGAAAACCTCGGCCCCGGCAGCGATCGCGCCGCTATTCTCCCCGGTTTCGGGCTTTGTTGGTTTGGAGCCTTTTGATCCTGAGCATCATCGGCTTGGGAAGCCGGCTGGCCTACATTCAGCTAGTGCAGGGGACGGCGCTGGCCCAGATGGCGCAGCAGCAGCAGCAACGCCGCCGTCAGCCAATTCAGGTGCGTCACAGCATTGTCGATCGCCAAGGAAATGCCCTAGCCGTCGATCAAATTGAGTACACACTCTATGCTCATCCGGCTTTGTTTGACCAATCAGCCAGCGCGATCGCGGCCCAGCTCAGTTCCCTGCTCGAACAACCAACCCGGCAGCTAGTTCAGCAGTTTGAAGCGCAAGAAACGGGGATTAAAGTAGCTGAAACCCTGCCAGAAGAAATTTCTAAGCGGATCTTAGAGCTGGAGCTAAACGGCTTAGAGCTAATTCCCAATCTGCAGCGTTTTTATCCCAGGGGCGACTTATTTTCTCAAATTGTGGGCTACGTCGATGTAGACGGTGAAGGACAGGCTGGACTGGAGTACAGCCTGCAGGAGCAGCTCTTTTTGCCCCAGCCATCCCAGGCCCAGTCTGCCCAAACAGGTCGCCAGCAGGATTTAGCGCTCGCGGCTTTGCTGGCCGAAGACGGCCTGATGCTGCAGCTCACCCTAGATAGCCGCCTACAGCGAGCGGCTCAGCTCAGCCTGCGCCGCCAGATGGAAACCTACGGTGCTAAGCGCGGTGCTGTTTTGGTTATGGATGCCCACAGCGGGGCTATTTTGGCGATGGCGGTAGAGCCTACCTATGATCCCAATCGCTACTACGAAGCCGACGTCGCCGCCTTTAAGAACTGGGCTGTTAGCGATAGTTACGAGCCAGGATCGACTTTCAAGCCAGTCAACGTAGCGATCGCCCTGGCTTCGCAAGCGGTAGATCCCAATTTTTCGATCTACGACGAAGGGCGAATTCAAATTGGCGAATGGCCAATTCAAAACGCTGACTATGCGGCCAGAGGCGGTCGCGGCCCCCTCAGCTTAGCCGAAGTGCTGAAATACTCCAGCAATGTTGGCATGGTTCACATTATGGAGGCGCTGGCTCCAGAAACCTATTTTGACTGGCTGCAGCGACTGGAAATTGATCAGCCCACCGGCATTGAGCTACCGGCTGAAACCACTGGACAGCTTAAGGAAAAGGAGCAGTTTGTCGGCAGTCGAATTGAGCCAGCCACCACTGCTTTTGGCCAGGGATTTGCCCTAACGCCGGTGCAGCTTCTACGGCTCCAGGGCACCTTAGCCAACGGCGGCAAGCTAGTGACGCCTCACGTAGTCTCAGGACTGCGCGATCGCCAGGGGCAGATCCATTGGCAGCCGCCTCGGCCTCAGCCCCAACCGCTCTTTGACGCAGCCACGGCGCAGCAGGTCGTCAGCATGATGGAAACCGTTGTTCAAGAGGGGACTGGCGAACCCGCCCAGGTACCGGGATATCGAATTGCGGGTAAAACCGGCACGGCTCAAAAAGCGCTCAATGGCTACTACACAGATGCCCGCATTACGAGCTTCGTCGGTATTTTGCCAGTTGAGGATCCCCGTTACGTGATTTTGGCCATTGTGGACGAGCCTTGGGGAGATGATGCCTATGGCTCAACTGTAGCTGCGCCCATCGTCAAAGCGGTAACCGAATCCTTGGTCGCGGTCGAAGGCATTCCGCCGAGCTCTCTCAGCCCAGAGACAGAGGCGGCTGAGTAAGCCTCTATAGGCTTGATTTAACTGTTTATTGACCAAATAAAGCCTGTTCTAGCTGCTGTAGAGCCGTCTCCAAATCATCATTGACAATCTGGATATCAAACTCATCTGCTGCCTCTACTTCCACGCTAGCCCGCTGCAGTCGCCGGGCGATCGCCGCTTCGCTATCCTGACTGCGATCGCGCAGCCGCCTTTCCAGCTCGCCTAAAGAGGGGGGCAAAATGAAAATTCGCAGCGCTTCCGGACAGGACTGCTCGACCTGCCGAGCGCCCTCTAGCTCAATTTCAAGTACAACCCAGTGCCCCGCCTGTACCTGCTGCTGCACCGGCTCAATCGGAGTTCCGTAGTAGTTACCGGCAAACTCCGCCCACTCCAGCAGTTCGCCAGCAGCTACCATCCGCTCAAACTTATCTCGATCAACAAAATAGTAATGCTGCCCGTCCACTTCTCCCGGACGGGGCTGCCGCGTAGTCGCTGAAGTCGAGAGATACAGCTCAGGATGGCGATCGAGCAAACGGCGCAGCAGCGTACCTTTGCCCACGCCGCTTGGCCCCGTAAAAACCACCAGCTTTCCCGGCTTAGCGGACGTAGACGCCGCAGCTATGCTGTCAGACGAAGAAGTGACAATAGACGAATTTGGCATAGAAAACAGCTAGGTCAAACTCGGTTCGGGGTCAGGAAGATCAAACAAAACAGTGGTCATATAGCGCTCAGCCCACTCAGCCCCAAAAGCTTTGATCAGCACACGGCGCGTTTTGTCATTTTGCTGCTGCTGCTGCACATAGCGCTGCTGCCCCTGCAGAATTTCAGCTCGCTGCGGCGGTGTTGCCACAGCCGCGATCGCCTGCTGGCAGTGAATGTCGAGAAAGTACTGAATACGTTCTAAAAAAGCCGCTTCCTCAGCCGGACTGCTGGGGCGGATGAAGGTGCAAAAAGGGGAAAAAATATCTCCCCAAGCTGGCAGCTCGCGCGGCTGGCTAAAATCAGGCTGGGGCAGGGCCGCTAGAGACTGCTGGTAGCCAGCCGGCAGGCCCTCAGGACTAACGGGGGACAAATCAGCGATCGCGGCGCTAATCTGACCGCGTCCGCCTACGAGGTCACAGCCAAACATCGGTAAGGCAAAGTCAGGCCGGGGAAACATAACACAGTGCAGAATATCCAGGCTTTGTCCCACCTTAGCCAGCTCTAGATGGAGCTTGCGAAACTGGCGAGTCTGATAGCAGTGGTTCTCAATCACTAGCTTTTCTCCCTCTAGCCGTCCCTCAACATAGCCCAAATCCGCCGGTAGCTGATAGGGACTCAGATCTAGCTGTTGCCAAGCGGCTTCAATCAGGTCAGCTAGCTGGCGAATTAGCGGATGTTGCTGCTCTCGAATTGAGGAATCAGACACAACAGACATAGGGAAAGCTCAATATATGAAGAAAAGTTGCAGTCACCAGACTTCTCAGAGTTTTAGGATATCAGCTTCAGCAGGGATTCTGGCGGCTTTATTCCTGACTTGGACTGACAGTCTCAGAAGAAATAAATGTGCGATTCCCCACAATGCCCCCGGTCGATGGTCGTCACTGAACTCCCCTCTCGTCAAGTGCTAGGTTTAAATCAGCGCACCTACCAGCGCCTGAAGCTGACGCTGCAGCTCAATCTCAAACGTCAGTTGCTGATTGCCGTCTGTGATGATATTCCCCTGCGCGATCGCCTCGCCGCTCAGCTAGAAACCGATATTACCGCCAGTGCCGCTACGGCAGCCAGCAACCTAGAAGGCTGGCAGGATTCCTGGAACTTAGAGCGGCTCAGCCTTGATCTCAATCCACCTCATCTGCCGCAGCAGATCGTTACCTGCCTAAAGCAATCCTCAGCGACCATGACTCAGTCTCTGAGCTTACAGGTGGTAGGAATTGAACAGCTCACCCGGCAGTCAGCCACCACGCAGCGGCAGTTTCTGCGATCGCTGCGACAAATTGAACTGCTCTTACCCGCCCTAGAACACAGTCTGCTGCTCTGGATGCCTTGGCCCTGGGCGCGGCTGATTCAGCAGTCGGTACCCGGCTTTTGGGCCTGCCATACGGGCTTGTTTGAGTTTGTCGGCGATCCCTCGCCTTTAGAGTCAGAGGCGAGCTTCTCTGCTGCTCCCCGCTCTCAGCCTGGGCCGATACAGCCGCCAGCCGCCGCAGTGGATTCGACCACACCTCCCTCAGGATTGCCTGCGACCGAGGAAGAGACAGACGCAGGCGATTCCCTAACGGAAGTCTTACAAAGCCTTGATCCAGTTAGAGAAATTCCTTTAGAAGAGCTAGAGCTAGCAGAGGCCGAGGCCACGCTGCCTGATCTGGAGGAAGCAGAGCCAACTCAGCGATCGCAAACGGTTTCCGTCCCGGCTGAGTCTGGCTTAGAACCGCACCCTTCCCGCCAGGAGAAAGGGGCTACCGCCGTTGCGGTATTGCCGAAGCCCGCCTCGCCAGCCCAGCAGTCAGACCCGGCGGCAGGCAATGCCTATCTGCAATTAGGCCAGGCTTACCGCGATCGCCTGGTAGCCGGTGAGACTGAGCCAGAACTAATAGTCGCTGCCATTCAGGCTTACGAAGAAGGGCTGCGCTGGCTACCCCAGCACTCGGCTCTCTGGAGCGACAGCCTCAACGATTTAGGCAGTCTCTACTGGATTAAGGCGCAGCGTACTTCGACGACCGCAGAAGCCCTGTCGCTAATGGAGAAAGCCGTCGGTGTTTATCAGCAGGCGCTCAGCGCCCTCAGCCAGAAGACGCCGGAAGCTACCGGACGGCTCTACAGCAACTTAGCGGCGGCACACAGCTTTTTGGCCAACTTTCAGACCTCCTCAAGTCATCTGAAGCAAGCTATTGAGGCTTATCATCACGCTCTCAGCTATCGGCCTGCCGCTACCGCCGCTCTAGAATATTCATCTCTACAAAACAGCTTAGGCGCAGCGCACTGGCGGCTGGCTCAGCAAGAACTGCCCAAGCAGCACCTCCAACAGGCTATCTTGGCTTATGCAGAAGCGCTTAACCACTGTCAGCCCCAGCAGGAGCCGCTGCGCTATGCCATGATTGCTAACAACTTAGGAGTTGCCTACTGGAGCTTGGCTCAACATGAACAGCCTGCTGCTCGGTTAGAACAGGCCATTGAGGCTTACCAAAAAGCGCTGGTCTACCGTACGCCTGAAATTGATCCTGCCGCCTGTGCCTCCACTCACAACAACTTGGGGACGGCCTACTGCGAATTAGCCAATCATCGCCAGCCCATACAGCAGCGCGATCAGCTTTGGCAAAAAGCGATCGCCGCCTACACCCAAACCTTACAAATCGCGCAGACCAAAATGGACTCGCCGCCCACAACGGCACAACCGCTGGACGTTTATGCGGTGCACTACAGTCTTGGCGTCGTTCATGGCTATTTAGGCGCTTCCGCGCAGTTCGATGAGGCCATGCAAGCAGAATATTTAGCCCAGGGTCTGCAGCATTATTTGACCGCTTTGCAAGGCTGGCAGGCACTGCCTGAGAGCCGAGCCACAGCCCTACAGGCGATCGCCAACAACCTGAAATTACATCACCAACAGCTTGGCGTTCCCAGTCAGCAGCAAGCTTTGCAGCGCATACCCGCTGCCCTACTGCCTGAACTGCTGCCTCGGCTCTAGAATGGCAAGCGCTTGGCCCTTAGCGATCGCCAATCACCTAGAAAGCCTAAATTTGACGACCTAATTTGACTGGGAAGCGTCTGATGATACAGCCTCGACATCAATCGTGCGAGTTGCCGGCTCGTTCACTTCAGACTGAACGTGGGCAGTAGAGGTTTCTGTGGCGGAAAATCGTTCAGTCAGCCACTGAAACAGCCCCGAAAGCAGCAGGGAAATCAGAACAACATCATCAATCTGGCCTAAGATCGGCAGGAAATCAGGAGAAATATCAAACGGACTCACCAGGTAAAGCAAAGATAGCGCAATCACCCAGCCACGGGAACGGGGATTACTGAGTAGGTTTTGATACCAGCGATAGAATTGCCCAGGAAATTTCATTCTGCCTGCGGTGCTCCCACCGCCCACCAAGCGAGAGCGTAGCGCTGAAGTAGCTCATCGTTCACCTGCTGCCGATAGACTACGCGCAGCTTGTAGCGCCCGGTTTCCGGAATCGGAAAGAAAATATGCTCAACACTGTCAGCTTCGCTCACAGAAGACCAAACACTCTGGCTGATATCCTCGGCGTCAGCGGGCATCAGGTACAAGTCGAGATTGTTCAAACCTCGGTTGGCAAAGGCTTCGCCAATATCGTACAGGTCGTTTTGGTTCTCATCCTGCAGCACTACCAAACGTTCCCAGGCTAGGGTTGCTGAGAGGTAACCGCCCTCCTGCAGAGGCTGCTCAAACACGTAGTCTTGAGAAAGTAAAGTTGGCTGCGATCGCGGCAAATCCGGCGGGACAGAAGATTCTATCGCGCCATAGTTCCATCCAATCAGAGGCACAGCATTTTCTGGCGTTTGCGGCCCCGGCTGAAACTGCTCGTAAGCTCTAAAAGCATTGAGGTGGCCCGTTCCTAGCTCAGCATGAAGCGGAATAGCCGGATCTCGATAGGCATCCGAGTCCAGCCAGGTGGCATTCTGCTCGTCAATTAGAGTCCGTGCCATGCCCCCCAGCAGCCCGTCCCCGCTGTCCTGAATCTTATCGGCTGAATTGAGCAAAATAGCCTTCATCACGGTAGGACGGCGGGCCTCTAACGTCCAGTTTGCCGGCCCAGTGCGAATCTGGCGATCGCCAAACTCCTGCAGCAGCGCTACGGTAGCGACCACATGGGGCGCTGCAAAGCTAGTGCCGCTAGTGCGGCGGGGATGGCCGTCTGGGTCCAACAGCTCTAGATTGCCGCCTGGTGCCACTAGGTTAATAGAGCGGCGCGGGCCTACATTAGTTTCGGGTGCAGGCGATCGGCGGGAACGATAGGTCGGCTCGCTGCCCAGGTTGGCGTAATCAATTCGGTAGAAACTGCCCTCAATGGCTGTTGAAAACGCGACATTGATACCGTTGAAGTTGTCTGTAGGAATGGGGATGCCGCCCGAACCCTGATTACCCGCTATCACGTAGAGCATGTCGTGTACCCGGTGTGACCAGTCCACACACTGAGTCAGGAGGGCGTTACCATCTAGCATGGCGTTGGGACGCGGATCTCGCCCTAGCGCCTCGCCAAAGCTGAAGTTCATCGCCCGCACATCTCCACCATTTTGCAGAGCGACATGCTGAGAAGCCGAACACTCTTCTGGCTGGCCATTGCGTCCTTCTAAGGGGCCAATCGCCGCCGAATATAAGGTGGCACCGGGGGCAACTCCCGTTAAGTTTTTATCCTGGCTCACCATGACGCTGGCCACGTTGGCAGCATGGCCATCTACATACTGATTGGGAGAAGCGAGGCGATCGCGAAAAAAGACGGCCCGCACCTCTACCGGCATCATTTCATAAGCCACCTTGTCTAGACCAAACTGTCCCGGTCGGCCAATTTCCACCTGCCCGATAGCAATCTTTCGCCCTGTGAGGTTGTAGGGCAGTTCGTGTAGGCGTCTAGCATCGATTCCTTCTGGGCCAACTGAAAGAGACAACGCTAGGGCTGGCAGCCCGGCGGCTAAGCCGAAGAGACTGCTTAGACCAAGGGAGCGAGCTGTCAGTCGAGAAGCGAACTGCGAGAAGAAACGGCGGCTCATAGACTTTTACTAGAAATCGCGTGGATAACTGGACAAGCTTGAAAGCAGACAGGAGTTAGAGAACTGAGTTTGTCCCTACTCTAGCGCCAGTTGAGCTGACTTTGTCGCAGTCTAAAGACCAAATAACTAGGAGGAAACTAAAGATTTTGTTACGATGAATACGCAGCCAGGAGATAGGAGTACCCGTCCACCATGCCTAATACTCAATCCCAAAAACCGATTGTCATTTCTCCCTCAATTTTGTCGGCGGATTTTAGCCGTTTGGGAGACGAAGTGCGAGCCGCTGATGAGGCAGGCGCTGACTGGATTCACGTGGATGTGATGGACGGACGTTTTGTGCCCAATATCACCATTGGCCCCCTGATCGTCAAGGCAATTCGTCCGGTGACTAAAAAGCCGCTAGACGTGCACCTGATGATTGTAGAACCAGAAAAGTACGTCGCTGACTTTGCTGAGGCAGGCGCTGACATTATTTCCGTTCATGCAGAGCATAACGCTTCACCTCACCTACACCGCACCCTTTCTCAGATCCGTGAGCTAGGCAAGCAGGCGGGCGTGGTGCTCAATCCGGCTACGCCGATAACGCTGATCGAACATGTTTTAGAGGTTTGCGATCTCATCTTGATTATGAGCGTCAACCCCGGTTTTGGCGGTCAGAGCTTTATTCCAGCCGTTCTGCCTAAGATTCGCCAACTGCGCCAAATGTGTGATGAGCGCGGTCTAAACCCCTGGATTGAAGTTGATGGCGGACTCAAAGCTAATAATACCTGGCAGGTACTTGAAGCTGGCGCGAATGCTATTGTGGCAGGCTCTGCGGTCTTCAAAGCCGATGACTATGCGGCAGCCATTGAAGGTATTCGTAACAGCAAGCGGCCAGAATTAGCAGCCGTATAGCTTTCTATTGTCTCTAGATTTTAGAGTTGATTGAACGCGATCGCTTTTTTAGGCGATCGCGTTTCTGTATGTTGGCCCTTTGGGCGAACCCAAGAAGCTGATCCTTTAGAATATCCGCTGTCTGACGGACGCTTTCAGCCTGGATGGCGGATGACTTAAATAGGGTTTTCTCGGTACTTTGAATAAAGAGAAAAGAGCATTTTGATCTCAGGCTATCAAAACAATCTGCTTGATTCTACTGATTTACAAAGTTGCAATTAAAAATGTTTGAAAGGCTATTTGAATTACTTAAATCTACTGATCTGCAAATTCTTTCTTACGCCTAAATTTAAAGCTAAGCACAATGAAGTTGAATACGCGAAGATCGGCTAGTTTAGCAGATAAATGTCTCAGAGTAGACGCTTACAGGGGTATTGCTGATTTTGGGTATGAATTCAAGCACGAGCAAGATGCTCGCACTCACCTGTCTGACAATAAAGGCGAGGAGTGTGAGCGTCTCGCTCACGACCGGCCAACATCGGATTCATCCCTTGATTCAGCAACGCCGCTTACAGGTTCAATGCTTCAGGGCTTATTAGCTGGAATGGGAGAAAAGCATGAACTCAATTGAAGAAACAGTAGAAAAAATTTTTTCGACGCGTAGACTAACGCGCTACGATCAGCGACTGCTAATGACCTTATACGCCAAGCGGCAAATTAGTCGGCAAGATCAGGCTCTGATTGCTCGCATTTATGAAGCTTTGAACCAGGGACGCATTCGCGTGGTGGAGTAGCCTGCATACCCCGCTCTCGGTCAGACGTATTTTGCATCAGACTGACCAAAACTAGGTATTATTATGGTCCAGTGGAAAACACTCTTTTACAAAACGTCTATCTGGCTGGTCGCCGAGTGTTTGCTGGGCATTTTAGGGCTTGATCACCTCTGCGACTACAGCGAATTTTTAGAACATACCAAGCATATTAGCCACCATCTGCAGCCTGCTAATCAGTCCAGTCTGGTCGTTGTCGCTTGGAACTGATCAGCTATGAGAGTCGCTCTGACTCGTCATATCGCTCACAGCTCAGAATCAATCAAAGTTCGCCTAGAGATTTGTACAAATATTTGATTTCAAGCAAAGCTCAGACGCGAATTTTTGAGATGAGCTAGATCCTTCAGAATTGCGGCTGTTACCTGAAGCTGCTGAAGGTCAAAGTCAGAGGAATTATTAGCTAAAAGCCGCAGCGTGAACTGAGACTGGGTATGAATCTGCCAGACTACTAGCTGCTCATGCCCCAACTGGGCACTTTGATGCTGGCCGAAGACGGACAGGGGGCAGGGCAGCGGGGGGCCAGATCGATACGTATAGCTTTCCAGCAAAGTCAGATCAGCCCGCATAATCGGCAGCATCGTTTTTAGCCGTTCTGGTTCCTCAAGTACAGCTGTCAAGCCGCTATCAGACTGCTGTAGCTTGTTGAGTAGGTCAGCTTCGGGTAGTAAATGCAGTTTGTCCTTAGCAGGTGGTAAGTGGGGCGCTTGGCAGGCTGAAGCAAATAGATACTGGGGATAGGCTAGTCTGCGGTAACACCAATAGCGTGCTAGCTCGAATGCAATCAGCGCGCCTAAGTGTTTGCCCCACAGCGCAAATGGGCGATCGCCTAGCGGCAGCAGCGCCGATGACAGGGCATGAATCAAGGGGGCCATGCGGATAAAAGGTGCCTGAGCTAAACGGCCTTCTCGACCCGGTAGCTGCACCAAACAGACTTCTATTTCAGCCGGTAGCTGAAAAATCCATGACTGAAAAGCGGTTGGGCCTCCGCCTGCATAGGGAAAGCAAAAAAGCCGCAGTTGGGCCTGCGGATTAGGCCGGGGACGGACAATCCAGGGATTGGGTTGAGTATGAGAGGCCATGAATTCAGTCAGGATATAGGCTCACCGTAGCCTACTGGGGGTCTGATGTAGAGGCTTGCACGCAGGGCTTGAGCTTTTCTAAATCTGAGCCGGTAAGATCTTTACAGAAATCCTGTTTTTATCGGTTTATTTCAGCCGGAGGCTCATACAAGCCGTAGTTTTTAAGGCCGACAGGCTTACGCTTGCCCTCTAGCTACTCAGTGCTGCGGTTCATGATTGCTCAGAGCGTTTTCATCAGCTAGCTAGAACCCTTAATTTCGGCCTATCGTGAACTTAGTAGTGTTATCAAACCCCAGGCCAGCGTGACCAAAGCCCAGACAAAGTTAGCCGTTCACCGCCCAGCGATCGCCCGTCTTCCTCCCTGGCGATCGCTGCTGATTTTTGTCAGCGGTTGGGGTATGGGGCTAGCCCCGCCTCCGCTCAACCTGTGGCCGCTGGCTTTCATCGCCCTAGTGCCGCTATGGGTGATTTTGCGGCAGTCGCCGTCAGCGCCACAGGGGCGTCCTCAGCTACACTATCCACTGCTGTGGGGCTTGGGTTATCACGGCTTTGCCCTCTCATGGATTACCTATCTCCATCCGCTGACCTGGATGGGTATTCCCTGGCTAGGCAGCTTAGGAATCGCCCTTTTTGCCTGGGGATTCATTACCCTCTGGGGCGCGGCTTTGGTCATGATTTGGTTTGGGCTGTTGCGCTGGCTGTGGAGTCGCAAAACAGCGGTGCCAGTTTTCAGTTCCTTTAGACTGCGGCTGCTATCTGCAACAGCGCTTTGGTGTGCCTTGGAAACTGTCTGGAGCTGGGGGCCGCTTTACTGGACTTCGCTGTCCTATACCCAAAGTCCAGGAAATCTGGCTTTACTGCATCTAGGGCAGCTATCGGGACAGTTTACGGTTACGGCAGTCATCGTTGTAGTCAATGGTTGTCTAGCCGAAGCCTGGCTGAGCCACCGCCGACAGCAGACCTGGCAGGGACAGCCTCGCCGCTTGGCCTTGGGTGCAGGCGGCTTTTTGCTAGCCTGCTATTTGGTGGGCTATGGTCTGAAGTGGAGCGCACCTGTCGACCAGCTCCAGCGGAGTCTGCGTGTCGGTCTGATTCAGGGCAATGTGCCTACTCAAATCAAGTTAACTCCCGCCGGTGAACAACGGGCGATCGCAGGATACACCCAGGGCTACCAAGATCTCGTTCAGCAAGGCGTGGACGTTGTGATTACGCCAGAAGGCGCTCTGCCGTTCATTTGGCGGGAACCTGTGCAGCGTCAGAATCCTCTCTATCAGGCAGTATTGCAGCAGAAAGTACCGCTTTGGCTGGGCACTTTTGCGATCGCAGAAAAGACTTCGCCATTACAGCTCACCCAGAGTTTGCTAGCTTTTGACGGCGAGGGGGAAAGGGTAGGCCGCTACAACAAAGTCAAGCTGGTACCCCTGGGTGAATATATTCCTTTTGAATCAGTATTGGGGCGGCTGATCCAGCGCCTCTCTTCAATTGAAGGAAGCTTGAAGCCAGGAAATTCACAGCAGGTATTTAATACCTCGTTTGGCCCTGTGGCTGTCGGCATCTGCTATGAGTCGGCTTACGGCGATATTTTTCGCGATCAGGTGGCCAAAGGCGGCCAGCTTATTGTCACAGTCTCCAATAATGATCCCTATCCGGCCTATATGATGGCTCAAGATCATGCTCAGGACGTCATGAGAGCAATTGAAAGCGATCGCTGGGCAGTAAGAGTCACCAATACAGGGCTATCTGGCATCGTAGACGCCCACGGACATACGCTTTGGCTATCAAAACCTAACGTGTATGCGCTTCACAGCAGCACCGTCTATCGCCGCCAGTCCCGCACTCTCTATGTCCGCTGGGGTAACTGGCTAACGCCGACGCTGCTGATAGCGGCGCTCAGCCTTTACGGGGCTGAGCAGCTTAAATACCGTTGAGGCAGATAGCAGGACAGAGAGGACTTTGACCTATGGGCGATCGCTGGCAATTACTGCACATACAGCGTGATGGGCTGATCGGGTTCGACTACCACGACCTGATCGGCACTCAGATTACCCACTGCGACACCAGCAGCAGCGCCGCCCAATACTTCGCCTAGATCAATTCCGCCGAAGACCTCACCCAGCACAGCACCACCAGCCGCGCCAATAGCCGCGTCCTCAGCGATGGCACCACCAGAGGTGTCACGCGGATCTTTTTGATCGTCAATCACGCCGGAGGTGGCGTTCAGCGGATAGCTGCGGCCATCGACGAGCGCAGCCGTCGCCACGTAGCGCAGGCCGTCGTCGCCTGCTGGCTCATAGCTTCCCTGGATAACAGTACCGGGCGGCATATAAATCCCGTTAATGGTTGTTCCCTGCTCGACTTCCAAATTGTAGGCGTAGCTGCGATCTTCGTTCAGATACAGCGTTTCTGTTTGGCTACTCGAAGTCTCAATCGCAGTGCTTTGAGCAATTCTTACGGCTGTAGGCTGCTGTGCTTTAGCAGCGGTAGCTCCCATCAAAAAAGCTGCGCTAGCTGAAGTTGCTAGTAGACATTGGCTAATGGAGAATTCAGATTTAAGCAGTTTCATAGTTAAATATTTAGCGGATTTTCCTTGCTTAAATTATTACCAATAAGCGATATTTTGGCGTCCCCCAACAGTCGTAATCTGTCGCAGTCTTCGCTTCAATTCACTATAATTTCTCATCTGCTAACACAGAAGCAATAGTTGCTTAAACTAGCCGTGAAGCTATTAGCTGCAGTCGCAAAAATAGCCCCACAGATATTGCTAGTCATCTGATTTTTCGTGGGCGATCGCCCCTACAGTCGCTTTAACAACCTCAATGTAGGCGGCAGGGGCTAGCTGAATCATCAGACCACGCTTGCCAGCCGAAACGGCCACCTGCTCAAACTGCTGAATCCGCTGATCGACAAAAACCGGATAGTCTTTTTTAGCAGCGAGGGCAGTCACTCCGCCGCGAATGTACCCTGTGAGCGACTGCACCTGCTTCAGCGGGACTGTTTCAGTCTTGCGATCGCCCGCCAAACGCGCTAGCGCTTTCAAATCGAGCTGAGTATTGGCGGGAATCACAGCTAGGTAGATGCCTGCGCGATCGCCACGAGCAACCAGTGTCTTAAACACCTGAGTCGGCGGCAGAGCAATTTTAGCGGCAATGCTTTCTGCCTCCAAATTATCAGGATCGACTTCATACGCTAGAAGCCGATAGGTAACTCCAAGCTTATCTAGAATGCGAACGGCATTTGTTTTCATCGCAGGTGTTCATAAACTTTGCGTGAAGGTTAGTTGGAGATTCCGGAAGACGGTACTTTTACGTAGAATAAGTCGTTAGAATTGGAGGCAGCGGGGATTACAAACTGTGAATTAATTCTAGAGCGCAACCCACGATGGGCACACTGAGTACGAAAAAAACAGGAGTCAGCAATTCAAGCCTGAGCTGAACTTGGGGAGAGGGTGCAGCAGTCTGATTCATTCCCCCGTTTACCATTCAACCCTATGTTTGCACTAGATACTGACTACACCATTCACTATCGCATCACTGAGTCTAAGGGCAGCTTCAAGCTGGCCTTTTGGGAGCCTGCGCCTCGCAACGAATACCGGACTCAGCCCTACCTTTTTATGGCTAACTATCTGCTGCGCTCTATTGAGGAAGCTCGGGAGATTCTCAAGCAGTATATCCTCATGAGCGGTGCCAACAGCCTGCCCAGCACTGAACTACCCAATCACGGCAAGATTCACGTCTTTCCCCATCCCACCTGGTCTGGTCAAGAATTTAGCGTTCCTGAAGAGGAATCTCGGATTGCTTAGTCAGCATCTTTATTCCTCTATTTCAGTGACTACAGTTACCAAAATCGTAACCTGACCGGAAATATCGATAGGCTGTGACACAGTTAAAAGACAGTTTTTCAGAATGTCTTTACTATCGAATACTGGTTGGAGAATAGGCGATGCTCAAACGATTGACTCAAAAGCTTGCTTGGCCCGTAGCGTTCCGCTCTCATTCAGCAGCATGGCTTGCCTTAATTGGTCTAGGAATTATTAGCTGTACTCATCCCATGCCCCTCTCGGCTCAAGAACAAGCCATGCGCATCTTGACGGTGACCGGAGAGGGCAGCGAAGACGTCCAAACGACTTTGGCAAAGGTAACCGTGGGTGTAGAAACTCAGGCTGAAACGGCTGCGGCTGCGCAAACAGAAACGGCTCAGCGCTCCTCAGCCGTTGTGGACTTACTGCGATCGCGCAGCGTAGACAAGTTAGAAACAACAGGTATTCAGCTCAATCCCGTCTACGACTACAGCGGCGATCGCCAGCGTATTCAGGGCTATAGCGCGGTTAACTTGGTCAGCTTCCGAATTGCAGCCGATCAGGCCGGAGCGCTGTTAGACGAACTCGTCAACGCGGGAGCTACGCGCATTGACAGCCTACAGTTTATTGCTGCCGACGCGGCCCTATCGGCTGCCCAACAGATAGCCCTGCAGGAAGCTACCCAAGAGGCCCAGGCCCAGGCCGATGCCGTCCTCGACACCCTCAACTTTACGGCCCAAGAAATTGTAGGCATCCAGATTAATCAGGCTAACCCACCTACTCCCGTTCCCTATGCCGCTCAGGCCCGACTTGAAGCAGACAACCTGGCACAAACCCCCGTTATTGCCGGCGAACAAACGGTGCGGGCGACCGTCACCTTACAAATTCGCTATTAAGCTTTGCCGCCCTGCGTCACCCCTACTATTATCGCCGGAAGCTAAGCCAGAGGAATTGATGCGTTCGGTATTGCCGCAGCGCATCAGTCCTAATACTTGATTGAGGGTATCTGCTTAAAATTCGTCGTTACTGTCATAGCCGCCCGGCGGTGACTCGCTGTCCCGGCGAGAGCCCAAAAGCTCTAGGCGATCAACCTTGATGATTGGACTAGAGCGATCGGCTCCGGTCGAGCGATCCTGCCAATGCTCAATTTTGAGGGAACCCGTCACGCCGATTAAACGCCCCTTGCGTACGTAGTTAGCAGCGACCTCGGCCGTCTTGCCCCACAGCTCCAAATTAAACCAGTCAGGCTGATCGCTGCGACTAGAGCGACGATTGACCGCTAGGGTTAAACGACACTTAACGCTGCCAGACTCAAAGTAGCGAACATCTGGATCACCACCGACCCGACCCACTAACGTAACGGTGTTTAAAGACATATACTTAAAGCCATCCCGAAAACTTAAGAAATTTCTGATGCGCCATCAGATGATAAACCTACCTGATTCGGTCTTTCAGCAATGAATTGAGTAAGTAAGAGGCTGCACTCTCCAGTCTAGATCATAAATTTAGGAGTTTTGAGACTCACTAGGACTGCAGATACACGGGGCACCCCCCCCACGGTCAATAACCTATGCACTTCGTTAGACAGCTTACTTCGACAGTTCACAGACGGGCGCAACTAGCAACGCCATTGCCGCCAATGACGCCAGTTTACTTTCAGAAGAGAGTTTACCCGACTAGACGCCGCGATACGAAACGTAATAGAATCCACTTCGACAAAACTTTGCGGACATTGTGCTGGAAGTTTTTCATTAAAACCGCTCGTTTTGGGGGCATTGTAGGCTAGTGGGTCTTTTTGATCGCTTATCCTTTTCCCGTGATATGGGTATTGACCTAGGAACTGCCAATACCCTCGTATATGTGTCTGGCAAGGGGGTCGTCTTGCAGGAACCCTCAGTTGTCGCCATCGATCAGAATGACAAGAAGCCGCTTGCCGTCGGGGAAGAAGCTAAGAAGATGCTGGGCCGGACTCCCGGCAATGTTGTCGCCCTGCGACCGCTGCGAGATGGCGTAATTGCTGATTTTGATACGGCTGAGCTAATGCTCAAGCACTTCATTCGACAGGTGCATGAAGGACGAACACTGGTATCACCCAGAATCGTCATTGGTATTCCCAGCGGTGTTACTGGGGTAGAGCGCCGCGCCGTGATGGATGCGGCTGAGCAGGCCGGAGCTAGAACGGTTTACCTGATTGATGAGCCGGTAGCAGCGGCCATTGGGGCCGGACTGCCCGTAGCTGATCCCACTGGCAATATGATTATTGATATTGGCGGTGGCACCACTGAGGTTGCCGTTTTAAGCCTGCAGGGAACTGTCCTGAGCGAATCAGTGCGTATTGCTGGGGACGAGCTAAGCGAGTCGATTTCGCAATACATGAAGAAGGTGCATAACCTGGTTATTGGTGAGCGCACCTCTGAAGAAATTAAGATCAAAATTGGCTCAGCCTATCCTACCCCCGATGACGGTGAGCTGATGATGGATGTTAGGGGCTTACATCTGCTTTCAGGGCTGCCGCGCACAGTTACCATCAAGGCACCAGAAATCCGCGAAAGCATGTCTGAACCGCTCTCCGTCATTATTGAAGCTGTCAAACGCACCTTAGAGCGGACGCCCCCTGAGCTAGCAGCAGATATCATCGATCGCGGCATTATGCTGGCGGGAGGCGGTGCCCTGCTGCATGGTTTAGATACGCTGATCAGTCACGAAACTGGCATTGTGGTCCACGTAGCCGCCGATCCGCTGAGCTGTGTGGTTTTAGGAACAGGTCGGGTTTTGGAGAACTTCAACCAGCTTGAGCGGGTCTTTAGTGGTCGCTCTCGTAGTCTATAGCGCTAGTTCATAAGTAAAATCTCTATGTTTGTACTGCGTCGCTGGTGGGATCGATATGCCTTACGTACAGGCTTTATTGTGCTGGCAGTCGGATCTGCCTGGTTTATTCGCCAGACGCAGGGCGCTGCAGTCTATGAGATCTACCAGTGGATTACCCGTCCTTTGCAGCCTGGTTTGACCAAACCAGAGCAAATTGAAAACGCCTATATTTTGGAGCTGCAGGAGCGCATTGTTGAGCTAGAAAATCAGAATCAAACGCTCAAAAATCTGGTTGATTCCAAAGATGAGGCGCTCAAAGCGGGGGTTGTCTCTGCCGTCATTGGTCGCAGCGCTGATCACTGGTGGCAGCAAGTCACTCTAGCTAGAGGAAGTCAGGCCGGCATTGAAGTGGGCTATATCGTCACCGGGCCAGGCGGTTTAGTGGGCAGAATTGTCTCAGTTACCCCCAACACCAGCCGGGCTTTGCTAGTTAGCGATCCGACCAGCCGCGTGGGTGTCAAGGTTAGCCGTAGCCGCGCTATGGGCTACATGCGGGGGCAGTCTAGCAATCGGGTCGTGATGGAATTTTTTGACAAGCTGCCAGATGTCAAGCCTGGAGATGTTGTGACCACTTCTTCCTACAGCCGCCTTTATCCTAAGGATGTGCCTATTGGCCGAGTTGAGTCTTTAGATCTCACCAAGAGTCCGGCTCCAGAAGCGGTCATTCAGCTTTCGGCCCCAATCAGTGCTTTGGAATGGGTAATGGTGCATCCATTTGAGCCGAAGTTAGATACCGATGAGCCAGGCAGCAATCTCACAGAAACATTAGAAGACGCTTCGTTTTAACTCCCATGACTCCATCAGGTGCTAGCAGCCTTCGGCATCTCCGCACGCGGCGTTTCTTAAACAGCATGGTCACCGTGGGTTCGGTTTTGCTTTGTCTGCTGATGTTGCCCACCCGGATTCCAGGCATGGAAATTTTGGGCGTCGGGCCTAACTGGGTGCTGATGTGGGTGGTGGCCTGGAGCGTCAAACGCACCGCTTTTGAAGGGGCGATCGCGGGGCTGGTTTTAGGATTGCTGCAGGACGGGATGACCTCTCCGCAGCCTACCCATACCCTTGGCCTTATCCTGGTTGGCATCTTGACGGCGCGACTGCAAAAGCAGCGATACATTCAAGAAGATATTGTTTCGGTGGCCCTGATTGTCTTTGGCATGGCGGTTGTAGCTGAAACGGTCACGGCGATTCAAATCAGCCTGCACAATTTGGTTCAGCCCGGTTCGCTCTATCCGCCCCTAACCGAGATTTGGGTCTATCACCAGCGCATAGCCCTGAGTTCAGCCATTCTCAGCAGTCTCTGGGCACCCGCAATCTACTATCCACTCAATCGCTGGTGGGAAAAGCAGGGTCTGGTAGAACCGACATAGCCTTTGAGCCTCTTTGGGGTTGCCGTCGGCAGGGCTGGCAGTTGTGGCGAAATTAAGTGTGGGGTCAGCGCTCTATGGTTTCTGCGTCTATGATTTTGCGCCAGTGTCGGCTCATCGGAGCGGCTGAAGGAAAACTCGTTGACATTGCCATTGGGCAAAACAAGATTACTGCGATCGCCCCGCACCTCTCCCACAGCGCTGCCACTGAAATTGACGCTGGCGGCAATTTGGTCAGTCCGCCTTTAGTTGACTCCCATATTCACCTCGACTCTGTTCTCACTGCCGGACAGCCTCGCTGGAACCGCAGCGGCACCCTGTTTGAAGGGATCGAAATCTGGCGCGATCGCAAGCAAAATCTCAGCTTAGCGGATGTCAAAGATCGCGCGATCGCGGCTCTAAAGCAGCAGGCCCAGCAGGGCGTTTTGTTTGTCCGTACCCATGCCGATGTGAGCGAAAAGAGCTTGACAGCGCTTAAAGGGCTGCTGGCCGTGCGTGAGGCCGTCAAAGACTGGATGACGCTACAGATTGTGGCCTTTCCCCAAGATGGCGTTTACACCAGTCCTGATAACGCCGCGCTGTTAGAAGAGGCGCTGAAGCTGGGCGCAGATGTAGTAGGGGGTATTCCTCACTATGAACTGACGCGAGAAGACGGTGTGCGCTCGGTGCATCGCATCTTTGAGCTAGCGGCCCAATACGATCGCCTAATCGATATTCACTGTGACGAAATCGACGATGAGCAGTCACGGTTTTTAGAAGTCGTGGTTGCTCAAGCCATTCGAACGGGAATGGGCCGACAGGTAACCGCCAGTCACACCACCGCTTTTGCCTCCTATAACGATGCCTATGCTCTTAAGCTTATGGGCTTTCTACGGCGCACCCCCATCAACTTCATTGCCAATCCGCTGATCAATATCACGCTGCAGGGACGGACTGACACCTACCCCAAGCGGCGCGGCGTTACCCGTGTCAAAGAGCTGTGGCAGGCCGGTCAAAATGTCAGCTTGGGCCATGACTGTATTCAAGATCCCTGGTACAGCTTGGGCACAGGCAATATGCTAGATGTAGCCTGGATGGCGGTACATGTCTGTCAGATGACAGGGAGAGATGAAATCAATACCTGCTACGACATGGTGTCGGAGAACGGCGCTAAAACGTTGCACCTCGGCGAGAGCTATGGCTTAGCCGTGGGTAAACCAGCGAATTTGATTGTGCTAGATGGGGGCGATCGCTATGAAGCAATTTGCCACCGCCCGGCGGTGAGAACAGTGATTTCGCAAGGGCGGGTTCTGGTTCAAACTCAACCAGCGGTAACCCAGTGGCAAGCACCATAGCCGGACAGCAATTTTGTTCCATTTAAGGGGTGAAACCCCCTAAACAGTCTTGAAGCAGGCGTAAATCTAATTTGTCATCGGCTTAAACATACGGTGAAGTCTGCATTCTTTTGCCGAAGCTAAGGTCATACTCGCGTCAAAATGAACTTGTAAACTCAACAGTTTCACTCATCCGCCAGCGGCCAGCTAGCTGCTATAAGGGTGAATATACGTCAATGATTCGCTGAACATCGGTTACTCGTATACCTACTAGCCCTTAGCTACACGGAATTTCTTGAAGATGGCTTGTTAGCTTCATGTTCAACTGGCAGGTCAGCATCTATCACTCATCACCCTATGTTGAGCCAAAAACTTGGTGGGCGCTATCAAATTATTTCGCATTTAGGCGGTGGAGGTTTTGGGCAAACCTATTTAGCAACAGACTTACACTTACCCGGTCAGCCTAGATGTGTGGTCAAACAGCTCAAGCCTCGGGTGACTGATAGCATTTCATTTGAGTCAGCCCAGCGCCTTTTCGATGCTGAAGCTTCCGCCCTGTATCAGCTCGGCTGCCATCACCAGATTCCCCGATTGCTGGCTCATTTTGAGGAGAATAAACAGTTTTATTTAGTGCAGGAGTATATTGAAGGCTCCTTGCTGAGTAACGAGCTGACGGCAGAAAATCTGTTTAGCGAAGCCCAAGTAATTGATCTGCTGCAGGATGTTTTAAGCACATTGACCTACGTGCATCAGCATCAGGTCATTCACCGCGATATTAAACCGTCTAATCTAATTCGGCGGCAGGCCGATCAGAAAGTCATTCTGATTGATTTTGGCTCGGTCAAGCAGGTCAGCAATCAGCCGATTGAAGAAGACGGGCAGCTCAGTATTACAATTGCCATCGGTTCAATGGGCTACATGCCTAACGAACAGCTCGCGGGGCAACCCTGCCTCAGCAGCGATATCTATGCGGTGGGAATGCTGGCTATTCAAGCGCTGACGGGAATTGAGCCTAAGCGCTTACGCAAAGATCCTAAAAACAGTGAAATTCTCTGGCGCGATCAGGTGGTTATCAGCCAGGAGCTGACCGAAATTATAGATAAGATGGTGCGCTACGACTATCGTCAGCGCTATCACTCTGCCTCAGAAGCATTGGCAGCAGTTGAGACTCTGATGGAAGATCCAATAGCCTCAGAGGCTTCTGCGATCGCGGAGATGGTGCTGCCAGGGGAGGGAGCAGCCTGGCTCAATCGCGGAGATGAACTCTTCAGTCAAAATCGATATCACGAAGCGCTGGCCTGCTACGAGAAGGTGCTGCAGTCGGAGAGCAAAAACTATGAGGTTTGGTTTAAGCAGGGACTGGCGCTCGAAAACCTGCGTCACTTTGAAGAGGCAATCGTTGCCTATGACCGGGTGCTGCAGCTACGACCTGACGACTATCTGGCTTGGCTGAAGCGAGGCAAAGCCCTAGAAGCCTTAGAGCGCTATGAGGGGGCCTTGGCCGCCTACGAAGAAGTGGCGCGAATGCAGCCGGAGAACTATTGGGTCTGGCACGATCGCGGTCAAATTTTAGAAAAGCTACAGTCTTTAGAGGCCGCAATTCAAGCTTATAATCGCGCCATTCAGCTTAAGCCCGATTTTCAATCTGCGCTGGAACGGCGCAAGCAGATTTTGCTGCAGCTCCAGCGGGTAGACCACCTCTATCAGCTCCAGCATTACGAAGAGGCGATCGCGGCCTGCCAGCGAACCGTTCAAGCCAATCCCAATGATGCTTTAGCCTGGCTGATGCAGGGGATGGCCTTAGAAAACCTCGATCAGCCCTGGGAAGCGGCTCTCTCTTACAGTCGGGTGGTGAAGCTGCAGCCTGACGATCATGTGGCCTGGTTCAAGCTGGCCCACGTTTTAGAAAAAGTCGGCAAGTACCAGAAAGCTGCCCTCGCCTATGGCCGGGTGGTGAAGCTGCAGCCCCATAACTACTGGGCCTGGCATCAGCAAGGCAAGGTCCTAGAGCAGCTCAAGGAAACTCAGCGAGCGATCGCAGCTTACAATCAGGCCATTCAGATTAAGCCTGACCTGCAGGCAACCCTACAGGCACGGCAGCGACTCTTGCAGAAAGCTGCCAGCGGAGGTGGCGCTTCTGTCCCAAAGCTGAGGGCCAGCACTGCGATCGCCGCCCGTGATGCTGCCTCTCGTTCGGTTCAGGCGGCAGTTTAGGTATTTAGACACTCATAGACTGAAGCGCTTTACTATCATGAGGGGGTGTGCGCCGTTTAATAGCCGTTTTCTATGTCTCAAAGCGATTCAGTTCCTGCCGTCCAAGCCGCCCAGACTCAGAATGGGCGCAATGGTCACCATCCGGCTCCGAGCTTGGCTGAGGACGATATCATTCGCATTCGCGGGGCGCGGCAGCATAACCTGAAGAATATTAGCCTAGAGCTGCCTCGCAATCAGCTCATAGTATTCACCGGCGTTTCTGGTTCAGGTAAATCCTCGCTGGCTTTTGACACCATTTTTGCCGAGGGTCAGCGGCGCTATGTAGAATCTCTCAGCGCCTATGCCCGGCAGTTTCTAGGGCAGATTGACAAACCGGATGTAGACGCCATCGAGGGCCTCAGTCCGGCGATTTCAATTGATCAAAAATCTACCTCCCACAATCCCCGCTCCACGGTGGGAACGGTGACGGAAATTTACGACTATTTGCGGCTGCTGTTTGGCCGGGCTGGGGAGCCGCACTGTCCGGTCTGCGATCGCTCGATTACGCCTCAGACTATCGACCAGATGATCGATCAGGTGATGGCATTGCCCGATCGCACCCGCTTTCAGATTTTGGCGCCGGTGGTTCGCGGCAAGAAGGGAACCCATAAAAAGCTGCTGTCAGCTCTAGCTTCTGAAGGCTTTGTGCGGGTTCGGATCAACGGCGAAGTGCGCGATCTCAGCGACAACATCGAACTCGATAAGAACTACAAACACGATATTGAAGTCGTTGTCGATCGCTTGGTGAAAAAGGACAGCCTGCAAGAGCGCTTAGCAGATTCGTTAGCCACCTGCCTGCGTCGCTCTGAAGGCATCGCTATTGTCGAGATTGTTGATAGCGCGGCCCAGGCGGAGGGAGAAAAAGTTGTTTCCCTAGCGGACAGATTGCCCTCAGATAGAAATGACAGGCCGATAGCGGCTGAGGCAGGGGCCAGCTACGGGACACCCCGCGAACTGGTTTTTTCCGAGAACTTTGCCTGCCCTGAACATGGAGCGGTGATGGAAGAACTGTCCCCCCGGCTGTTTTCTTTCAACTCGCCCTACGGCGCTTGCCCCCACTGTCACGGCTTAGGCAGCTTGCGCACATTTTCCGCCGAGCTGGCAGTGCCCGATCCGACGCTGCCTGTCTATGCGGCGATCGCCCCCTGGTCAGAGAAAGATAACACCTATTATTTCTCCCTGCTTTATAGCGTCGGGCAGGCTTTCGGTTTTGAGCTGCAGACAGCTTGGGAGCAGCTAACTTCGGAGCAGCAGCACGTTATCCTGCACGGCTCTGACGAAAAAATCTATATTGAAACCGACTCCCGCTACCGAGAACAACGCGGCTATCACCGCCGCTACGAAGGGGTACTCCCGATGCTGGAGCGGCAGTATCGCGAGACCAATTCAGAAACCTACAAGCAAAAGCTAGAAAAGTATCTGGTCAATCAAACCTGCGAGGTCTGTCAGGGAACGCGCCTGAAGCCGGAGTCGCTGGGGGTTCGCATTGGCCCCCACAATATCCATGCCCTCACCAGCGTCTCGATTCGAGACTGTCTAGCTCGAATTAAGGCTCTAGTCGGGGACGGCAATGCTCCGCTGCTCTCCTCCCGCCAGATGCAGATTGGCGATCTGGTGCTAAAAGAAATTCGGGCTAGACTACAGTTCTTGCTAGATGTAGGACTGGACTATCTCACCCTTGATCGCACCGCCATGACCCTATCCGGGGGGGAGGCTCAGCGCATTCGCCTTGCCACTCAAATTGGCTCCGGCCTGACTGGGGTTCTCTACGTGCTGGACGAGCCGAGTATTGGCCTGCATCAGCGCGACAACGATCGGCTGCTGCAAACCTTACACAAGCTGCGCAATCTAGGCAATACCCTCATCGTCGTGGAGCATGATGAGGATACGATCCGCGCCGCTGACTATTTAGTCGATATCGGCCCCGGTGCTGGCATTCACGGTGGCAGCATTGTGGCTCAGGGTGACTTGCAGGCTTTGCTTGCAGCCGAAGAGTCTTTGACCGGCGCTTATCTTGCGGGGCGACGCAAAATTGCCACTCCCACAGAGCGCCGTCAGGGTAACGGTCGCAAACTACAAATTCAAAAAGCCTATCGCAATAATCTTAAAGACCTCAGCGTTGATATTCCGCTGGGTATGTTGGTTTGCATTACGGGCGTGTCGGGGTCTGGTAAATCTACCCTGGTTAACGAGCTGCTGCATCCGGCGCTGCAGCATCACTTTGGTCGTAAGATTCCCTATCCTAAAGAACTCTCAGACATTAAGGGATTAAAAGCGCTGGACAAGGCGATCGTGATTGATCAGTCTCCCATTGGCCGCACGCCACGATCGAATCCGGCGACCTACACCGGCGTATTTGACGTGATTCGGGAGCTATTTTCCGAGACAATTGAGGCCAAGGCGCGAGGCTACAAGCCGGGGCAGTTTTCTTTTAACGTTAAGGGCGGGCGCTGTGAAGCCTGCAGCGGTCAGGGCGTTAACGTAATTGAGATGAACTTTCTGCCGGATGTCTACGTGCAGTGTGAAGTCTGCAAGGGGGCACGCTACAACCGGGAAACGCTGCAGGTGAAATACAAGGACAAAACAATCGCTCAGGTCTTAGATATGACCGCTGAAGAAGCGGCTGACTTTTTTCAAAACATTCCCAAAGCGGCGAGTCGGTTGCAGACGATGGTGGATGTCGGGCTGGGCTATGTGCGTTTGGGGCAAACCGCCCCTACCCTCTCAGGCGGAGAAGCCCAGCGAATGAAGCTAGCCTCTGAGCTGGCCCGGCGCTCGACGGGGAAAACCCTGTATCTAATTGACGAACCCACCACTGGCCTGTCCTTCTACGACGTGCATAAGCTGCTGGACGTCGTGCAGCGGCTGGTGGATAAGGGCAATTCCGTCATCATGATCGAACACAACCTAGACGTGATTCGCTCCGCTGACTGGATTATTGACCTAGGCCCAGAAGGGGGCGATCGCGGTGGCGAAGTGATTGCTGAAGGCACTCCAGAGGCGATCGCGGCTCATTCCCAGTCCTACACGGGATACTACCTGAAGCAGATTTTGCAGCAGCATCCGCCAGAAACGCTCGAAGAGGCTACATCTGCCTGAGTTGCTCAGTCACAGCTACCTCAGATCGAATGATTGCGCTCTACAGTCGGCCATATCACTACCCATCTATAGCGTCATATAGCCAGCGCCAGCTTAGCGGTTTTGAGCGCTTGTAGTCAGGATGTGAACAGCCGCGACGTGGAATTATAAAAATTTTTGGGAGATCAAAGTCACAGCAGATATGCTCAGTTGAGAAACAATATTTTTGATTGCTCATCAGCGGGGCCTTCAGTACTAACGGATTGATCTATGAATATTTTGCTCTTAGGTCTAGGTGGTTTGTTCTCGTCTGGCTCATTTATTCCGCACGGGCACTGCTATCTTTGGCAACCTGGGTTGGTGTGGCTGCACGTTGTCTCGGACGCTTTAATTGCGATCGCCTATTTTTCTATTCCGCTGATGCTAATTGCTTTTGTGCGACGACGGCAGGATTTACCTTTTTCCTGGATATTCGTGCTGTTTAGCCTTTTTATTGTTTCCTGTGGTACGACTCACCTCTTCTCCATTTGGACGCTTTGGCATCCTACCTACTGGCTTTCTGGGGTCGCCAAGGCTATCACCGCTGGCGTCTCAACCCTGACGGCTGTGTCAATGGTGCCGCTGGTGCCAGTTGCCCTGTCGATCCCCAGCCCCAAACAGCTCAAAACAACGAATCGGGCCTTGCAGGTAGAGATCGCCGAGCGCAAACGGGCAGAAAATACGATTCAAGCGCTCAATACCGACCTAGAGCGACGAGTGGAGCTACGCACAGCCGAGCTACAGCGAGCCAATCAGCGGCTAGAAGAAGAAGCCACCGAACGGCGGCAGGTAGAACAAGCCCTACAGTTGCGCGCTGATGAATTGTTACAGCTCAACCAAAAGCTGCTGCGCACAACCAAGCTGCTTAAGCACCGCAACAAGGAGTTAGATCAGTTTGCCTATGTGGTTTCTCACGATTTGAAAGCACCTTTACGGGCGATCGCCAATCTGTCTGAATGGATCACCGAAGACCTTGGTACTGCGATTTCTCCAGAGACGCAAACACAAATCAGCCTGCTGCAGAACCGCGTTCAGCGAATGCAGGGTCTAATCGACGGCCTGCTGCAATATTCACGGGCAGGGCGGGCTGAAATGGCCGCTGAAACCGTTGATTCCGGGCAGCTTTTGGCAAAAGTGATCGACTCGCTAGCGCCGCCGCCTGAGTTTGTCATTTCAGTCGATGCGCATATGCCCACCCTTTTTACCCAACCCGTACTATTACAGCAGGTTTTCTCCAACCTGATCAGCAACAGCATCAAGCATCACCATCGCCCCAACGGCTACATTCAAATCCAGGTTCAACCGCAGACAGAATTTTATGAATTTATTGTGGCTGACGATGGCCCTGGCATCGCGTCAGACAATCACGACAAGGTATTCGGCATCTTTAAAAGCTTTAATCAAAAGCTGGATAAAACAGAAAGCACTGGCATCGGCCTATCGATTGTCAAAAAGATTATTGAAGCGGAGGGGGGACAAATTTGGCTGGAATCAGAGCTAGGGCAGGGAACCGCCTTTCACTTCACCTGGCCCCTAAAACCTCAGTCTGATGAGGTGAAGTCCTCGCAAGAATTTGCGGACAGTAGTGGGTAGTTGGCTGGCCCTAAGTCAGCAATTCTTAGTTTAAGGCGTGAGGGCTTGAAATTCCCGTTTAGCCCGTTTGAAGAGGCTTTTGATAATTTCTCACGAGCTGTCAAAGTACCAGCCGCTATAGACTCGTTCCATTCCCAGAACTGCTGAATCAAACGAGGGTTTTAGATCTTTAGCCCGGTATACTCGTGAATTGGAGCTTCGCTATTTTACGATTTTTATCTGATCCTCAGTAGCTGTGCGGCGACTTATTCACTCTCCTTATTTTCTTCTGACGGTGTGGTCAGCTTTGCTGCTGCTTACGAGTCAGAGCCATCCCAGCCTGATGGCTCACGATGAGGGTAACTTTGCGGTCGAGGCTCGTTTTATGGTGGAGTCTGGTCACTGGCTAGCGCGCCAGTGGTGGGGGAATCCTGTCTATACTCACGGCATTGCTCTCAACTGGCTAATGGCTAGCAGCTATAGCCTCTTTGGCCGCAGTGAAGTTGCCGTAAGACTACCGAGTTTGCTGGCTTGCCTGGTTAGCGTGGTGCTTATCTACTCAATCGGGCGACGGCTTCTGACTCGAAGCCAGGCTTTAGTTGCCGCCTTACTGCTGCCGGTGATGCCGCTATATCTGCAGTACGGGCATTTAGCTACTCAGGATATGCTTTTGGTTTGCTTGGAACTGACTGGTATCTGGGCGCTGCTGCAGGCTGAGCAGTCTCGGGAGCGGATTTATTGGGGCCTGCTCGCCGGTAGTATCGTGGGTATTGGCTTTTTAGTTAAAAGCTTTATGATTGCGCTGCCCGCGATCGCCCTTTTACCCTATCTGGTGGGGCAAAACGGGCGGCATCGCCATCTCGCCAATCCTGGTATCTATGTCGGCCTGATAGGGGGTATTTTAGTCGTCTTCACCTGGCTGCATCTCAGCGTGCTCACTTATGGAGCGGGCGTGCTGAATCAGCTATTTGGCAAGCTTTCAGAACTCAGTGAGCCGTTTCACCCTGATGCCGGTCCGCTTTACTATTTCTGGAATATTCCGGTCAATGCCTTCCCTTGGGGACTGTTTGCCTTGGTGGGGTTGGGCTTGGCCCTGCGGCACTACCGCACCAGCCCTTATCGGCTACTGCTGATCGGCTATCCGGTTGTGCTCTTGGCTTTGCTGTGCCTTTTTCCCACGCGGACGCCTTACTATGCGCTGCAGCTCTATCCTTTCATGGCACTGTTTTCGGGGCTGGCTCTAGATCACCTGATCCAGAAGCTAAATCACTGGTTTCCTAGATTTCTCAGCTATAGCTTTGGCCTTTTGGGGGGGCTGCTGCTGCTGGCAGGAATCATAGCCATAACTAAACCTGACCTGCTACCTGCTGACGTGGCTGCTTATGGACTAACCGCGCTAGGGCTAGGGCTAGGACTCTCACTACTGCCTATGACCTGGCACACTCAGCAAAAGCGATCGCCGCAGATTTGGCTAGCTAACTGGCTGGGAGCTTTTTGGCTAGGATTCGCGATCGCTGGACTGACAGGCGTTTGGGGCAACTATAGTCCTACGCTCAAGGCTGCTTTACAGTCACCGCCGCTGGCTTCTGTCTTAGCTGCCCATGCCGTTGATTTTGTCGTTGCGGCCCCAGTCGATGGTGAAACGAATAAAACCTGGGTGTTGCTGACCTTTTATACGCCCCATTTGGGGCAACTGTATCCGCACCTGTCAAACCTGCCGCCCGATGCCTACGCTTGGGTAAGTCCGGGCGCTGAGCTAGCCACTGGCGTTATCTATCAAGAACTTGGGCAAATTCAACAATGGCGACTGATTCACAAACAGGCAGCCTGAACTGGCGCGATCGCTCAAGATCCGACGGTTTGCGCCAGACGCTGCCGCCAAATTCAATCTTTTTTTTATTGGGACTGGCACTTTTAGTCAGACTTTACAATATTCAGTCGCCAATTATTGGTGTGCATTCTTGGCGTCAGGCCGATACGGCGGCTCTGGCCCGCAATTTCGCTGAAAATGGTCTTAACTTTTTTTATCCTCAGGTTGACTGGGCGGGTAGTTCGGCTGGCTATGCCGAGACTGAATTTCCGCTATATTCCTACCTGGTGGCACTGCTCTATAAGCTGTTTGGAGTATCTGAAATTTACGGCAGAGCGATCGCCGTTGTTTGCAGCCTGGTAGCGCTTTTCTTTTTATTTCAGCTAGTTGCCTACGTAGTTAATCGACAGGCTGCGTTCTGGGCCAGCTTTTTCTATGCCGTTTTGCCTTTGAATGTATTTTACAGTCGTACTTTTCAGCCTGAGTCCATGATGCAGATGGCCTGCGTCATGGGTCTTTACTTCTTCATTCGCTGGCTGGACTCCGAACGCTGGTGGCACTGGACTGTGTCAGCTTTGTTTGTAGCGATCGCCTGTCTGCTCAAAGTTTTGCCCCTGGCCTATTTAGGACTGCCGCTGCTGTATTTAGCGGCAGTGAAGTTTAAAGGCAAGCTCTTTCAGCAGGTAGCACTTTGGGTCTATGCCGGCTTCATATTAGGGGTGACCGCCGCCTGGTACTATCACGCCCACCAGATCTATCTTACCTACGGTCACACCTTTGGCTTTTGGGGCGGTACCACCGATCGTTATCTCTGGACAATGCTGCTGTCACTTAAATTTTGGGGTGATATTCTGCTGCGGCTGGCAGTGCGCCACTTTGCCGTAGTTGGCTTTTTTCTCTTCCTGGGCGGGCTATGGGTGCGTCGCCGCTCGGCAGTTGAGGGCTGCTTTGATATGGGTCTGATTGGCGTAGTTGTGTCAATAGCGATCGCCCCGACCTCTAGCTATGTGCACGAATACTATCAGCTCCCCTTTGTCTTTTATGGCGTCATCTTTATCGGCAAGGCTTGCGACGTTCTGCTGCAGTCAGGTAAACAATGGCAGCGGCAGACTCTAGCAGTTGCAATCGGATTGACGCTGGTAAGTGGCTCAGTGATTTACAGCTTGGACTATATGCGGCGCGAAGTCGTCCATACTTCAGAGGTCTACGCCCTAGCGCAGCAGGTCAAAGCCTCGACTCCCCAAAAGGCGTTGCTTGTTTCTGCTACGGGCGGGGATCCCACCTTGCTCTATCTTTCTCACCGTAAAGGGTGGCTAGTTCATCCAGATGATATCAGTGCCGTTCAGCTAGAGGCTTTAGCTACTCACGGAGCCGACTATCTAGCTGGCAGCTACTCTACAGTTGAAAGCTATACCCCATTTACTAACTCAGCCCAAAAGCAAGCAATTCAAACTTTGATCGATAATCGCTATCGCCCCATTATCAACACCGATCGGTTCTATATCGCGGCGATTTCACCAGCTGAATAGCTGCTGGATTACGCTGAGGCGAGAACAGTCCCAGTAGTCGATGTGGGCGTTGACTAAATTATCCGGGTTGAGGGTCAGCTCGCTGCGGCCAGGAATAGAGATACGCGGCTTCCAGGGAACAGGGGCGGTAAAGTTCAGTGTCCAGCGGGTTTTAATGGTTTGGCCCGATCGCTCAATGGCGTGCAAATCCATCTGCGTGTCAATAAACCACTGCTGGATAAAGCCAATCATTTTTTGATAGCGGGCTTTCCCCCTAAACTCGTTGAGCGGATCTTTGAAGTAGACCTGCTCGGTGTAGAGGTCGAAGCTTTGGTCTTGGGGAAAGCGGGTATAGTCCTGCCGTAGCTGCTCAACAATATCCATCCTATTGCACCTCTATTTCCGGCCATAAACGCTCTAGCTGCCGCTGCCAGGCTTCTAAGGTATTTTGCCGCGAACTTTCGCTCATGGAGAGTTCTCCCATAACGCCTTCTGCATAAAATCGCTCCAGGGTTTTCAGGGTTTCCTCTAGCGTTTGTCCCTGCAGCTTAGCAGCCTGAATGATTTGGCGAATTTGAGCCTCAACCAGATCATTGAAGAAGCGATCGAGGCCCTCTGCTTTCAGCGCCAGCAGCCGCTCGGTCGCAGATTGAAAGCTATCTGCCGTCAGCGTTTCTCGATCGTGCTGAAAGACGCCCCACAGTACCGCTTCATAGAAGGCATAGCGGGCCTCTTGAGTATAGTCAAAGTTGGCCGCTAGAATTTGCCTCATGTAAGGTTCTGCTTGCGGTTGGGGCGCGATAGGGATTAGCAATCGCAGCCAGCTCAAATCCTTAGAGAGCAGGACTAACAGCCGGAAATCATCGGTTTCAATCTGCCAGGCATCCGGCGGCAATGCTTGTACGCGATCGCCAAAACGCTGCTTTAGCTCATGGGTAATGTCGTCAGGGGTCATGGCTTCACCATATCAGGCCCAAACATTTTAAAAAATTGGCAGCAAAAAAGCCTCCCCCTAGAGGGAGGCGGCTGAATCAGTAGTGATGCGATTCAGCAACCGAAATCAGAAGGCACTTAGCTCAACCACTCTTCAACCGCTTCCGCCTTGGTGTTGGTGTTGCGCGAAGGGGTTTCCCGCTCAAACTTCATGTGTACCGAGCGAGTTTGCTCGCCGTCAGCCGCCACCGCCATGATTGGATAGTCGATTAGACCATCCTGGAATGACATTTGGAAGCGGAAGGTGCCATCGGGGTTGAGCTTAATCGGACGTCCCCCGATTGTGACGGTGGCATCTGGCTCGGTAGCGCCGTAAACAATCAGTTCAGCATCCGCAACTAGCCAAAACTTACGTGGGCGAATCGGCGGGGCCGAAGCCGAGAAGCCTACGCCTGACATGTTTAGCCCGACACCAGACATATTGAGGCCCATACCGACGCCCGACATCCCCATGCCAACGCCCGACATTGTTAGGCCCATCATACCCATGCCCATGCCCGCACCGGACATAGTCATGCCCATGCCAGAAGCGGTGGCGCCAGCCCACATGCCGACCCCAGAAGGGAAGACGTAAGAGCTAACGGCTTGTTCAGGAGCCGCCATCTGCATGGAGCCATAGACAGAGCCAGGGACGTGCTGCATGGAGCCAAACAGCGAGCCAGCCATCCGTTGGGCTTCAGCCGCTTTTGCCATGTCAAAGACGTTGTCATGCAGATTACCGTTCATCTCCATCCGCTTGCTGGGCGGCACCAGGTTAGCAAAGGTCTTACCGCGCAGATCCTCATTCCAGCCAACGGTGATGAACTGATCTTCAACCCAGTCAGAGGGATAAACCGGCGGTACCCGAACCGGCGTAGAGCGGGCTAGCACCAGCCAGCGGCCATCGCCGCAAACGTAGCCAATTTCAGCAATATAATCGCGATCGCTGACCGGAACTGGAACATACCACTCCCGCGCTAGTTCATCGCATTCGTACTGCTGTAGGCTGTGGGGCGTCCGATTCTCCAGCTTCATGTTGGTGACGTCATAAAAGCGGAGTGCCAAACGAATACCACCCTGTCGGCGCAGTTCTTCTTTGTGCTCGTTAGGAATATCCCAGTAAGCGTAAGCCCATTGGGGATCACGAGGCATCAATACAATCCGGCTCTCGCCGTAACCAGAAGGTAAATCAGCCAGCCCTTCATCTACAGTGGCTAATACGTCGGGCGTTGGTTCCTCAGTCGCCATGTCAAACTTGGCGGCTTCAACTTCCGACTGCCCCTCGGTGGCCATCGGTACGGGAGTAGACAGCGTACGCTTTGCCTGCACGGCTTGAATAGCCGCAATCAGCTCAACTTTGCGCATTCGGCTATAACGAGAAACTTCGCACTCGCTGGCAACCCGGCGGAGCTGTCGTAGCGTCATCTCTTCGAGTGGGGGGCGTTCCTGAGTCATAAACTGAATCTCCTTAATGCTTCTTTGATAGGTGCTTTAGAACTAACCCAGCAGACTCACCCAACTGTCACCAAACTGCCGGAAGATGGCCGACTGGATATTTGCAATCTCTTCGGGATCGCATTTGTAAAACAATATTACAGAAATCTGACGGTAGATCAAGTCTGGAAACTTTGGCGTTTCAGGGATTTAACGAAATAATCAGCCATTCGGGGATCGCAATGTCACAGATTTATGACATTGCGATCCCCGAAAATATCAGGAAGCGCTGACTAGCGATCCCAAAAACTGGGTCAGTTTAATCACTGATAGAACGGGGAAAATTTGTGTCATCCTTGACAAGAAACTTTCCGGTCTAGAGCCAGACAGTTTTGCCGCATAGCGTACGACAAGATCTATGGACTCAATGCCAGATTGCTCAAAAACGCAGGCCAATACCCAGTCAGCACAGCCCAAAACAGTTAGAGGTAGCCGTCTGATCAGCCGTGTTTTATCGCCAGCGCTGCGGCTTTGGCTGCAGACCCAGATCGAGCAGGCTGAAAATTTGCAGTTCAAAATTAGCAGCAGCGATCGCTGCCTGCTGCGTGGCCAGGTAACCCAAGTTAACTTGTCAGCCGATGGGGCGATCTATCGCGGCTTACAGCTAGGGCGAGTGAGCCTGATAGCGACTGATATTCATGTCAACCTAGGGCAGGTAATGCGAGGCAAGGCGCTGCAGCTTTTAAGCCCGTTTTTAATCACGGGACGGGTAGTTCTCAGCCAGTCTGATCTCAATGCCTCACTACAGACAACCACGATGGCCGAAGCCCTGCAAAACTTTCTAGTTAAGATCTATCGCCGGGGCGATCGCGTTTCTGAACCACTTGCTCAGCGGCTAGAAGCGATCGCAGCAGTACCGCTCGACTGCTTGAAAGGCAGCGGACACGTCCGAGGAGAGGTTTTAACCATCAGCCTGCACGACCAAAAGACTCAGGCTTCCCTCGTCTTGCGCACCCGCTTGCAAATTCAGCAGGAACGGCTACTGACGCTACTCCAGCCCCAGCTTTTAGAAGATATTGAAGCGCCGACGGGTCTACCGCTGACGGAATTGGAGGGGCTGCAGGTTGATCTGGGAGCCGATGTTGAAATTCAGCACTTTGCCTTAGAAGACGGTCAGCTAAAGTGTCAGGGCAGCGTTAGAGTACAGCCTGGGGGCGATCGCGAATCTGCATAGCGGCAACAAGATTTAGAGAGTCGGCAACAGCGGCAGCAGCAAGGTCACGAAGTAGTAGACCAGCGGTGCCGTAAACACATAGCTGTCGGTGCGATCTAAAATGCCGCCATGCCCTGGAATTAGCTGACCAGAATCTTTCACCCCGGCATCGCGCTTCATCAAAGACTCGGTCAAATCGCCTAAAAGGCTAGAAACACCGATGAGCATTCCCAAGGCCGTACCCGCCAGACTCCAAAGCGGCCACTGCAGCACCCAAGCCCCAGCAATACCGATGCTGATGCTGCCAGCCAGCCCAAAAACAGCGCCTTCAACCGTCTTTTTGGGACTGATATTAGATAGGGGCGTTTTGCCAAACAGACGGCCCATCGCATAAGCGCCGATATCTGCCGCCCAGATACAGGCAAAAGCCACCAGAGTAGCACTGAGTCCCTGGGGCAGCTCTTGAATCGTCGGCCAGCTATGGGGCCAGTATCCTGACAGAGGCAGGTTGCTGGTGGTGGCGGTTTCTAGCTGACGCAGGCGGATCCAAAAACTCGGCAAATAGCCGCCATAGAACAGGCCCAGAATTGATGCAGCCACATCGGCAATGGTGGCAAATTTGGGCTGAAACAGCAGATAGAAGCAAATAAAGGTACCGGCCAGCGGCAAAATAGCATCGGCCAGCGGCGGGGCGAGAAAAGAGGCAATTAGCAAAATCTGGCTGACGGCCATTGTAATTTTGGCGGCAGGCAAAATTCCCTTAGCTCGAACCAGGCGGAAAATTTCTAGCTGTCCTAGAAAAACAACGATGCCAAAGCCAACGGTGAAATACCACCCCCCTAGCACAGTCAGCATTAGCGCCAGTGCGATCGCAATAAATCCGCTAATAATTCGAGACCACGGCATAGAGATAAAAGTTGAGACGGTATGAGCGGAGCTAGCGATCGCTGCCTGGGAAAATTGGCGAGAAATGTTATCTACATAACTTACCTGAAAACCGAGAATCTCACGACTACCAGGAGTGGGAGAGCGCCCTAGTTTTGCTGATATCGCTAGGCAGAAATTATGATTGGACGCGATCGCCCGGCTCGCTGCAGCTACTCAGAATCAGCCGTCTGGGGCAGAGTTTGCAAGAAGATCTTGCCACTGCCAGGAACAATTGCGCCGGTCGTTAACCTTAATTTAATAGGCAAGTAGAAAAATATTTATTGCTTGATGTGCATCAGCTACTGATGGCTAACGGCTAGGGAACGAGAGTGAGATTATCGATTGGTCGAGATATTGTGGTCAATCGGCATCAAGGACAGCTCATTTTGCCATCGCCCTGCTACTGCCCTGAGGAAACGGCCTAGGGCACCGAATTTGAAGTTTTGCTGCCTTTGAATTTAGCCATCCGTGTGGCTGTCCTAAAACCATCTGAGCTTGTCAAGTAGCCGCTGGCCCGCAGAATAAGGAAGCAGCTTCTTTTGGTTCTCTATGACACATCTTCAGCCCTCGCTCTTGGCCTTTGACTTTGATGGGGTTATTTGTGACGGCCTCATTGAATATTTTCAAACCGCCTGGCGGGCCTATCAGCGGCTATTTCCCGACGCTCCAGCAGAGCCGCCAGTTAGGCTGGCCGAGCAGTTCTATCCCTTGCGACCTGTGATTGAAACCGGGTGGGAAATGCCCATTTTGCTCAGAGCCTTAATTCAGGGTGCAAGTCCCACAGCGGTTTTACAGAACTGGCCGACATTATCAAAAGCCACGGTGAGTCAGTCACCCGTCAGCAGCGACGCCGCCATGAGCGCGGTAGACAGCGTTCGGGATGACTGGATCAAGTCTGACCTGGATGATTGGCTGGCCCAGCATCGTTTTTACTCAGGCGTTCTAGAGCGTTTGCAGCAGTGCTTGACTGCTGATTTAGCTGTTGTCATTATCAGCACTAAGGAAGGGCGCTTTATCCATCAGCTTTTGCAGCAGCAAGGCTTAGCTTTTCCGTCAGCCCAGATCTTTGGCAAAGAGGTGCAGCAGCCCAAAGCACAAACCCTACGTCAGCTAGCCCAGCAGGCGTCGAGGTCAGAGGCTGCAGGCGTTTGGTTTATTGAAGATCGAGTCAATACGCTGCAGAAAGTCCAGCAGGCAGAAGATTTGTGTCAGGCCGAGCTGTTTTTAGCAGATTGGGGCTACAACACAGAGAGCGATCGCGCGATCGCGCGCAATGACTCGCGCCTGCATTTGTTATCCTTATCGCAATTAGTACAAGAGTTCTCAGCTTGGCTGTAGGTCTAGAATGCTGGATTTAATGAAAATTGCCCAGCAGATGCAGGGCATCAGCGATCACTTGACACGAGAGGCTGCCGCCGCTCGTTTACGCATCGAAAAGGCAGAGCGGCTCATGCAGCAGGCCCAGCAGCATCAGGTAGAGCGTCGGGCCCAGCTTCACCAGTGGCGCGATCGCATGACGTTTACCGTCGCAGAGCCAGTTGAACCTCTCTCTACCCGTAGCCTCATTCCCCAGGCTGCTGTTGCCCACAGCGTCATTGCCACCGATGGATCGCAAATCTCACCCAGCCATCATGAGATTGCTTACTGCTATTTAATTAACGTGGGCCGGATTCAATTGCACTACGGTCAGGGGCGTCATCCCCTCTTAGACAGCCTGCCAGAAGTGATTTATCGGGCTGAGGAACTGTATGTCTCGCGGCAGTGGGGCATCAGTACAGAGGAGTGGATGGGCTATCGGCGGACGGTGGCTGAGGCGGTGGTGCTGGCGGAGTTGGGACAGGCAAAAGGGGGAACGTGGGAACGCGGGGATGGCGGTAGTGAGGAGGATAGGAAAGATGGAGGAGATGGGAAAAATCAGGGGCGGCAGTTGGACTTTTTGGGGGCAGAGCCGCAGTCTGGGGGACAGGTGCCGCAGTTGGCGATGGTGGATGGGTCGCTGATTTACTGGTTTTTGGAGCCGCTGCCGGGGGAGGCGCGCGATCGCATTTTGCAGCCGATTCTGCAAGCATGGGACAGCCTACAGGCGATAGGAGTGCCGCTGGTGGGCTATCTCAGTGCCTCCCGCAGCGGGGAGGCGCTGAACTTTCTGAAGCTGGAGAGCTGTCCCTATCCTGAACCTAACTGTCTCAAGCACTGTGCCGATAGGCGCGATCAGGCTCCCTGTCAGGTATTCGAGCCGCTGCGAGATGTGGCTCTTTGGTCTGTGCTGCTGCAGCCGGGAGAGCGCAGTCCGCTGTGGCGCAGCTCGGCGGAAATCTTGTCTCAGTACGGACCTCATGCTATTTACTTTTGCTATGTGCATGTCGGTTCGGAAGTGGCGCGGGTAGAGATGCCCGCCTGGGTGGCTGAGGATACGGCGCTGCTGGAGACGGCCCTGAGTATTACCCTGGCTCAGGTACAAAAGGGCTATGGCTATCCGGTAGCACTGGCAGAAGCGCACAATCAGGCGGTCGTGCGAGGGGGCGATCGCGCCCGCTTTTTTGCGCTACTAGAGCAGCAGATGATTCGGGCCGGACTGCGTAACGTTGGCACTTCCTACAAAGAAGCCCGCAAACGGGGTAGTATTGCCTAACACTTTCTCTACCAAAATTAAATTTGAGGGGAAATGTCTGCTTTCAGGGTGTAGTCAATTTCAGCCATTTCCCGCCTTGGCTTAAAACTGCAATTGGGAAACTGCCGAAATGTCTAGTTGTGACAATGACTTGCTCTATGGCTCCTGTTCAGCCAGATTCATTTGGCCCCCATCGTCGTCCGGCTTACCGACAATTTACGCCTCTAGAACCTGCTAAAACTGAAGCACCGTCCGCCGCTCGCTTAGCAGGCGGTTGGCGCTGCGTTCACCGTCTGCAGGCCCACACTAGCTGGGTGCGTAGCGTAGCCGTCAGTCCCAATGGACGCTGGATGGCCAGTGGCAGCGGCGACAAGACAGTGCGCCTCTGGAGCTTATCTACCGGCCAGCTTCGACAGGTCTTGGTGGGCCATGAGGGCTGGGTGCGAGCGATCGCGTTCAGTCCGGGCGGCAGCCTCTTAGCCAGCGTCAGCAATGACAAAACCGCGCGGCTCTGGGATCCGCTCACGGGCGAGCAAAAATCTATCCTGACGGGACACGCCGACTTTGTTCGCTGTGTCACCTTCAGCCCTGACGGCCAATACCTGTTTACAGGCAGTCAAGATCACACAGTCAAAATCTGGCAGGTCGAAACGGGTCAGCTTCTAGAAACCCTGTCACTGCACGATCACTGGGTACGAGCGATCGCGATCGCCCCCGACGGGAAAACGCTGATCACGGGCAGTCAGGAGCACACGAGTCAAATTTATCCGCTGTCGAAAAACGGCCCACGGCATCGGCTTGAAGGACATCAGGCAGAAGTCTTGTCAGTTGCCGTTAGCCCCAATGGCTGGTTAGCCGCTAGCGCCAGCGCTGACTGCGACATTATCTTCTGGAAAATTAACAGCGGACGCCTGATTAGTCGCTTTCGGGCGCACTCCCAGGCGGTCAATAGCATTAAGTTCAGTCCCGACGGTCGCCTGTTAGCCACGGCTAGCAGTGACAAAACCGTCCGCCTTTGGCACATCGACAGCGGCAAGCTGATCGCCGTTTTACAGGGTCACGAAGGCTGGATTTGGTCAGTTGCCTTTGCCCCTGATAGCAAAACTGTTGTCAGCGGCGGCTGGAACGGTCAGATCCGGGTATGGACGAAAAGCTGAGCTACTGCTGACTGCCTTACCCGCCAGCGTTTTTAAGCTTCGCGGCTATCTATCTTGCAGCCCGTATTTTCTAACTGAATTCCGCTCGCACATATTCCCGCCGCATCCGAGCAATGGCGCTGATTGAAATTCCTTTGGGGCAAACCGCCTCGCATTCGCCATGATTAGAGCAGTCACCGAAGCCTTCCTGGGTCATTTGCTGAGTCATTTTCAGGACGCGGGGCTGCCGTTCGGGGTGGCCTTGGGGCAGTAGCGACAAGTGAGCAATCTTGGCCGCCGTAAAGAGGGAGGCTGAGGCATTGGGGCAGGCCGCCACGCAGGCACCGCAGCCAATACAGGCCGCATAGTCAAACGCCAGATCGGCTTTATCTTTGGCCACAGGCAGGGTATTGGCTTCCGGCGCGGCCCCAGTATTGACCGAGATATAGCCGGCTGCTGCCATGATGCGATCAAAAGCAGAGCGATCGACCACGAGGTCTTTAATCACAGGGAAAGCCTTTGCCCGCCAGGGTTCTACCACCAGTACGGCTCCATCCTGGAAGTGTCGCAAGTGCAGTTGACAGGCCGCCGTTTGACGCTGGGGGCCGTGGGCCTGTCCGTTGATCACCATGCCGCAGGAACCACAGATCCCTTCCCGGCAGTCATGATCAAACTCAACGGGGTCTTGCCCCTGATGAATGAGCTGCTCGTTTAAAACATCAAGCAGCTCCAAGAAAGACATATCGGCGTGGGCGTCCGGCACCGTATAAGTTACAAAGTGCCCCGGCTGTTCGGTTCCGGGCTGCCGCCAAATTTTGAGATGAATTTGCATAGGCCGATGGGCAAGAGAAACTTACCCCTAGCCTAGCGTACAGCTCCAGACGGCTGGATAAACTTAACCCCTTGTGATGCTCTAAATTGAGCGCCGATCTAGAGTCGCCGACAGGTAGCTCAGCTAAGCATTCACCACTTCTTGTGGCTTGATTAGCTCAGTTTCCATCTCGCGGGCAACCTGATCGGCGACTGAGGGAATTTCGTCATGGCCGGTAATCAGACGGACGCCGCGCTTACGGGTGAAATAGTTCCAGGCCCACTGGGTCAGTACCAACAGCTTGTTATCAAACTCGATTAGGAAATAGATGTGGACAATAATCCAGGTCAGCCACGCCGGAAAGCCCCACATCTTCAAGGTGCCGATGTTGGCAACCGCCGCGTTGCGACCAATCACCGCCATGCTGCCCTTGTCCTTGTAAACGAACGTGGGCGCTTCCTCACCGACTAGACGTTTGCGAATTACCTTGGCAATATGCTCACCCTGCTGCATGGCTACAGAAGCAACGCCGGGCAGCGGGCGATCGCCCTGATGCGCGTAGTGGGCTAAGTCCCCCACCACGTAAAGATTAGGATAGTCCTTGATGCTGAAGTCCGGCTCCACCATAACGCGGCCTACTCGATCTAGCTCCGCGCCTGTGCAGTCAGCGATCGCCTTGCCCATCGGCGAAGCCTTGACGCCTGCCGCCCACAGAACGGTATAGGCCTGGAGCTGCTCTAGCTGATCGCCGCTTTTAATCGTGACGATATCGCCTTCAATGTTAGTCACTAGGGAATTCGTCTGAACCGTGACCCCTAGCTTTTCCAGCGACTTTTGGGCCTTGGCTGAGAGTTCAGCCGGATAGGGCGGCAGCACCCGATCCATACCCTCGACCAGCAGGATTTTAGTCTGCGTTGTGTCAATGTTGCGGAAGTCCTCCTTGAGCGTCCCTAGGGCCAGTTCAGCTAGCGCCCCGGCTAGCTCCACGCCAGTCGGGCCGCCGCCTACAACCACGAAAGTTTGCAGGGCTTTACGCTTTTGCGGATCAGTTTCCTTCTCAGCCGCTTCAAAAGCCAGGAAAATCCGTCGCCGCACTTCTAGCGCATCCTCGACCGTCTTCATGCCAGGGGCAATGTCCGCCCATTCGTCCCGGCCAAAGTAGTGATGACTGACGCCTGTAGCCACAATCAGGCTGTCGTAGGGCACAACTTCACCGTTCTTGAGGAATACCTGGCGCTCATCAGGATTGACGCGGATAACTTCGCCCATTAGGACGCGGGTGTTTTTCTGGTCGCTGAGCACCGAGCGCAGTGGCGAAGAAATATCTCCGGCTGAGAGTCCACCCGTTGCCACCTGATAAAGCAGTGGCTGAAATAAGTGGAAGTTGCGTTTGTCAATCAGCGTTACCTTGACTGGAGCTTTGCCCAGAGATTTAGCTGCATAAAGGCCACCAAAACCGCCACCGATGATTACCACGTGGTGCATAGATTCTGACGGGCCTGTAACTACTTTTTCGGGAGCTTGGGTGCGCTGAAGGACTGCTGTCATGGGTGTGTAACCATTTATGAAGTGGCTTGTTCAGAATTCTACCTGTCAAAGCATAACTATGGCTACCCGTCCAGAAACTTTTACAGAATTTTGTCATGGGCTGCTAGCAATTAAAGATTTGTGACTAATGGGACTGAACGATTGCCAGCAGCCGAATAGCTAAAATTCTTGCGGCATGGGTTATCCGCCATAGATAGAAAATATCAATTAAAGATGTGATGTTCCTATGAGATAGATAAGAAATGTTAAACGTAGCGGATACTACAGATGGGCGAAAACTGGTGATGACTTATACATCCAGCAAAATTTCCTCAATGCCCGTGTAGATCAAATCCAGCTCATCATCGGTGATGCAGTAGGGCAGCAGCAGGTACAGCACATTGCCCAGGGGCCGCAATAACAAGCCTTTATCCAAGGCTCGCTGCCGGATCTTGAGGCCAATCTGATTGAAATAGCCTGTTTGACCAGCAGTGGTCAAATCCATTGCCGCGATCGCCCCCAGACAGCGAATTTTTTCTACTTTAGGCTGCTCGGCTAGGTGAGCCAACCGCTGCCGATGGCGAGCCTCCAATCCGCGAAAGGCCGCTTCAGTTTCTATCAGGATCTCTAGGGAAGCCAAGGCGGCAGCACAGCCCAGAGGATTAGCGGTGAAACTGTGGCCGTGATAGAGCGCCTTTTGGGCATCGTCACTGTAGAACGCGGCGTAGATTTTTTCGTGGCAAACCGTGACGGCTAAAGGCAAAAATCCGCCGGTCAGCCCCTTGGACAGACAAATAATATCCGGCTCCACCGCCGCGCGGCTACAGGCAAACCAGTCACCCGTACGGCCAAAACCCGTCATTACCTCATCAAAAATTAGCAGCGTGTCATGCTGACGGGCGATCGCCTGGAGCTGCTGCAAAAACTGGGGCCGACAGATACGCATCCCCCCCGCGCCCTGCACCAGAGGTTCCAGAATCACAGCGGCATAGCGTTCGGTGGCCAGCTTCTCAGCAATAGCTGCGATCGCCTCCGCCTCTTTCTGTTCCACCGTTTCATCGTTCCAGTGAGTCGCCGGGAAGGGGACAAAGTCTACCTGAAACAGTAGCTCGTTGAAAGCAGCCGTAAAAGGCGACCTGGCTCCAACCGCCATTGCGCCGAAGGTATCGCCATGATAAGCCCCTTCAAAAGCTAAAAAGCGATCGCGGCCCTGGCCTTGATTGTGCCAATACTGATAGGCCATTTTCAGCGCCACTTCCACCGCTGTTGAGCCGTTATCTGAAAAGAAAACTCGGCTCAGCGCTCCCGGCAGGCGCTCAACCAGGCGAGTGGCAATCTGCTCTGCTGGGTCGTGGGTGAACCCGGCAAAGATAACCTGCTCTAAAATTTGGGCCTGCTGGTAGATCGCGGCGGCAATGCGGGGATGCGCATGACCGTGAGTATTCACCCACCAGCTAGAGATGCAGTCTAAGACCTTTTGGCCGCTTTCTAAAGTCAGCCAAGCCCCTTGACCGGACTTGACCTTGAGCGGCTCGGCTGCCGTTTTGGCCTGGGTAAACGGATGCCACAGATGAGGATGGGCCATAAGTCCTTAGTGTTCTACCTGACTCACCCGTCGCAGCTTCAGCACGTCGGTCATTTTGCGCAACTGGTGCAGGGTTTGCTCTAGCTGGGCGTGATCGCGCACGTCAATACCCAGGTCAATTTCGGCAATTTGCCCCGGATAGGTTTTCACCTGAGCGCTGTGCACGTTGATCTTGAGGTCAGATAGGTGAGAGAGAATGTCCTTCATTACCCCCACCCGGTCAATCACCTCAATTTTGAGCTGTACCGGATAGGTCGGGGGCCGCCCACTACTAGAGTCCTGTAGGTTCCAGCTTACCGGAATTAGGCGATCGCCCGGAATATCTTTGATATTAGGACAGCCCTGACGGTGTACAGCAATGCCGCGACTGCCTAAGCCAACAATGCCAATGATCGGCTCACCCGGCAGGGGATTGCAGCAGCCAGCAATGTGGTGCAGCAGCCCTTCAATGCCTAAAATTGGCGATTCTTGGCTGCTGGGCTGCGATCGCCCGGAAGGACTAAAAGTGGACGTATGAAATTCTGCCGTCTCAAGGCTGCTGGATTCGTTTTCAATCGGCTGCTGGGCTTTGACCGCTTCTCGCAGGCGGTTGACCACTAGATTCAGCGTCACTTCACCGTAGCCTAGCCCCGCCAGTAAATCGTCTACGCAGGGATAATTGCAGCGCTCAGCCGCAATCCGGGCCGGACCTGACTTCAGCAGCGACTCAAAGCCGCTTTTGCCCAGCTCTTTCTCCAGCATGTCGCGGCCCCGGGCCATATTTTCATCCCGGTGCGATCGCTTATACCACTGCCGAATCCGGTTGCGGGCGCTGGCCGTCACCACAAAGTTGAGCCAGTCGAGGCTGGGGTGGCTGTTTTTCTGGACGATAATTTCCACAATATCGCCGTTTTGCAACTGGGTGTCTAAAGTGACGATGCGACCGTTCACCTTAGCCCCAGCACAGTGGTTGCCCACTTCAGTGTGAATGCGATAGGCAAAGTCAACCGGCGTGGCGGCCCGTGATAGCGAAACGACGTCGCCATCAGGGGTGAAGACGTAGACATCTTCGTCGAATAGATTGCCCTTGACATCATCAAGAAATTCCTGAGCGTCGTTGAGATCGCGCTGCCACTCCAGCAGCTGTCGCAGCCAGGTAAACTTCTCGTCCTCTGCCGTCAGTTTCTTATTGCTGGAAGCTCCGGTTTCTTTATATTTCCAGTGAGCCGCAATGCCGTACTCGGCAATGTGGTGCATTTCTAGGGTACGAATCTGTACCTCAATCGGGCGACCGTGGGTTCCAATCACCACCGTATGTAACGACTGATAGCGGTTGGGCTTGGGCAGGCCGATGTAGTCTTTGAAGCGTCCTGGAATGGGCCGAAAGGCGTCATGGACTACGGCTAAGGCGCGGTAGCATTCTTCGTGAGTGCCCACAATCAGCCGAATTGCGGCAACGTCGTAAATTTCGTGAAAGTCTTTTCCCTGACGCTGCATCTTGCGGTAAATGCCATACAGGTGCTTCGGACGGCTGCTGACATCAAAACAATGGACGCCGAGATGTCTGAGGCGATCGCGCAGGGTTTCAGCCACCTGCTTCAGTCGCGCTTCGCGATCGGTGCGTTTCTCGGTTACATACACCTGCATTTGCCGATAGGCCTCTGGCTCTAAATATTTAAAGCACAGGTCTTCTAGCTCCCACTTCAGCCGCCCAATCCCTAATCGGTTCGATAGAGGGGCAAAAATTTCCAGCGTTTCCTGGGCAATGCGCTGCTGCTTAGCGGGGGGCAAATGCTCTAGGGTGCGCATGTTGTGCAAGCGATCGGCCAGCTTCACCACAATCACGCGGATATCCTGGGCCATCGCCAGGAACATGCGGCGAAAATTCTCAGCCTGACGCTCGGTTTTGCTGTGAAAGTTGAACTTAGAGAGCTTAGTCACGCCCTCTACGAGCTGTCGCACTTCTTCGCCAAAGTGCTGCTCAATTTCCTCTGGCGTCACGACCGTATCTTCCACAATGTCATGCAGAAAACCCGCGGCAATCATGGCGCTATCGCCGCCGAGATCGCGCAGCAGCCCTGCTACCGCTACCGGATGGCAAATATAAGGCTCCCCGGAAGCGCGGTTTTGACCCTGGTGGAGCTGATAGGCAAAGTCAAAGGCTTGGCAAACCAGCTTGCTGTTAGCGCGATCGTCTTCAATCGACTCCGCAGTGAGTTCACCATTAGCAATTTTCTGCTGGCTAACCAAACATTCTTGCAGCCAATCCGGTAGGGTAAAGTCGGTGGGAATTGCGGGAGCGATAGCAACATTCATAGCCTTTATTGCCGAGAGCATTAGGGAAGACGAGATTTTGAAGATCTTACTGCATTGACAGAGATTAAGCTGCTCAGAGAGCCAGAGAAAAGTAGGGTTGGCTGCTGTCTACTGTTCGCCTAGAACTGAGCAAAAAAGCCTGCCGGGATATGGGTAAGCGGCAGTGGAGCTACAGCGGAAAGCTTTTTAGCTAATCAGTTTAGCTAGCGACTAAACTGATTATTTGAGAGCCATAGAGGCTCAGATTATAGGGATCGCCGTCTACGCAAGACAGACGAGGGGCGATAAAGTTAAAGCTTATTTATCTAATGATAGACAAACTCTCAATTTGAAGCATGTTATCGCCATTAGTCGTGCAGTTCTAAATTCGTCAATGCTCTCACCGGCCTCCCAGCAAGTTCTGACTCATTTCCACTCTGAGCTACGTCAGTTCGCCGCTCAGGTCACTCAGCCCAATCCAGATGCCCAAACGCTGCAGGTCCATTTTCTAAGACTGCAGCAGGACTTTCAGCAGCAGATTTTACCGCTTGCAGATCGTCATCTCACGGCAGCGGCGCAAACTCAGCTACAGGCTTACCAGACTGAAATGAACCGGCTGATGCGGCTCTTGGCCGTAGATATCAGCTTTTTACAAGCAGCGCGGCAGTCGGCGAAGCAGCAGCAGCGACAGGCGCAGATTCAGCAGCGGCTCATGAGTCTAAATCAGTTCTGTGAGGCGCTTTTAGCCGGTCGTTCAATTCGCGAAGGCGGATGAAATGGTAGAGTTTTTCTACTGTTGCGATCGCAGGTAGGCAAGGGAGACAGTTTCAGTGGAGTGTCCGAAGCAAAAAGGGGTGTCGCTGGTAGCCGGAGATCTATCAGCAGGCCCGGCAGCCTATGGTTGTCCAGAGTGTCAAGGCAGCTGGATTGCGCCAGAAGACTACAGCCGTTGGCAGGCGACCCAGCCTCAGCCCGCGCCGGTAGAACAAATAGACAAAGCGCCCAGCATGATGGATCTGGACTTTGAGCCAGCTGCGCTTGATAACCGCGCCGCGCTTTGCCCCGACTGTAGCCACTACCTGGTTCGCGCCCGAGTCAATCTGAAACATAAGGCTTTCTATGTAGAGCGCTGTCCCAACTGTAAGGGGATTTGGTGCGATCGCGGTGAGTGGCAGGTATTGCAGCAGATCGGACTGCACACTCAGATCGGGTTAGTTTTTGCCAGCGAGTGGCAAAACCGCATCCGGGAGCTGGAACAGGCAGAGCGCGAACGGCAGGCCACTATCGAAAAATTGGGGCCAGACTTAGCGCATCAGGTATTTGCCTTGGCCGAGAAGCTAGAAAGTCACCCCAACGGTGACTTTGGCGTAGCTTATCTGATGCGACGCTTTGATAGCGAATAGCTAAAATATCGAACCATCACCTCCCTTCAGAATAGCGATGAGTCCTCCGACCCATCAGAGAGCTGCTGGGCTGCCAGGGCGATCGCCGGGGGATAGATGCGGTGTTCTTGCTGCTGAATCCGAGCCTGCAGGGTCGCCGCCGTATCTGCTGGCAACACAGGGACCGCCGCCTGCATCACAATCGGGCCGCTATCGACAGCCAGTTCAACCAGGTGAACCGTACAGCCAGAAATTTTGACGCCGGCGGCGATCGCTTGCTCTACTGCTCGCATCCCCGGAAAGCTGGGCAGCAAGCTGGGATGAATGTTCAAAATTCGCTGCGGAAAAGCCTCAATTAAAACCTGGGTGACGCGGCGCATCCAGCCTGCCATAATCACCCAGTCGGCCTCGCACTCCAGCAGGGTTTGAATAATGGCGGCATCTAACAGCTCTCGGCTAGGAAAAGCGCGGTGATCGAGCAGCACCGCCGGAATACCCCAGCGTTCTGCCCGCTGAGCTACTTTAGCCGCTGGATTGTTATAGATCAGCACCTGAATTTTGGCATTGAGCTGGCCGCTGGCGATCGCTTCTGCGATCGCCTCCAGGTTGCTGCCGTTACCAGAAGCCATGACGCCCAAGCGCAGTTGTTGAGGCTGAGCCGCCAGTAACCACTCTGGCAAAGGTGAAACAATCGAAATATTGACGCCGTCAGGGGACATGACAAAAGCTTGCTCACAGCTTATTGATTGTCCCAGGCTTTGCCCTTGGTGACAGCATTGGCGTCAATGTTTTTTGTCGATGTTTTTGCAGTTTTCAGCCGCAGAGAGGAAAACCGGCCCCAACTCGCCATCGTTGGGGTTTAGGGATAGGCTGAAGAGTGACGCTGGGTGAATACCGAGATATGACTTCCAAGTCTCGCTGGCTGAGCTATGAAACCACAACTGCCTGGCTGTTACTGGCTCCGGCTCTGGTGCTGTTGGGAATCTTCGTCATTTGGCCGATTGTCTATCTGTTTTATCTCAGCTTTACAACGGGCAGCTTTACGCGCGCTGGCGTGCACTGGCAGGGCGGCCAGAACTATTTGCGGCTGCTGAGTGATCCAGATTTTTGGCAGGTGTTGGCCAATACGGCCTACTTCACAATTGCCACCGTCTTGCCCAGTCTGGTACTACCACTAGGGCTGGCCGTTTTGCTCAATCAGGTTGCTGTCCTACGGGGGCTACTGCGAGCGGCCTACTTTATTCCTTCTATCACCTCCCTCGTGGCCGCGGGTCTGGGATTCCGCTGGCTGTTTCAGCCGGACGGCCCGGTCAACAATTTGCTGATTAGCCTGGGGGCTGACGCGATTCCCTGGTTGAGCAGCCCCGTTTGGGCTATGCCCGTTTTGATCCTGCTCAGCATTTGGAAACAGATTGGCTTCAATATGGTGGTTTTTCTGGCTGGACTACAGGCGATTCCGCTGACGCGCTATGAAGCGGCAGAGCTAGATGGAGCTGGAATCTGGCAAAAATTTTGGCATATCACCCTGCCAGGGCTGCGCCCTACTTTAATCTTTGCGGCAGTCACAACGGTCATTTTTACCTTACGCAGTTTCGAGCAGGTCTATGTCATTACCGGCGGCGGACCGTTAAACTCGACCAATATTCTGGTCTACTACATCTATGAGCAGGCCTTTGCTCAGTTTGATTTTGGCTACGCGGCAGCAGCGGCTACAGTCCTGATGGCGATCGCCCTGTTGCTGGTTTACGTTCAATTGCGGGCTTGGGATAAAGAAGCTTTATGATTTCCGGCAAAAACTGGTCATTTTTGCGGAGATCCGGGAATAGTGAACTTACAAACCTGTTAAGCTGCTCGGCCAATAGGCTTAGCGTCAGTATGCCGCATTGTCTTTTCCAGTTGGCATTCCTTTGCTGCTTATGATTCCTTCATCCTCTTTCGACGTTGTTGCTGATAGTTCCTCAGCCGAGACGGTTGCCTCTCAGCCAGTAGGGGCAACTAACGACGCTGGCTTTGACGTAGAGAAGCTGGTAGGGGCGATCGCGCTGCAATGCTTGGCTAGTCAAAGCCTCACCGACTTTTGGCAGGATACAGCAGCGCTGCTGCAGGTGAGTTTGCAGGCTGAGCGGGTTTTGGTTTATGCCGACGATCCGGTGCAGCCTGCCTTGGCAGAAGCAAGCCGTTCAGAACTGCCGCCGTTACAGGCGCGATCGCTGACAGAGCTAGGCTTAGCTAAAATTAGCCAAACCGCCCGGCAGCAGCAGACGAGTCAGGTTCTAGATCAAAACTCGGCCCTGTCATCGGCTAGTCAGTCCTCTGTCCCGGTGAGCTACGTGATGCCGCTGCAGATAGCGCGGCGGCCTTGGGGAGTGGTTGTTCTGCAGTTTCCGGCTCAGCCCGCCGACTCCGCCGACTTTTTGCTGACGCTAGATGCGCTATCAGCCGCTATTAGCCGTATGCTGCAGCACTGGCAAGAGCGTCAGCAGCTGCAGGTAAGCAATCAAACCTTAGCGACCGAAGTACAGCAGCGGACAGCTCAGCTTCAGACGGTCTTGGATTTTGAAGCGACCCTCAAGCGCATCACCGATCGAGTGCGCGATAGCCTAGATGAAAAACAAATTTTACAGAATGCCGTCAAGGAACTGACTGAGGCACTGGGCACCAAAGGCTCCAATACGGCCCTGTATGACCTAGAGCAAGGCACCTCAACTATCTACTACGAGTACACCACGTCCCTGTCTTCCTCGCAGGGACGTGTCTCTCAGATGGAGGCGTTTCCGGAGGTCTACCACCAGCTTTTGGAAGGCCAGTACTTTCAGTTTTGCTCAATTATTCCCAATCCGGTGCGAGGGCGAGTCGCCATGTTTGCCTGTCCCATCCTGGACGATCGGGGCGTACTCGGCGATCTCTGGCTGATTAATGACAAAAGCTACGGCTTCAACGAAGTGGATATTCGCCTGGTTCAGCAGGTGGCCAACCAGTGCGCGATCGCTATTCGTCAGGCGCGGCTCTATCAGGCAGCCCAGTCCCAAGTGGAAGAGTTGGAGCGCCTCAATACCCTCAAAGATGATTTTCTCAGTACGGTTTCCCATGAGCTGAGAACTCCCGTTACCAGTATGCGAGTAGCGCTGCAGCTTTTAGGAGTGACGCTGAATCAGGAGTTCGACCTCGACAGCGAACTGCGAAAGTCTAAGACTGAACAGGGCCGGATTGCCCGCTACTATCAGATTTTGCAGGAAGAATGCGAGCGCGAGATTAGCCTGATTAATGACCTGCTGGATTTACAGCGGCTCGACGTTGGCAATCATCCGATTCATCCTCGCCCCATTCAACTGCAGAGCTGGTTGCCTCGCATCGTCAGCGGGTTTCAGGCTAGGGCCAAGAGTCGGCAGCAGCAGCTGGAGCTGCAAATTCCGGCAGCTCTCGAAAAAGTAATCTCAGATGAGGCCAGCTTAGAGCGGGTGATAGCTGAACTGCTCAACAACGCCTGCAAGTATACGCCGCCCGGCGGCCACATTTGCCTGGCGGTCAAACGCGCTAAGCCTGATCAGATGCAGTTTTGCATCACCAACACTGGCATCGAGATTCCGGCGGCGGAGATGCCGCGAATTTTTGACAAGTTTTACCGCGTACCCAGCGCCGATCCCTGGAAGCAGGGAGGCACTGGGCTAGGACTGGCCCTGGTTCAAAAGCTGCTGCTGCACCTACAGGGCGAGATTCAGGCCAGCAGCGGTCAGAATCAGACCTGTTTCACCTTTGATTTACCCATTGCCTTACGCAACTTTGGCTAGGGGATTGGCGGGGCGATCGCTACCATAGAGATAGCCGTCTTGATCCAGCCCAGAGAGAGCCATATGGTATCTGAACAGATCACATCACCCGTCTATCAGGGACAGTTTGGCCCCTTTTCAATTACTGCAGCCGATCGGCAAGAAGTCGTGATTTATCGCGGCGCTTTAGGTCTGGCGGCGCTCTGCTTTGCCGCTGGCAGCGCGCTGTTCTGGCTGCGGGGATCCCAGCCTTGGGTACTCCAGGTGCTGACGCTGCTGTACGGCGGCTTCTGGCTGGCGCTAGGAGTAAGCCTGACCAAAATTCACATTTACCTGAAGCCGCTGCATCAAACCCTGAAGCTGTTTTGGCTGATTGGGGGAGTGGCTTCGCTGGGCTTGGCGATCGCTTATCCCAGCCCTCTGCTACTGACCCTCTATCAGCAGCCCCTTACCCTGCTGGGCGTTGGCTTCACCTTTGCCGCTCTGACCGGCATCTTCTTCAAAGAGGCATTTTGCTTTGGGCGACCAGAAACCCTGCTGCTGACGCTAATTGTTCCTGGCTTACTTTTAGGCCACATGCTAGGCTGGCTGCCGCTGCTATGGGAGCGCTGGCTGCTAGCGGCCTGGGTCGTTTTGTTTCTTGTCTTTGCGGTGCGTAAGGCAGTGCAGCCGATTCCGCCTGATATCGGCGATAAGAGCGTATTTGAATATTTAGAGCAGCAGGCTCAATAGCTCATGGCCTGGGCGCTGCGAACCGAGCTGCCAGCTTGGGCATAGTAAAGCCAGCATCTAAAGAAGGAAGCAGGCGTGATAGAAGAGAGGGCATACTGGCTGGCCTGGTCGAGGATTAGCGGCGTTGGGCCTGTCATACTCAAGCGGATTTATGAGCACTTTGGCAGTCTATCAGCAGCTTGGGTAGCCTCGCCTGAGCAACTACAGGCGGTTGAGGGCATTGGCCGACAGCTCGGAATCGCCCTGCGTCAAGGGCGACAGCAAGCACCTGAGTCACTGCTAAATCAGCATCTAGAGCGCGGTGAGGAATTTATCACTCCCGCTGATGCCGCCTACCCCAACCTGCTCTTTGAAATTGCCGACCCGCCCCCGGTTTTGTACTATCGGGGACAACTGCAGGCAGCGATCGCCTCATGGCAGGGATTGCCCGTTGGCATCGTTGGCACTCGCAGCCCCTCGGACTATGGCAAACGCTGGACGCGCAAGCTAACGCAGGCGCTGGTACAGCAGGGCTGTCCTATCATTTCGGGGCTGGCGGATGGGATTGACGCGGTGGCCCATCACCAGTGTTTACAGCAGCAAGGCATGACGGTGGCTGTTTTGGGCACGGGGGTAGATCAGGTTTATCCGGCTGCCAACCGCCGACTTTATGAACAGATTGTGGCCGAAGGATTGTTGATAAGTGAGTATCCCTTGGGGACTGCCCCCAACCGCGTTCATTTTCCTCGCCGCAATCGCATTATTGCTGGTCTGAGCCGGGCCGTGATTGTCACGGAAGCGCCAGAGCGCTCTGGGGCACTGATTACAGCCCGATTAGCAAATGAGTATGGCCGCGATGTCTACGTTCTTCCCTGTTCACTGGACAATCTGCGAGGACAAGGTAGTTTGGGGCTGATCAACCAGGGAGGGCAGCCCATTTTAGGAATAGAGACGCTATTAGCTCAGCTCGGCAAAATGCCGCCGCTCAGCCCGGTTGAACCGATGCCGCCGCTGCCTGAACTAGCCCCTCCCCTCTCCCAGGTAATGACCCAGGTTACGACTGAACCCACAGCCTTAGACACAATTGTGCAAAAAACAGGGTTGGCCACAGGAACAGTTTTGAGCGCACTGACGCAGCTAGAAATCCTCAAACTGGTGAGCCATTTACCCGGAATGCACTATCAGCGCCGTCTCTAACAGCAGGTTTCTTCCATATCCCGCAGTTGAGTAGCATCGCCGCTAATAAAAAATTCAATCCGCAGGCTGCCAAATTCCAGCAGGTCACCGTGCTTCAAGGCACGCCGCTCCAAAGCATCAAGGCGATGGCGGTTGAGCCATGTACCGCGATCGCTGCCGACATCAGTTAGATAAAATCCCTGACCATAGGCAAAGCCAATCGCAGCGTGACAGCGAGAAACCTCTGCATGGTCAATGGTGACGGCACAGCTTGAGCTACGTCCTAGCAGCCAGTTGGCGCTTTTAGGCAGCACCGTGATCACCTGTCTGGGATTGAGATTGGTCACTAGAAAAGCGGACTGCTGAACCACAATGCCCTGTAGATATAGGGAGGTTAGCTGACAAGCCGCAGGGGCTGAAAGCACAGGATCGAGAATGGTGCTGACTTGTTCAAAGTCGTAGTTGCAGTTGTGAAAAAGGGCGTCGAGCAGGACGGGATCTTGCTGACTGGCGGCAATATCTCTAATTGAAAAGCAGTGGGCAGCCTGGCAGCCGGAACCTGACGGATGGCGAGGTGACATGGATTTTAGTAGAGGTATGACACAGTTGGTAGGACGATAATTCGTTATTGACTTCGTCATTAACAACGAAAACCGTCTGATCAGCACCCCGTTACTCTCCGAGCCAGTCTAAGCCTTAATTGGGCCGGAGTTAACATTCATTAAACGCAGGTTTCTCCCGTCTGGCAATCCGAGCATCTTCTGAATTTATAAAAGCTTCACGCAAAACTAGAATTACAAATGAGCTGTTAATTCTCTTTTCCCAAATTTATGCTGGCAGCGAATAAATTCAGGCGAGTTTCTCCTCAGTTGTCTAAGCAGCAGACTCAATTCCAGCAGCTTTCCCTGGGATTGCTGGGGTTTGGCTTAGTGGCGCGTTTGGTTCAGTATGCGGCTAACCGTTCCCTCTGGTTTGATGAGGCCAGCTTGGCCATGAATTTGACCAGCCGTTCTTACAGTCAGCTTTTAGCGCAGTTGGATAACAGTCAAGCGGCACCGCCTTTGTTTCTGTGGGCAGAGAAGCTGGCGATTCAGCTTTTCGGCAATCACGAATATGCGCTGCGGCTGCTGCCGCTGATAGCAGGCATCCTCTCACTGGGGCTGTTTTACCAGCTAGCGCGGCGGTTCACCACAGGTCTCACGACACCGATCGCAATCGCCCTGTTTGCTTCCCTGGAATACACCGTTTACTACGCGGGTGAAGTTAAGCCCTATATCAGTGATTTAGCGATCGCGATTTGGCTATTTCTACTGCTATCGCCGCTGAGCTATTTACGTCTGGGCCTTAAGCGCATCGTCTGGCTCAGCCTGGTCGGGGCGGTCTGTATTTGGGCCTCGTTTCCCTGTATTTTTGTGCTGGCCAGCGTGGAGTTAGTCAACTTGCTGCGGCTGCGGCTATGGCAGCTCTCGCGCGCACAGCTACAAACTTGGCTGCTCAATCGCCTGCCGATCTATGTGACCTGGCTGGCTAGCTTTGCTTTGCTATATTTTGGGGTCATCCGGCAGGCTCTCAGCAACGAAGGGCTGGTTGCAAGCTGGGCGGCCCGCTATCCAGAAGCTTGGTTTGATCTAGTCTGGATCTTAGACGCGATGGGGCGTTTCTTCTATCAACCGCTGGGCTTTTTAGGCTTTACCGACGCGATCGCCGCGGTTGTCTTTATCTGCGGCTGCGTCTATCTCTATCGCCAAGATCGGTGGCGGCTAGCCCTGCTGAATGCCCCGCTGCTGATCACCCTGGCGGCAAGCTATTTACACCAGTATCCCTTTCGGGGACGGTTGATTCTGTTTCTAGCTCCCTTTTCCCTGCTGATTGTGGCGGAGGGACTCACTTTCTGCGTCACGCAACTCACCGCGCAACGGCGCTATCGGGCCGTCTTGGGCGCGGTGGCGCTGGTGGCACTACTGGTGTTTCCGATGGGTCGCATGGGCCTAAAGGTGGCTGATCCCGATCGCTTTTTGTTTGATCACGTTCGTCCCGTTCTGGATTATATGCAGGCCAACTGGCAGTCCGGCGATCGCCTCTATGTCTTGCCCGGTCCCAAGCAGCAGTTTTTATACTACCGGCAGCGCTATAACTTTCCGGCAGCGGCGACACGGCTGAGTTCACATCCTGTCCCCAGCAATCGGAGCCTAACCACCGAGGAGCTAATGCAGTACCGGGAAGATTTGGCTCAGCTACCCGATCGCTCCCGCGTTTGGCTGCTGCTGGCCCGTAAGCGACCCAAGGTAGAAACGGCGCTGATCGCAGAACTACAGCAGTGGGGACAGCCTTTAGATATCGTGCGGGCACCTTTAGCCGTAGGACTTTTGCTGAATCTAGAGCAGTCAGATTTGCCAGAGCCATCTCCCTAAAACAAACCGCGATCGCCTCTCTACGGGCGATCGCGGCTGCAAGCTGACTAAGCAGCTTTGCCAAACTAATCTACTTGGCCCTATACAGTAGCCACTTGACCTTCAGTTGGCCCAGAAATTGCCTTCCAAGCAGGTAGACCGCCTTTGAGCCTAGCGACGCTAGCAAAGCCCGCTTCTGAGAGGGTATTGGCAGCTTTTCCAGTCTCTTCGTCTGACTCACCGTAAACATAAATGTCCCGGTTAGCTTCTAGGGCTGATTTAGCGCCAGCCGCTAGCTCAGACATCGGCATGGGAATCGCTCCGGTAATGCGCTCTTTGTTGTAAGCGCTACGCTCACGCACATCAATAATGGTCAGTCCTGGCTCGCCCCAGTCTAGACGCTGCTTGAGGTCTGAAGCAGTCGACTCTGGCTGCATTGGCGGCGGTGAGGGGAGAGGAGCCGTGACGGTTTCCTTGATTTCCGCAACAACTGCCTGCTCATTTCGATCGGCTTTATCTAGAATGTCTTGTCCTTGATTATTTTGTTCTTGATTATTTTCCATAAGGGATAAATCTATTGCATCCAACTATCTATACGAATCTTAAAGATGAGTCTCGTTAGACTCATCCACCCGGAGATACAGTTTTTTATTTGTTATGGAAGGAAATTATGCTGTGTAAAAGAACCGCGAACATCAGTACTTTGGAACAAGTTTGGGAGAGCTGACTGTATCAGGTATGTATTGTCAGGTTGAAAGGGGGCGGATAGGCGATATTTTGCTGTCTGAAGATAGCCTTAGCTCGTTTGGTTAAGTCAGTGCGGTAGTCCGTCTCATCGCGAATATCCATAGGATAGGCTTCCAAACTGAACTGAGTCGATTCTGGCTTTTCCTTCAGCTCTACTGAGATTGGAAACCGCAAATCTGTGTACTTGCTGGTCTGGGCAACGCGGCGCAGAATATGCATGACTTGGTCAACATCAACCTGGTGACTCAGGTAGAACTCAATGACGACCAGCGCCTCTAGCTGGCCACGATTAGCATTGATCACAGGTTGCGTCCAAACCTGATTGTGAGGAATGGTGACCTCCCGATCTTCTAG